>NZ_JBEOWJ010000011.1:0-311276 GCF_040295965.1 Streptosporangium sp. NPDC002544 | reverse complement strand
ATCTGATCACGCATCGTCTGGCGCTTACCGAGGTCCTGGAGGCGATCGACATCGTCAGCAGGGGCGAGGCCATCAAGGTCACCATCGAACCCTGACCGCCCCCGGCCCGGAGCTCCGGCCCCCGGAGCTCCGGGCCTCCGGGCCGGACAGGAGCGCAAGACCGTGCCGGGGAACCTCCGGAAGACCCGCCCCCCACACCGGAGTGCCCCACCCGCCTCCCGCCGGATCCGGCGGGAGAGCCGGCGCAAGCTCACACCACTCGCAGAACACGCAGAAGGAGAACCGGAGATGCCGGAGAGGACAGTGGTCATCGCCTCAAGCACGGGCCTCCACGCCCGGCCCGCGAAGATCTTCGTGCAGGCCGCGGCCAAGCAGGGGGTGCCCGTCCGCATCCGTGTCGGGGAAGGCAAACCCGTACCCGCCAACAGCATGCTCGCCGTGCTGGCGCTGGGCGCGACGCACGGCACGGAGGTCACCCTGGACGCGGAGGGACCGGGAGCCGACGAGGCCCTCACCTCCCTCGCCGACCTGCTCGCCCGCGACCTCGACGCCGAAGAGACACCGCATGGCTGAGACGCTCAAGGGCCTGGGCGTGAGCCCGGGGCGGGCCGCCGGACGGGTCTGCCGGATGGCGGCCCCGCCGGAGCTGCCGGCCCCCACGCCGGTCGCCGACGCCGACGCCGAACTCGGCCGGGCGCTGGACGCGCTGCGAGCCACCGCCACCGAACTGGCGGAGCGGGCAGAGAAGGCACCCGACACCGACGCGCGGGCGATCCTGGAGGCGCAGTCCTTCATCGCCGACGACCCCGGTCTGCACGAGTCCGTAGAGACCGCCGTCAGGTCGGGCAGGGACGCCGCGCACGCCATCGACGAGGCATGTGCCCACCACCGGCGCGCACTGCTGGCGGCGGGCGGTTACATCGCCGAGCGAGCCGCCGACCTCGACGACGTCCGCAACCGGGCCGTCGCGACGGTGCTCGGCCTGCCCGTTCCCGGGGTGCCCACCCCCGGTCATCCCTTCGTCCTGGTCGCCGAGGATCTCTCCCCCGCCGACACGGTGAACCTGGACCCCGACACCGTCCTCGCCCTCGTCACCTCAAAGGGCGGCCCGACCAGCCACACCGCCATCTTGGCCCGCGCCCGCGGCCTGCCCGCCGTGGTCGCCTGCCGGGAGGTGAGCGAGGTCGGCGAGGGGACGTGGGTGTCCGTCGACGGTCTGCGGGGCGAGGTGGAGGTCGGCATTGGCGAGGAGGCCGCCACCGAGATCCAGCGCCTGGCGGAGGCCGAACGCCGCCGGGCGAGCACGAGCCGGGGCCCCGGCCGTACCTCCGACGGCCACCCGGTCAAGCTGCTGCTCAACATCGGCTCCGCGGCCGACCTCGCCCCGCAGGGGGTGGACGCCGAGGGAGTGGGACTGTTCCGTACGGAGTTCCTCTTCCTGGACCGGCGTGAGGAGCCGGGCTACGAGGAGCAGGTGGCCGCCTACGCCGCGGTCTTCCGCGCCGCGCCCGGCGGGCACGTCGTGGTCCGCACCCTCGACGCGGGCACCGACAAGCCGCTGCCGTTCCTCGGGCTGGCCGAAGAGACCAACCCGGCGCTGGGCGTGCGGGGGCTGCGGGTGTCCCGGGTCAGGCCCGAGGTGCTCGACACCCAGCTCGACGCCATCGCCGAGGCCGCGCGCCAGAGCGGAGCCGAGCCGTGGGTGATGGCGCCCATGGTGACGACGGTGGGCGAGGCGGCCGACTTCGCCGGGCGGGCCCGCGCCCGGGGAATCGCCCGCGTCGGGGCGATGGTGGAGGTCCCCGCCGCCGCGCTGCGTGCCGAACGCCTGCTGAAGGAGCTCGACTTCCTGAGCATCGGCACCAACGACCTGAGCCAGTACACCTTCGCCTCCGACCGGCAGCACGGAGATCTCGCCGACCTGCTCGACCCCTGGCAGGCGGCGCTGCTCCAGCTGATCGCCGACTGCGCCGCGGCCGGGCAGGCGGTGGGCAAGCCCGTCGGCGTGTGCGGCGAGGCGGCGGCGGACCCGCTCCTGGCGACGGTCCTGGTCGGGCTGGGCGTCACCAGCCTGTCGATGTCGGCGCCCAGCGTTCCCGCGGTGCGGGAGAGCCTCGCCGCGCACTCCCTGGCGCAGTGCCGCGACAACGCCCGGTTCGCCCTGGGCGCGGACGACCCCGGGCAGGCCAGAAAGATGATCGTCCCGGGCTGGTGAGCACCCCCTGAACCGGGCCGGAGACCCCCTCCCTCCGGCCCGGTTGCCGCCTCCGGCCCGTTTCCCCGGCGCGCATCGGTGAAATCACCGGTCTTTCCCGCGGAAAGCGCCGGGGCACCGGCGCGGACCGGCGGAGACCCCCGCACCGGCCCTTTCCAGGCGCGACATACGCGCGTAACACTGGAACATGCCCTCCCCCTCCCCCTCCCCCGTCACCCGGTCACCGGCGCTGCACGGCCGTGACGCGGAGCAGGACGCGCTGCTGCGACTCCTCGACGCCGCGCGCGACGGATCCGGAGGCGCGCTGATCCTGCGGGGAGCGCGGGGAACGGGAAAGACCGCGATGCTCGATGTCGCGGCTGAACGCGCGGGCGAGTCGGGCGACTTCGTCGTGCTCAGGGTGCGCGGCAGCGAGGCGGAGTCGCACCTGCCCTGCGCCGGGCTGCACGGACTGCTCCGGCCGATCGCCGACCGGCTGCCCGCGCTGCCCCCGGCACAGGCCGCGGCGCTGGCGCGGGCACTGGAGCTGGGCGCGGTGGACGGCGGGCTGGCGCTTCCCGCCGCGGTGCTCAACCTCCTGGTGGCTGCCGGTGGCCCGGTGCTGGCCTGCGTCGACGACGTTCACCATCTCGACGCGCCCAGCCGCGAGGCGCTCTTCTTCGCGGCCAGGCGGCTGACGGGGGAGGCGGTGGCGCTGCTGTTCGGTGCCGACGACGGCACCGCCGTCCCCGACGACATATCGGCCTTCGAACTGGACGCCCTGGACAGGGAGGCGGCCGGGCGGCTGGCAGGCGACCTGGTGCCGGGACTGACCGACGACGTGCGGGCGTCGCTGCTGGAGATCGCCTGCGGCAACCCGCTCGCGCTCGGGGAGCTCGCCCGGTCGCTCAGTCCCGAACAGCTCTCCGGTGCCGCCGCGCCGCCCGAGACGCTGCCGAGGGGCGGGCGGCTCTGGCGCGCGTACGCCGACCGGTTGGCGCGGCTGCCCGGCGACACCGCGGACATGCTCCTGCTGCTCGCGGCCGACCCCGGCCTGGAGACGGTCACCCTGCTCGAGGCCGCGGAGCCGCGGTGCGCGCTGACCGTGCTCGAACCGGCGGAGCGGGCGGGCGTGATCGTCCGCGTCACCGATGTCGCCGGCGACCGCTACGACTTCCACGAGCCCGCGATGCGGGCCGTGGTCTACGCCGGTTCCTCGCTTGCCCGGCGCCGCACGGCACACCGCCTGCTCGCCGGCGTGCTGCGCCACGACCACCAGCGGCTGCGGCGCGCCTGGCATCGGGCCGCCGCGATGGACGGCCCCGACGAGTCGCTGGCCGACGAACTGGCCGCGGCCGCCGCGGCGGCGGGCTTCCAGGGCGGCCATCCGGCCTCCTTCCTCGCCTTCGAGCGGGCGGCCGAGCTGACCGCGCACGGCGACGTCAAGGCCGCGCGCCTGGCCGCCGCCGCCAACCGCGCGTGGCGTGCCGGGCTGCCCCGGCGCGCCCGGTCGCTGCTGGCCCGCCTGCACTCGCTGACCATCTCCGAGGAGGTACGGAGCCAGGCCGAGCTGATCCGCGGCAGCCTGGAGCTGCGCAGCGGGAAGACCGGCAGCGCCGGGGACGACCTGATGTCGGCGGCCGAGTCGCTGCTGGACAGGGATCGGGGACAGGCCGTCCGGGTGTTCATCCGTGCGGGTGAGGCGAGCTATCTGGCCGGCGACAACGTCCGCTACCTGGACATAGCACGGCGGGCCGCCACTCTGCGCCGCCCGGACGACCCGGCGGCCACCCAGCTGATGTTCGAGTATCTGGCCGGTACGGCGGCGACCTTCGGCGGCCGTCACCGGGAGGCGGCCGATCCGCTCCGCCGGGTGCTGGAGCTCGCGCCCTCGGTGCGCACCCCGTCGGTGCTGGTGTGGGCGGGCGTGGCCGGCCTGCTGCTGGGCGACGACGCGCAGGCGCAGCGGCTGTTCGGCCGGGCGGTGGAGACGGCGCGCGCGCTCGGGGCGGTCTCCACGGTGCCTCAGGTACTGGAGTTCATGATCCAGGCCGAGATCTGGATGGGCCGCTACGCCTCCATCGCCGCCAGCGCCGTCGAGGGACTCCGGATCGCCCAGGAGCGCGGCAGGCCCAACAGCGCGGGCCAGCACCTGGGATGGCTCGCGCTCACCTCGGCCGTCGAGGGCGACGCGGAGACGTGCGCGATCAGGGCGGCGAGCGCCATCGAGCTGGCGGGCGCCCATGGCCTGGGCGTGGCGGGGGCACTCGGCAACTGGGCGCTGGCCCACCTCGACCTCGCGGCGGGACGCCACGCCGACGCGGTCAAGCGGCTGCGAGCCACGTCCAGGTCGGGCGGGACAGGCGGCCACCTCGTGGTGCGGGTCATGTCGACGCCCCACTTCGTCGAGGCCGCCGCACGCACGGGCGACCGGAAAGCGGCCGAGAGGGCCCTGCGGGTGCTGGACGGCTGGGTGGGCAGCACCCGCAGCCCCGACCGGCGCGCGCTCGCCACGCGCTGTCACGCGCTCCTGGCCGCCCCGGGTGACGCCGAGGAGTACTTCAGAGCAGCGCTCGACCTGCACCACCAGGGTTTCTCCGAGTTCGAGACGGCTCGCACCCAGCTGCTCTTCGGCAGCGCCCTGCGCAGGAACCGGCGTCCCGGCGCGGCCAGGGAGCACCTGCACAGCGCCCTGGAGACATTCGAGCGGTCCGGCGCGCGCCTCTGGGCCGAGCAGGCCCGCACCGAGCTGCGCGGAGCCGGGGAGGCCGTCAGGTCGTCCCGCCCCAGGGCCACCGAGAACCTCACGGCACAGCAGTACCAGATCGCGCGGATCGTCGCGGACGGCGCCACCAACCGGGAGGTGGCGGCCCGGCTCTTCCTGAGCCCGAGGACCGTCGAGCACCACCTCAGGAACATCTTCACCAAGCTCGACATCCGCTCGCGGGTGGAGCTGGTGCGACTGATGTCCTGATTCACGGGTGCAGTGCAGTACGGGTGATTTCACCGATGCACTCCGGACCTGACAACGAGAAAGTGGCGAATGTCAGAAAGCCGAGGGGTTACCCGGTGGCGCTGACCGTGCCGTCGCCACCTCCGGCGGCGGACCGGCGCGCGACGAACGGTCGTCGGCCGACCACCGTATCGCCCTGGTTCCCCCCACAGGAACGGAGTACAGCAACGTGCAGCCGTACAGCACCACCCCCCAGGCCCACGCGCCCAGGCGATCCCGCCGGGCGACGACTGTCGCCACGCTGACCCTCGCACTCGCTCTGCTCGGCACCGGCGGGGGCCTCGCACCCGCCGCGCAGGCCGTCGCGGCCCCCGCCGCACAGGCCGCCGCCGCGGGCCCGTACGACCGCGGCCCCGACCCGACCAACGCCGGCATCGAGGCGGTCAGAGGGCCGTTCGCGATCGCGGAGACCAACGTCTCCTCGCTCCGGGTGACCGGCTTCGGCGGAGGGACGATCTACTACCCGACGTCCACCAGCGAGGGGACCTTCGGCGGAATAGCCATCGCCCCCGGCTACACCGCGAGCAGGTCGAGCATGGCCTGGCTCGCCTCGCGGCTGGCCTCCCACGGCTTCGTGGTCTTCAACATCGACACCATCACCACCGCGGACCAGCCCGCCAGCCGCGGCAGGCAACTGCTGGCCGCGCTCGACTACCTGGTGCAGAGCAGTTCGGCGGCCGGCCGGGTCGACGCCGGCAGGCTCGGCGTGATGGGGCACTCGATGGGCGGCGGCGGCACCCTGGAGGCCGCCGACAGTCGGCCGCAGCTGCAGGCGGCCATCCCGCTGACCGCGTGGAACCTGACCAAGAACTGGTCGGGCATCCGGGTCCCGACACTGATCGTCGGCGCGGAGAACGACACCATCGCCTCGGTGGGCCTGCACTCCAAGCCGTTCTACAACAGCATCCCGGCCTCCTCGGAGAAGGCCTACCTGGAACTCGACGGGGCCGGCCACTTCGCGCCCAACAGCTCCAACACGACGATCGCCAAGTACAGCATCTCGTGGCTGAAGCGGTTCGTCGACAACGACACCCGCTACGAGCAGTTCCTGTGCCCCGCGCCCCGGGGTGACCGGAACATCTCCGAGTACCAGGACACCTGCCCGCACTCCTAACCGGTCCGCCGTCGCAGCACGGCACCGGCGGCGGCCCACGACCGCGAACCCCCGGACCCGACGGCGGCCGCCACCCGCGGCCGCCGTCGGCGTACCCGCCCCAAGGCTCCCCGAGATGCCACCATCTGATGGATTTTCCCCTGGTTTGATCAGTTACCTCCGGAGGGCAATAGGGTTTACGGACTATGTCCAGGAACGAAAGTCGACGTGACTCCAAGACCGTTATGTGGCTTCTCGCGTTCAGCGTCATGGCCACGTTCACCACCGGAGCGGTCACCCTGCTGAGCGGTCACCTCGAGCCTGTTCCCGACATTCCCCCACCCCCGGACGCCGCCCTGCCCCAGATACCCGTGACGCCGGTGACACCGACCCCGCCACCGCAGCCTCGGGGTACGGCCGACCCCTCCGGCCCGGCCGAGGAGCCGCTCCTGCTGGCCAACGGCCGGCAGCAACCGCTGAGGGTGAAGGTGCCCCGGGCGGCCAAGGGCCGCTACGCCGTCGCCCCCGGCGAGGCCAGACCTCCCAGGGGCAAGGGCAGGGTCGTCCGGTACGCGGTGGAGGTCGAGCGCGGCCTGCCGTTCGAGGTGGATGAGTTCGCCTCCGAGGTGCACCGGATCCTCAACGACCCGCGTGGCTGGGGGTACCGGTTCAAACGGGTGGCGCGCGGTCCGGTGGAGCTCAGGGTCTCGCTGAGCAGCCCGGAGACGGCCGATCGGCGTTGCCTGCCGATGCGGACCAACGGCACGCTGTCCTGCTGGAACGGCGGGCGCGCGATCATCAACGCGGTCCGCTGGAACACCGGGGCGCGAGGCTACGGCCGTGACGTGGCCTCCTACCGCGAGTACGTGATCAGCCACGAGGTCGGGCACGGCCTCGGCCACGGCCACGTGTCCTGCCCCGGCCCCGGCCGGCGGGCCCCGGTGATGCTCCAGCAGACCAAGTCCCTGTACGGCTGCCGCCCCAACCCCTGGCCGTCGCCCCGCCGCTGACCGGCACGGCGGTCACGTGGGGCCGGTGAACCACCGCGTACGGCAAAGCCGTGGCGGAGGGAGGTTCACCGGCCTCTCCCCGGGCACCCGATGGACATGCGGGTAGCCGTGGTCGGCGCGAGGCCGTAGAGACCACGCGACACCGGGACCAGCGGATCAGCGTCGAGTTCCGCAACCACACCTGGATGGACGAGGAGAACCTCGAGGACACCCTGGCCTTCCTCGCCGAACACGATTCACCTACGTGGGGGTCGACATGCCCCAGGGCACCCTTCGTCGATCCCGCCGGTCCTGGCCGCGACCTCCGGCCTCGCCGTCCGGCAAGAGCATCGACGAGCGCTTCGCCTACCTGTACTCGGAGGCGGAACTCGAGCACTGGGCGGTCAGGATCAGAGAACTCGCCGGGCGCGCCGAGGTCACCCACGTGCTCTTCAACAACTGCTGCCGGGACAACGCCCAGCGCAACGCCGCCAGGTTCCGCGCGCTCGTCGAAGAGGCGGGCGAGCCCGGCGGACAGGACGGGCAGGGCGAGATCTGGACGGCCGGCCGGCTCCGGGGCACCGCTACCTGACCTGACGCCTCGCCCTGGTCATGGTGGCCCTGCGCTCGTCGGGGGTGGTGCCTCCCCACACACCGTCCATCTGCTGGGTGTTCAACGCGTACTCCAGGCAGCGCCCGCGCACCGGGCAGCGGCGGCACACGGCTCTGGCACGCTCGTACTGTTCACGACCCGGCCCCTCGTAGGACACCGGAAAGAAGAGTTCGGGATCCTCGCTGAGGCAGGAGGAGCGGCGAGACCAGTTGATGATCGGAATAACGTTGCTCTTAACAGGCATGGCGATCCAATTGGGAGTGAGAACGGCTCAGATACTGGCAGCTCAGGTTGAGGATCGCGTGCCCGCTGTAGTGGTACTCATACCTTCTTAAGCGGAAAAATCGGGCGATTTTGACCAATGGTCTCTTCCGTTAAGGAAGGCCTCGATCAGTGGGTCGAACCCCGGCGGTGCGCAACGGCGGACCGTCCCCGCGCGCTCCGGGGCCCGGCGACCGCCGCCCCCGCCGGGCCGGGGCGCGCGCCCCGGCCCGGCGGCCGGTTCCTACCGCTCCACCCGTGCCCGCTCGTCGGGCACGCAGTGCGTCATCTTCAGGCCGGTCACCTCGCGCGGCCCGTTCTTGCCCAGCTTGGACAGCCGCTCGCGGTCCTCGTCCGTCAGGTCCTGGCCGATCAACGGCTTCAGGTGGGAGACATCCCCGGGGCTGATGCCCAGCCCCTCTCCCACCCTGAGCCCGAGATCGTCCTCGACCATCAGGAAGTGCCAGACCATCCGCTCCTGGACGGGGCGCGAGGCCTGGGAGAGCAGGTCGACGAAGTTCAGCACGAGATCGTCGCGCTCCCACTGCTCCATGAGCATGTAGCGCTGACCGGGCTGGGTGTAGTCGTTGGTACGTGGAATGCGCTTGCGGGTCAGCCTCCCGGAGATGACCGGCCCCTGCTCGTCGTAGGTGGGGTACTGCCCCTCCCGGAGCCCCCCGGTGATGGACGGCTCGTAGTTGACGTGCGGGTTGGCGCCCTGCCCGTCGACGTGGTAAGTCATCTCGCCGTCGCGCTGGTTGGTGCGCACCTGGGCGTGCTTGGCCTGGTTGACCGGCAGTTGCAGATAGTTGGGGCCCACCCGGTGGCGCTGGGTGTCGCTGTAGGAGAACGTACGGCCCACCAGCATCTTGTCGTCGGAGAAGTCGAGGCCGTCGACCAGGACACCGGTCCCGAAGGAGATCTGTTCATTCTCGGCGAAGTTGTTGGCCACATTGCGGTTCAGCACCATCTTGCCGACCGGCATGGGCGGGAACTCGTTCTCCGGCCACACCTTGGTGTCGTCCAGCGGGTCGAAGTCCAGCTCGGGGTGGTCGTCGTCGCTCATCATCTGCACCCGCAGCTCCCACTCGGGGAAGTCGCCCCGGTCGATCGCCTCGTGCAGATCCTTGGTGGCGTGCCCGAGCTCCAGTGCCTGTACGGCCGCGGCGTCCTCGGCGGTCATGCTGCGCACGCCCTGCTTGGGGATCCAGTGGTACTTCACCAGACGGCTGTCGCCCTCCTGGTTCTCCCACTTGTAGGTGTTGACCCCGAAGCCCTGCATATGCCGGTAGTCGGCCGGGATGCCGCGCGGGCTGAACAGGTTGACGAGCATGTGCATGCTCTCCGGCGTCTGCGACATGAAATCGAAGATCCGGCCGGGCTCCTGCCTGAACGTCACCGGGTCCGGCTTGAGCGAGTGGATCACGTCGGGGAACTTGAGGGCGTCCCTGATGAAGAAGACCGCCAGGTTGTTGCCGACGAGATCCCAGTTGCCGTCCTCGGTGTAGAACTTCACCGCGAACCCGCGCGGGTCGCGGGCGGCCTCCGAGGAGTCCCTGCCACCGATCACCGTGGAGAACCGGACGGCCACATCGGTCCGCTTTCCGGGCTCCTGGAAGAGTTTCGCCCGGGTGTAGCGGCTGATCGGCTCGTCACCGAACGTGCCGTAGGCCTCGAAGTAACCGTAGGAGGTCACCCCTCGCGCGTGGACCACCCGCTCGGGGACGCGCTCGCGATCGAAGTGGCTGATCTTCTCCAGGAACTGGTAGTTCTCCAGCGTGGCCGGACCCCTCGCGCCGACCGTGCGCTGGTTCTGGTTGTCGTAGACCTGGTGCCCCTGCCGATTGGTCAGGATCGGGCGGTCATCACCCGGCTGGGGTCCCACGCTCGACACATCCGTCATGATGACGATTCCTTCCCTGCCGCGGTCACATTCGGCGCGCCACTCCATATCGGCACACAATCCCCCTTAACCGACACAGAGCGCTTTATAGCGATAAAGAGAAGAATCTCCACAAAGAGGGGTGGCAATTTAAACAGCCGGCGACGGCTCGGCGGGCGCCCTTTCCCAGCCGGCCGACACGCCCGCACCCGGAGGCGGACCACCCACCGGCCGCCTCCCCGGCCTCACGGGCGCCCCCCCTAAATCGGCTCGCCCTCGTTCTCGTCGCCCCGCTCAGGGCCGGGGGTACCGGTCCCGCTCTGGCTCGGCGACGGCGAAGGGGTGGGCCGGCCGGGATCCGGCGTCGCCGGGACCGGTGGCGGGGTGGGTACGAACACCGTGGGCGGCAGCGGCCTCGGCGGCGGCTTGAAATCGTCCTCCTTGCGCAGCAGGAGCCAGACCGTCACGGCCAGCAGCACGAGCAGCAGGGTCAGCACGACCCCCGCGACGATCACGGCTCGGCGGGTCTCGGTCGGCGGCGGCGCGCTCTTGGGCGGCGCGGGCAGCGCGGGCGAGCGGTCGCCCACCCAGTGCGGCGCGAAGTCGGGGCCGTGCTGCTCGCCGATCAGCGTTCCGCTGACCAGCACCGGTTCGAGGAACCGCTCCGCTCCCGCCCTGTCGGGCTCGTACGGCGTGGCCACCCACGGGGCGCTCCCGCCGTCCATGGCCAGCACCTGCGGGACCGTGTCGGCCACCGCGGTGCGCCCGCGTGTCGCCCTGGCCATCCAGCCCCGGACGCCGGAACGGCTGGCCGCCGCGTCACGGACACCGGTGACGAAGCGGTCACGGGCCGCCGGGTCGAGCGCGGCTCCCCTGGTCAGCACCGCGACCGAGACGGCCCTGCCGTCGGGCGCGAGCCCGAGATAGACCAGCCCGGCGGGTCCCACCCGCAGACGTGCCTGCACGACGAAGGGTCCCAACTGGGGCGGGTCACCATACTGGAGCGGAGTGGCCACGTCTGACATGAAAGCACACCCGGGTGATCACCCCATGCCGCACGGGTGACGAGATCGGGCACACCGTGCGAGCCACCACCGGGCTCGGGTGACCTCCCCCACCCGGGGAGTCGGCTTCTCGCCTCCCTCAGCCGGGATGGGCACCGGCCGTCTCGAACACGGGAACCATGACGGGGAAGGCGATTCACCGCCGGGTCGACCCGGCGGTTCCCTTCCCGGACGTGATGGAATATCGACATGACCGTCGCAGAAGAACTGCCGAGCGAGATCGACACCGGACTGCTGCGCGACGCCCTGACCGAGGTCCGGCGGGTCATCGTCGGGCAGGAACACATGGTGGAGCGGTTGCTCGTGGCGCTCCTCGCCCGCGGCCACTGCCTGCTGGAGGGCGTGCCGGGCGTGGCCAAGACCCTGGCCGCCTCGACGCTGGCCACCGTGGTCGGCGGCGCCTTCGCCCGTATCCAGTTCACCCCCGACCTGGTTCCCAGCGACATCGTGGGCACCCGGGTGTACCACCCCTCCCGCGAGGTCTTCGACGTCGAGCTCGGCCCGGTGTTCGTCAACTTCCTGCTCGCCGACGAGATCAACCGGGCCCCGGCCAAGGTGCAGTCGGCACTGCTGGAGGTCATGGCCGAGCGGCAGGTGACCCTGGCCGGGGAGACCCATCCGCTGCCCAGGCCGTTCATCGTGCTGGCCACCCAGAACCCGATCGAGTCCGAGGGCGTCTACCCCCTCCCCGAGGTCCAGCGCGACCGGTTCCTGTTCAAGATCCGCGTCACCCATCCCAGCGCCCACGAGGAGCTGGAGATCCTGCACCGGATGAGCGTCACGCCGCCGACTCCCAGGGCGGTGCTCGACCCCGCGCGGCTGGCCGCCCTGCAGTCGATGGCCGATCAGGTCTCGGTCCACCAGCTCGTCGCCGACTACGTGGTCAGGCTCGTGATGGCCACCCGCTCCCCCGTCGACTACGGCCTGGCCGGGCTGGAGGAGAACATCGAGATCGGTGTCAGCCCCCGGGCCACCCTCGGCCTGGTCGCCGCGGGGCGTGGCCTGGCACTGCTGCGGGGCCGCGACTACCTGCTCCCCGACGACATCCGCGACGTGGCGGTGGACGTGATGTCCCACCGGCTGATGCTCACCTTCGACGCCCTGGCCGACGGGATCGACCCCGAGGACGTGATCCGCCAGATCCTCGCCGCCGTTCCGCCCCCCCTCGTCGTCTGGAACCAGGGCCCCCGGTGACCACCTCAGAAAGCGGCGTGGGGACGTGCCCATGCCCGGACTGAGGGACTTCCGTGAGGCCGCGCCGGGGACTGGACTGAGGAGTGAAGGAGCGAAGCGGATGAACGACGAGGGAAGGAGCCGGATCCCAGCGGCCGAACCGCGACGCGCAGCGTCGCCGATAGCGGGGAAGGAGCCGGATAAGAGCGGCCTCACCGCGACGCGCCAGCGTCGCCATCAACACAGCGTCGCCATAGGCACCGCCGAGCAGGCACTGCGGCGGCTGGAGCTCACCATCGTGCGGCGCCTGGACGGGTTGCTGCAGGGGGCGTACCAGGGGCTCCTTCCCGGTCCTGGAAGCGAGTTCGGCGACAGCCGGGTCTACGTGCCCGGCGAGGACGACATCCGGCGGATGGACTGGGCGGTGACCGCCCGCACGACGGTCCCGCACGTGCGTGACCTGGTCGCCGACCGGGAGCTGGAGACCTGGGCGCTGGCGGACCTGTCTCCCAGCATGGACTTCGGTACCGCCGACATGGAGAAGCGGGACCTGGTCGTGGCCGCCATCGGGGCGATCGGCTTCCTGTCGGGCCGGATCGGAAACCGCTTCGGCGCGTACGTCCTGCACGACGAGTACGTTCACCGGATGCCCGCCAGGAGCGGCCGCCCGGCACTGTACGGCCTGCTGCACTCGCTGATGGAGGCTCCCAGAGGTCGTGCCGTCGCCGACGCCCCCGACCTGGCCGAGGCGATCGAGGTGATGGCCTCGGCACGGCGACGGCGCGGCCTGCGAGTGATCGTCTCCGACTTCCTCGACCCCGACCCCACTCTCGATCCCACCCTGGAACTGCCCTGGGAGCGGCCGATCCGCAGGCTGGCCGCTCACCACCAGGTAATGGCCGTCGAGGTGATCGACCCCCGCGAGCTGGAGCTGCCGGCGGTCGGACTGGTCAACCTGACCGATCCGGAGTCGGGGCGGAGCCGCCAGATCCAGCTCACGCCCAAGGTCCGCCGGGCGTACGCGGAGGCCGCCGCCGCGCAGCGGGCGGCCAACCAGACGGCGTTGCGCCGCTGTGGGGTGGCCCACCTGGTGCTGCGCACCGACCGCGACTGGGTCTTCGACATCGCCCAGTTCGTGCTGCGGCAGCGGCGCATGGCGTACCTGACCCATAGGCACCCGAGGTCGGGAGCGACACGGTGACTTTCCTCTCTCCGGCCTGGCTGTGGCTGTTCGCCGCGCTGGCGCTGCTCGTGGCGGGCTACGTGGCCGCCCAGTTCGCCCGGCGCCGCTACGCGCTGCGCTTCACCAACCTGCCGCTGCTGACGCTGGTGACCCCCCCGGGACCCGGCTGGCGGCGGCACGTCGCCCCGCTGCTGTTCTTCGTCATGATGGGCCTGCTGATCGTGGGCGCGGCCCGTCCCGCCGATTCGGTGCGGATCCCCCGCGACCGTGCGACGATCATCATCGCGCTGGACGTCTCGCTGTCGATGGAGGCCGACGACGTCCAGCCGAACCGGATCGCCGCGGCCAAGGAGGCGGCCCAGAAGTTCGTCGCGGACCTGCCGGAACGCTTCAACGTCGGGCTGGTCGCCTTCGCCCGCTCCGCCTCCGTCGTGGTCTCCCCCACCACCGACCACCAGGCGGTGAGCACCTCCCTCGGCAACCTGAGCACCCGTGCGGGCACCGCGATCGGCGAGGCGGTGTTCAGCTCCCTGGACTCGTTGCGCTCCTTCGACCAGCAGGCGGTGACCGACCCCCCGCCGGCGGCGATCGTACTGCTATCCGACGGCGACAACACCTCTGGCCGCTCGGTGGCGGAGGCGATCGAGTCGGCGATGAGCTCGCGTGTGCCGGTCTCCACGATCGCCTACGGCACCCAGGAGGGCACCGTCTCGATCGACGGGCGCGACGTGAACGTGCCGGTGAACAAGACCACCCTGCAGACCCTGTCGGACGGCACGGGCGGCCGGGCCTACGAGGCGGAGTCCGGCAGCCAGCTGCGGGAGGTGTACGAGCAGATCGGCACCTCGCTGGGCTACCGGACGGTCAACCAGGAGGTCACCCAGTGGTTCGTGGTGGCGGCGGTCCTGACCGGGCTGGTGACCGCCGGGGTGGCCCTGCTGCTGGGGTCGCGGCTGCCCTGAGCCGGTCCCGGCCATTGGTAACGTTCTACGACGTGGCACATTACTTCGAGGAGCGTCCCGAGACCGCCGGCCGTCCCGGCTCGGTCACGCTCGTGCTCCCCGACCTTCACCTGAAGCTGGAGACCGACAGCGGGGTCTTCTCCGCCGAGCGCGTCGATGTGGGCACCCGGATCCTGCTGGAGAGCGTGCCTCCTCCGCCGTCCGGCGGCGACCTGCTCGACCTGGGCTGCGGCTACGGGCCGATCGCGCTGACGATGGCCTCGCGCGCTCCCGAGGCGACGGTCTGGGCGGTGGACGTCAACCGCAGGTCCGTGGAGCTGTGCGCCAGGAACGCCAGGTCCGCCTCCCTCGGCAACGTGAGGGCGATGCATGTCGACGAGGTTCCGCCCCAGGTGCGGTTCTCCGCCATCTGGTCCAATCCGGCGATCCGCATCGGCAAGGCCGCGATGCACGAGATGCTGACCCGCTGGCTGTCACGCCTCACCCCCGACGGCGTCGCCCACCTGGTGGTCCAGAAGCACCTGGGCTCGGACTCCCTGCAGCGCTGGCTGAACGAGCGGGGCTGGCCCACCGAGCGGGTGGCCTCCCGCTCGGCGTACCGGATCCTCCGGGTGGAGGCCGGGTCGCAGGCGGACCCGGCGCGGTGAGCAGGGTCATCCCGGCGGGCGGGACACGAGCCGTCCGAGAGACGAACGAGGAACGACGAGGAACGGTGAACGACCGATGACGGCGAACCCACGCAGGCAGCTGCGCCCGACCGATGTCAAGCGCCTCAACCGCACCTGGCGGAGGAACACCGAGGGGCGGCTCGCGCTGATCCTGGAGTCGGTGACCGGCCCGTTCAACGTCGGTTCCATCTTCCGCACGGCCGCCGCCTTCGGGGTGGAGCGGATCTGGCTGGCGGGCAACGCCACCCCGCCGACCAACCCCAAGGCGCAGAAGACCGCGCTGGGCACCGACCGCCTGGTGGCCTGGGAGGAGCCGGTGCCCGTCCTGGAGGCCGTCCGGGCGGCCAGGGACGACGGGTTCACCGTGGTCGCGGTGGAGTTGACCGGCGACGCGGTGCCCCTGTCCGAGGCCAAGCTGGACGGCGACGTGTGCCTGGTGGTGGGCAGCGAGGATCACGGATGTTCCCCCGCGCTGCTGGAGGCCGTCGACGGCGTCTGCTACATCCCGCAGGTGGGCCGGGTCGGCTCGTTCAACGTCTCGGTCGCGGCGGCGATCGCGGTGGCGGAGGTCCGCCGCCAGGAGTGGTCGGGCAAGGCGCTGCCGGAGGACTGACCGTCACCGGGGCGGGCGCCCGCTCTCATCCGTGCTCGAGCCGGTGCCCGAACCGATGGCCGCGCGCCCTTCGGCCCCCCGCCCGTCCTGCCTCTGCCCGTCGTGCCCCCGGGCGCCGTCGAGCGGGACCTTCTCGCCTCCGTAGATCCTGCTCATCCTGGCGCGAAGCCTGGCGAGCCGGCGATGTCTCCCGGCCGCGGGGATCCCCTCCTCGTCCTCGGTGGCCGCGGGGACGGTCGGGATCGGCTTCTTGCCCCGGATGAGAGCCTCGATGCCCTCGTTGGGCGGGACGTGCACCTCGATGTAGTCACCCAGCGGCCGACGCTTGATCACACCGGTCTCCACGCCGTGGCCGATCTGCGCGGCGTCGCGGCGCTGCAGGCCCAGGCAGATCCGGTAGGTGATGTAGTAGGCCAGGGCCGGCCCCAGGAAGATCATGACGCGGCCGGTGTAGGTCAGCGCGTTCAGCGAGAGGTGGAAGAACGCGGCGATCTCGTCGTTCGACGCTATCAGCCACAGGATCCCGTAGAACGTGATCGCGGCCATGCCGATCGAGGTGCGGTGCGGGTTGTTGCGGGGACGGTCCACGACGTGGTGCTCGCGGTGGTCTCCGGTGACCCACGGCTCGATGAACGGATACAGCGCCAGGCCCGTCATGATGATGCCCATCGGCACCAGCGCCGGGATCAGCACGCTCAGCGGCAGCGTGAAGCCCAGGAAATTGATCTCCCAGGAGGGCATCAGGCGGAGCGCGCCGTCGAGGAACGCCAGATAGAAGTCGGGCTGCGAGCCCGCCGAGATGTTGGCCGGGGTGTAGGGACCGTACAGCCAGATCGGGTTGATCTGGGCGAAGGTGCCCAGCAGCGCGATGACGCCGAAGGTGAACATGAAAAAGGCGTTGGACTTGGCGATGAAGGACGGGTAGAAGGGCCCGCCCACCACGTTGTCGTTGGTGTGCCCCTTGCCCGGCAGCTGCGTGTGCTTCAGCACCCAGGTCAGCATCAGGTGGGCGGTGATCAGCGCCAGCAGGACGCCCGGCAGGAGCAGGATGTGTATCGAGTAGAACCGCGAGATGATGTCCTCGCCGGGATACTGGCCGCCGAAGAGGAAGAAGGTGAGCCAGGTGCCGATCACCGGAAACGAGATCATCGTGCCTGCGGTGATCCGCAGGCCGACTCCGGAGAGCAGGTCGTCGGCCAGGGAGTAGCCGGTCAATCCCTCGGCCAGGGCCAGCGTCAGCAGCAGCACGCCGATCACCCAGTTCAGCTCCCGGGGCTTGCGGTAGGCGCCCATGAAGAAGATCCGGAGCATGTGCGCCATCATCCCGGCGACGAACAGCAGGGCGGCCCAGTGGTGCATCTGCCGCATCAGCAGGCCGCCGCGCACATCGAAGCTGATGTTCAACGTCGAGGCGTACGCCTCGGACATCAGGACGCCCCGCAGCGGGCCGTAGGAGCCGTCGTAGACGACCTCGCCCATGGTGGGCCTGAAGAAGAACGTCAGGAACACGCCGGTCAGCAGCAGGACGACGAACGAGTAGAGCGGGATCTCGCCGAGCAGGAACGTCCAGTGATCAGGGAAGATCTTCCGCAGGTTGCGCTTGAGAAAGGGGGCGGCGCCAAGGCGGTCGTCGACGAAACCGCCGACGCCCGCCACGGGCTTCGGAATGCTCCCGGTGCTCATGCGCGGCCTCCGTTCTCGTGGACCTCGGTCTCGACGTCGTGCTCCCGTGAACCGAGAACCAGCTGAAACGGCGAGGTCTGCCGTGGACGACCAGGTATTTTTCATCATCCATGGCGATGAACAAGCCGGTGAACAAGCCGAGGCAAAGACTCGCCGATCGGCTCCGTTCCGGGGTCTTGTGACCCAAATGTTCATCTGCTCGCGATGACGAGCCCTGCTCACAGGGGGCATACTCCTGCACGTGCAGCGTCGTTACCCCTTCCTCGATCATCCCGCCCCACTTGCCTTCGCCCACCGGGGCGGGGCCGCCGAGGGCAGGGAGAACACCTTCGCCGCCTTCGAGCGGGCCGTCGAGCTCGGCTACACCTACCTGGAGACCGACGCGCACGCCACCTCCGACGGGGTGCTCCTGGCCTTCCACGACCACACGCTGGACCGGGTGACCGACCGCCGGGGACGGATCGCCGCGCTGCCGTACCGGCTGGTGCGCGAGGCGCGGATCGGCGGCGTGGACGAGATCCCGTTGTTGGAGGACCTGCTGGGCTCGTGGCCCGAGGCGCGCTTCAACATCGACGTCAAGGAGGCGGAGGCCATCGCGCCGCTCGCCGAGGTGGTCAGGCGGACCGCCTCCCACAACCGGATCTGCCTCACCTCCTTCTCCGAGGAGCGACTCGCCCGTGCCCGCGCCGCGATCGGTCGCGAGGTGTGCTCCTCGCTCGGACCACGCGGCGTGGCGGCCCTGCGCGCCGCCGCCACCACCTCCGGGTACGGCCGGCTGCTCGCCCGCCTGGCCCGCGCCGGGGTGCCGTGCGCGCAGGTGCCGGTGGGCTTCCGCGGCCTGCGGATCGCCACGCCCGCCCTGGTCCGCACGGCACACGCGCTCGGCATGCAGGTCCACGTGTGGACCGTCAACAACACCGGGGTGATGGAACGCCTGCTCGACGCGGGCGTGGACGGCCTGATGACCGACAACATCTCCGGACTGCGCGACGTGCTGGAGGCCCGTGGCCAGTGGCACCCCGGCCGTCTCGCCGCATGAACCGCATGAGCCGCGCGGGTGGCGCGCGGGCGCGTGGCCGCCGGAACAGGCGCGGCCCCGCGAGAGCACCGACCCGGCCACCGCGCGCGTGCCCTCTCGTGGCGACCTGAGCGCACGACGGCGCGAGCACCCCTTCCCCCGCCCCCCAGCGAACCGAGGACCCCCATGACCTCCGAACAGGTCGTCGAGGAAACCCCCCAGGCCCGCCGTCGCGAACAGCGCGGCTGGTACTTCTACGACTGGGCGAACTCCGCCTTCCCCACCACTGTCCTGACGGTCTTCCTCGGCCCCTACCTGACGACGATCGCGGAGACCGCCGCCCAGGGCCGCCCTTATGTGGACGTGCTCGGGTTCGACGTGCGGCCCAGCGCCTACTACTCCTTCGTGGTGGGCAGCGCGGCCATCCTGCAGATCATCCTGATGCCCGTGGCGGGCGCCCTGGCCGATCACACCGGCCGCAAGAAGGAGCTCATGGGGCTGTTCGCCTACCTCGGCGCCGGTGCCACCCTCTGCTTCTGGTTCGTCGCCGACGGACGCTACCTGCTGGGCGGCGCGCTGTTCCTGGTGGCCAACGTCGCCTTCGCCGCCGCGTTCGTGATCTACAACTCGTTCCTGCCGGAGATCGCCACGGCGGACGAGCGCGACCGGGTCTCCGCCCAGGGATGGGGTTTCGGCTACCTCGGCGGCGGCCTGCTACTCGCCTTCCACCTGGCACTCTTCCTCAAGCACAAGTCCTTCGGCGTCACCGAGGGCGAGGCCGTGCGCATCGCCCTGGCCTCGGCGGGCCTGTGGTGGGGCGGGTTCACCGTCATCCCGCTGCTGCGGCTGCGCAACCGGCGGGCGCTCGCCCCCGGCGCCGAGACGGCCGGTCAGGCCGTGACGGGCAGCTTCCGCCAGCTGGGCCGCACCATCAGGGAACTGCGGCGCTACCCGCTGACCCTGGGCTTCCTGGTCGCCTACCTCATCTACAACGACGGCGTGCAGACGGTCATCTCCTTCTCGGCCACCTATGCCGACAAGGAACTCGGCCTTGACCAGACCGTACGGATCGCGGCGATCCTGATGGTGCAGTTCGTGGCCTTCTTCGGGGCGCTGCTGCTCGGCCGGCTCGCCGGCTCGTACGGGGCCAAGCGGGTCGTGATGGTCGCGCTGATCGCCTGGGTCGCCGTGGTGGCCGTGGCCTACTTCCTGCCCAAGGGGTCGGCGGGGCCTTTCTTCGCGCTGGGATTCGCCATCGCGATCGTGATGGGCGGGACGCAGGCACTGTCGCGGTCGCTGTTCTCACACGTGATCCCGCGGGGCAAGGAGGCGGAGTACTACAGCCTGTACGAGATCAGCGACAAGGGCTCGACGTTCCTCGGATCGTTCACCCTCGGCCTGGCGCTCCAGCTGACCGACAGCTACCGCCTGGGCATCATCTCTTTGGTGATCTTCTTCGTGCTCGGTTTCGTGCTGCTCGCCCTCATCGACCTGCCCAAGGCCATCAGATCGGCCGGAAACCAGGTGCCGGAACGCCTCTGAGAACGCCCCGGAAAAGGGTTCCTTCACAGACCGGGTCAAGAACGTGCGATTGGATCACCCTGTCTGTGGGAATCCACACACGGTATCAAGCGTTGTACGCCGTGGGAGACGAACCCCTCACGACGGGGCCCTCAGGAGGCATTCAGACATGGGCGAGCGTGCGCTACGCGGTACCCGGCTCGGGGCGACCAGCTACGAGAACGACCGCAACACCGATCTGGCCCCGCGCCAGGAGGTGTCCTACACCTGCCCGAAGGGCCATCGATTCGACGTTCCGCTTGCCGCTGAGGCCGAGATCCCGGCGACCTGGGAGTGCCGCATGTGCGGTGCGACCGCCCTCCGGGTGGACGGCGAGGTGCCGGAGGCCAAGAAGGCCAAGCCCCCACGCACGCACTGGGACATGCTGCTGGAGCGCCGCACGATCGAGGACCTGGAGGAGGTGCTCAACGAGCGCCTGGCGATTCTACGCGCCCAGCGCCGCAAGAGCGCCTGACGGATTCGAAGGGACGGAGACCTTGGGCCCCCTGACCAGGGGGCCCAAGGTCTCCGTCTTCTCCGCTGCCCCGGTGACGGCCTGGGCGCGAAGTGGCTCAACCGATTAATACGGAATTGGTCCTTGGGGTCGGTCTACTTTCTCCCTAAGGTCACTTCCATGACCACTCAGACCAGCAGAGAAACCACCGGCACCACCTCGACGACGGCCGGTGAGAAAGCCGCGGCGCTCCGGGCGCTGCACGTGCCGGGCCGTCCGCTGGTGGTGCCCAACGTCTGGGACGCCGCGTCGGCACGTGCCGTCGAGGCCGAGGGGTTCCCGGTGATCGCCACCGGCAGCGCCGCCGTCGCCCCGGTGCTCGGCTACGACGACGGTGAGGAGACACCGGTCGAGGAGATGCTGGCCGCGATCGCCAGGATCAGCCGCTCGGTCGGCCTGCCCGTCACCGCGGACATGGAGCGCGGCTACGGGCTGGAGCCCGCCGAACTGGTCGAGCGGCTCGCCGCCGCCGGGGCTTCCGGCTGCAACCTGGAGGATTCCGATCCGCGCACCGGCGCCATGGTCGACGCCGACGAGCAGGCGGCCTTCCTGGGCGCCGTCCGGTCCGCCGCGGTCGACGCCGGCGTGGACCTGGTGATCAACGCGCGGATCGACACCTACATGAACGGCACGGGAGACGCCGGGGAGCGACTGGCCGAATCGGTGCGGCGGGGCCGCCGCTACCTGGAGGCGGGCGCCGACTGCGTCTACCCGATCTTCGCGGCCGAGGCCGAGGCCGTCCGCGCACTGGCCGAGCGGATCGAGGGGCCGATCAACATCCTGTTCCGTCCGGGCACGCCGTCGCTCGGCGAGCTGGCCTCCCTCGGGGTGGCCCGGGTGAGCTTCGGCCACGGCCTGCACAAGGCCGTGCAGGCGTACACGGCCCGGATGCTCACCGCGATCCGGGACGGCGAGAGCCCCTATTCCCCCGCGCTCTGACCCGGCGCCCCGCCGGGCCAGAGGCTGAGCTTGCCCCCGGCTCTGTCACACCACTCCACCAGCAGCACCGTGGCGTCGTCCTGGAGCCTGCCGTCATGGTGTTTCAGCACGCTGCGGACCAGGCGGCGCAGGGTTTCCGGCACGGGCAGGTCGTCGGCGTTGTGCCGGACGATGAAGTCGACGAAGCGCTCCAGGCCGAACTCCCTGCCCTCTCGGTCGCGGGCCTCGATCATGCCGTCGGTGTAGAGGAGCACGCGGTCGCCCGGCTCCAACTGCTCCCTGCACAGGGTCACCGGCAGCCCGAGTCCGAGGCCCAGCGGGTGAGCGGGCGGGCACCTCAAGGTGGTGACCCATCGCCCCCCTCTGATCACCACCGGCGGGTGATGGCCCCGGTTGACCCAGGTGAACACTCCGGTGCGTATGTTCAGGTTGGCCAGAATGGCCGTGGCGAAACGGTTGCCCCGGCCGAACTCCTTGATCAGCACCTCCTCGATCCCCTCGCTGACCCGGACGAGGCCGATACCCTGGCGGCGCTGGTTGCGGCAGGCGGCCACCGCGAGGTTGGCGGTCAGCCCGGCTGACGCGTCATGGCCCATCGCGTCGAAGACCGCCAGGTGGACGGATTCTCCGGCCAGCCCGTAGTCGAAGGCGTCGCCACCGAGCTCGTACGCCGGTTCGAGCACGGCGCCGATCACCACCTTCTCGCCGGCGAAGGTGAGCGGCGGCAACAGGTTCCACTGCATCTCGGCGGCGACGTTCATCGGCCGGGTCCGCACCAGCCGGGCATAGGAGTCGCTCTGGGAACGCTTGCTCACCAGCATCAGCGCGACCGCGGACGCCAGATACCGCATGTCCTCCTGTGCCCGGTCGCCGTCGGTGTCCGGCCGGACGCTGACGCGCAGTACCCCGAGGCGTTCCGTGCCGTCCAGCAGCGGCACCCACCATCGTCCCACCTCGCCGGCGGCACCGGCGCTGGACAGGACCCGCACCTCCTGGAAGGCCCGCCCCGCCAGCGTTCCGTCGATCCGCAGCTCGGCCGGCTCCCGCTCGGCACCCTCGCCACCGCCCCGGCCGGCCAGCAGGCGCAGCACGTCCTGCTGCAGATCGGCCAGATAGATCAGCACGTCGTACAGACCGGCGTGGGCGGCATGCTCCTCGACAAGGGACGGCAGCCGCTCCACCGTGCTCAGATGGCTGGCCTCGACAAGTCCCGCGAGCATTCTCGCCCGTCCCCGGTAAGGCCCCACGTCGTTCCCGCCCGCCTGCGGCGTGGATGGTGCAGATCCGTCCACGGCAACTCCTCGAGACCCCCGGCCCGCGCCGGACGCCGAACACGAGCGGCCCATCCGGCGCCTGTAAGAGAATCTCTACCCCCGCCAAGGGGATCGACCCGGGTTCTCCCAGCGGGATCCGTACCCGTGCCGTGGGCGGCCCGTCAATCGCCCCCGCACAGGGCGACGGCCTGCTGGTGCGGGTAGACGTGCTTCAGATCGTGTCCGGGGGGCAGGACGCAGCGGCGCTCGTCGTGCTCGGTGTGCGGGCACCGGGACGCGTCATCGCGGCGTGGTAACGGCGCCGGCCCTCCGTTCCCACCGTCGACGGCGACTTCTTCGGCCATGGGCACGCGTCCTCCTGCAACCGGTCGTTCGACGCCGCTCCCTCCGATCTCTTTCAGAGATCGACATCTGTGCGCCGAGGGCAAGGTGATCAGTCTTCCAGAGTCCTTCACAGCCGCGTGAGTGGGGTGGACCAGTCGATCACGCGCCCGCCATCGGTGATCAGGACTCCATAACATCGCGATAGGGATTGTTTGGGAGATCCCTTAACGGGCGCCCCGCAAATACCTTGACAGCACCCCTCACAAGGAGTGTTCATGTTACGTCGAGGTACCCTCCTGGCCGGAGCCACCACCGTGGCCCTGTACCTGGTCGCCACCGTGGCGCCCGCCGTCGCAGCACCCGCCCCCCTCGCCCCCCAGCCTCCGGCAGCGATGCTCGAGGCCCTCCAGCGCGACCTCGGCCTCACCGCCGAGCAGGCCGTCCAGCGACTGGCCAACGAGCAGCGCGCGGCCGCCTCGGAGTCCGCCCTGAGCGGTGAGCTCGGCGCCGACTACGCCGGCGCCTGGCTCAACGGCGACGCCTCCCAGCTCTCCGTGGCCACCACCGACGCCGCCGACGCCGCCGCCATCAGGGCCAAGGGCGCACAACCCGTGATCGTCGGCCGGACCCTGGCCGAACTCAACGCCGTCAAGGACGGTCTCGACCAGGCCTCCGCGGAGGCGAAGGCCGGCGCCTCCCTCTGGTACGTCGACGTGACCACCAACAGCGTCGTCGTCCTCACCGGTGACCAGGCCGCGGGCGAGGCCCTCGTCGCCGCCGCGGGCGTCGACAAGAACGCCGTACGGGTGACGCTCTCCGCCGAGAAGCCCCAGCCCCTCATCAACATCATCGGCGGCAGCGCCTACTACATCGGCTCCAGCCGGTGCAGCATCGGCTTCTCCGTCCGTAAGGGAACCACCCCCGGCTTCGTGACCGCGGGACACTGCGGCCGGGCCAGCAACGCCACCAGCAACCCGTCCGGCACCTTCCAGGGCTCGTCGTTCCCCGGCAACGACTACGCCTGGGTCGCCACTCCCGGCCACACCGTGCAGCCGTGGGTGCGCGGTTCCGGCGGCGCGAACGTGATCGTCCGCGGCTCCACCCAGGCCTCGGTCGGCGCCTCGATCTGCCGCTCGGGCTCGACCACCGGCTGGCGCTGCGGCGTCATCAGCCAGCACAACACCAGCGTGACCTACTCGCAGGGCACGGTGAGCGGCCTGACCCGCACCACCGTGTGCGCCGAGCCGGGCGACTCCGGCGGCTCCTACATCTCCGGCAGCCAGGCCCAGGGCGTCACCTCCGGCGGCTCGGGCAACTGCTCCGTCGGCGGCACCACCTACCACCAGCCGGTCAACGAGATCCTCTCGGTGTACGGGCTGACGCTCGTCACCGGCTGATCCCACCTCCTCACCAGCTGCTCCCCGCGAGCAACCCCCCGATGGCCGAGGAGGCCCGCTAGAAATGTCCGGAATCACTCGCCTCGGTGTCGCCCTCGTCCTGGGACTGGCCTTCCTGGTGGCCATCCCCGCCCAGGCCACGCTCGTCCACGCGGCGGACGCCCGTACGGCGGCCGTACGCGTGCTCAGGTACGACGCGAGCAGGGCCGCGGAGTTCCGGTCCGCCGTGGATCAGGCGGCACAAATCTGGAACTCCAGCGTCTCGAACGTGCGACTGGTGGCCGGCAGCCCCGCGGACTTCGTGGTGCTCGCCGACAACGGCTGGCCTCGCGCGCAGCCCACCAGCCTGGGCCGCGGAACCGTGTGGATGGGGCGGCAGGCGACCGCCGAGGGCCACAACCCGCTGCGTATCGCCACCCACGAGATCGGCCACATCCTGGGCCTGCCCGACCGGCGCACCGGCCGGTGCACGGACCTGATGTCCGGCGCGAGCGCGGGCACGAGTTGCACCAACCCCTACCCGAACGCGGCGGAGAAGGCCGAAGTCCAGCGGAACTTCGCCGGGTTCGCCCCGGCGATCGACTTCGGTGAGATCTACGTCGACAGCCCGGAGCGCGTGGCGTCCTAGCCGATCATCTAGGTACCCGCGGGCACCTCGCCGGCCCGGCCGAACCCATCGGCCGGGCCGGCGAGGGCGTGTCGGCCTGCGTTCGCCGGGAGCCCTCCGGGCCTTTCACGACAGGAGTTTCTCGAAGCAGTGGGAGCCCGTGAGCCGCTCGTACGGTGGGAAGATCGGGACAGGGGTGTACCCCTCCCTCCGGTACAGCCTCACCGCGTCCGGCTGGCGGTCGCCGGTCTGCAGGACGACCCGGGACGCGCCCAGCGCGCGAGCCGCGTCCTCCGCCGCGGCCAGCAGGGCTCGCGCCACGCGGCTGCCCCGGTGCGAGGGGGCCACGAACATCCGCTTGAGCTCGAGTTCCTCGCCGAGCCTGCGCAGCGCCACGTGCCCGACGGGGAGCCCCTCCGCCGAGTACGCGACCCCGCTGTAGGCGACGGTCTCGGGCTCGACGTCCATGCCCCGGGGCAGCAGGTCGGGGGTGGCGGCGAGCAGGTCGGCGTAGCGGGCGCGCATCTCCTCGGCCATGGCCTGGCGCAGCGCCACGGCCGCGGCGTCGTCCCAGGGCACGGACCTGACCGTGACCAGGCCGGTTCCCTCCGCGAACGCGGTCATGACAGCCCCTCTCCCTCTCTCTGTTCCCATGGTCACAGACCCGCATGGCACCGGCCCGCACCGGCGTCGCCCGTCAGGCCGTCACATTCTAAATATCGATTTAAAAGGTAGGAAAATAGTATTTTCCTGTCAATGTTCGTGGCGCGCCCCAGGGGGCGGCCGCCGGGCAGTGGGAAGGAACCGGAGGTGACCCGTTCTCATATCAGCGTCTCGGTGGACGCACATGCCCGGCCCGAGCAGGTCTTCTCCGTGCTGACCGACTGGTCGAGGCACGACGAGTGGATGGTCCTGACCCGGGCCCGGGTCACCGCAGGGAACGGCCGTAGCGCCGGGAGCCGGCTGGCGGCCTTCACCGGCGTGGGGCCTCTCGGGTTCCTCGACACCATGGAGATCACCGAGTGGGACCCGCCCAGGAGCGTGGGGGTCCGGCACACGGGACGGCCGGTGCGCGGCACCGGGGTCTTCCGCGTGCTGCCCCGTGAGGGCGGCGGCAGCACGATCATCTGGGAAGAGGATCTCGACCTGCCGTTCGGCGCGGCCGGGCGGCTCGGCTGGCTGGCGGTCAGGCCGCTGAACGCCGCGCTGTTCCGGCTCTCACTGCGCCGTCTGGCCGCGCTCAGCGATCGGTGAGGCTCCGGGGGCCGGCGGTCCCGTCGGAGGCCCCTTCGGGGGCTCTTCCAGGTGCGGCCGGCTCGTCACGGATGACCTCCCCGTGCAGGACCGGACCCGAGCCGGGCGGCCTCCCGGCGTCGCGCAGCACGTCGAAGGGCGACCCGTCGCCGAACGGCGAACCGAGCCCGGCACCTGCCGCGTTCCTGGCCATGATGGTGCGGACCCGGCGGGCGAAGAACCAGGCTCCGAGCCTGCGGACCATCGGCCGGGTGAAGGGCAGCAGGCACAGGATGCCCAGCACGTCGGAGAGGAATCCGGGGATGAGCAGCAAGGTGCCGCCCACCAGGATCAGGCCGCCGCCGGCGAGCTCGCGGTCGGGCATCCGCCCGCTCTGCAGCGCGCTCTGGAGGTTACGCCAGGCCCGGCGGCCCTCGCGGCGCACGATCCAGGAACCGAGCAGGCCGCCGGCGAGCAGGAGGGCCAGCGTCGTCCAGCCACCGATGACCTGACCGACCTGAATGAGCACCAACACCTCAAGGACCGGCACTACAAGGAAGGTCAGGACCAGCAGAAAACGCATCTTTGCCTCAACTCATGCGACAGCCGTATGACATGACAACGCCGCGGAGCGGCCGCGCGTTCCGCGTTCGCTCAGCGTGGACGCATCTTCGGCGGAGACTCAGAACCACGCTCTCGCCGTACCCCGGGGATCAGCGACCACGGCGGCGGCGCAGACGCGCGGGCAGGCCCATGACACCCCAGGCGGCGACCCGCCAGAAGGCCTCGACCACGACGCCACGGCCCATCTTGCTGGTCCCGATGGTGCGATCCACGAAGGTGATCGGCACCTCGGTGACGCGCAGCCCGTTGCGGACCGTGCGCAGGGTCAGATCCACCTGGAAGCAGTAGCCCTGTGACTCGACGTCCTCCAGGCCGATTTTCTCCAGGGTGGCGGCACGGTAGGCACGGAACCCCGCGGTGGCGTCGCGGACCGGAAGGCCGAGCATGAACCGGGTGTAGACGTTGGCGCCGCGCGACAGGAACTCCCGCGAGGCCGGCCAGTTGACGACCTTGCCGCCGGGCACCCACCGGGAGCCGATCGCCAGGTCGGCCCCGCCGGCCAGCCTGTCCAGCAGCTTGGGCAGTTCCTCTGGCCGGTGGGAGCCGTCGGCGTCCATCTCCACGAGGACACCGAAGCCCTCCCCCAGGCCCCAGCGGAAACCCGCGATGTAGGCCGCGCCCAGGCCCTGCTTGCCTCCCGGCCGGTGCAGCACGTGGACGTGGTCGTCGTCGGCCACCAGCTTGTCGGCGACCGCCCCCGTGCCGTCGGGGCTGTCGTCGTCGACGACCAGGAGGTGCGCCTCGGGCACGGCCTCGCGCAGCCGCCGGGTGATCATCGGCAGGTTCTCCCGCTCGTTGTACGTCGGGACGATGACGAGCACCCGACCAAGCATCCGCTCCATCACGCGTCTCCCACCTGCTGATCGTCTTTTCGGATCACGGGGTGCCCCACGCTAGGCGTCCGGCGCCGCCAGGCGACGGCCAGTGCGCCCGCACCCACAAGTATCAAGGCCCATTCGGGCAGCGCGCCCACGCGTGTGGCGATGGTTTGCGCGGTCCTGACCGGGACTGTCAGGACGTTCATGGCGGGCACCAGTTCCCCGGTGCGCCAGGCGATCGAACCGCTCGGAGTCACATATGCCGATATACCCGTAATTGCGGAAGTGATCACCGCCCGATTGTGCTCCACGGCCCGCAACTGGGACATGGCGAGTTGCTGCGGCGGCAGATTGGTCAGCGCGTAGGTGGCGTTGTTGGTCTGCACCACCAGCGGCGAGGCGCCCGTCCTGGCGGTGTCGCCCACGATGCCGTCGAAGGCCACCTCGTAGCAGTTGATCGCGCCGATGGTCACCGGCCCCAGTCTGAGGTCGCCGTCACGGGTGCCCGCCACCGACTGCTTACCGACCAGGGACGCGCGTTCGAACAGGGCCAGCACGAGGTCCTTGAGCGGGGTGTACTCCCCGAAGGGGACCAGTTGCTGCTTGTCGTAGTGGGCGCCGGGCCCGGTGACCGGGTCCCAGACCAGGCTGCGGGTCGCCCGGTTGTTCTCCCCGATCCCGACCACCGCGCCGACCAGGACGGGCACCCCGATGTCCTTGACCGCCGCGTCGATCTCGCTCCTGGCGAACTCGCTGCGCAGCGGGTCGATGTCCGTGGAGTTCTCCGGCAGCACGACCAGGTCGGGGCGGGGAGTCCTGCCCTCCCTGACGTCCCGCGCCATCTGGTGGAGCATCCGGGTGTGGTTGCCGAGGACCACGGCCGGCTCGTCGCCCAGCGGGTGCATGCCCCGGCCGGGGACGTTGCCCTGGATGACGCCGATGGTCACGTTTCTGCCCTCGTCGCCGTACCGGGGGACGGCCAGCGCCCCGGCCGGCACGGCCAGCGCCCCGGCGAGCGGCCACGCGACGGCCCGCCCCCAGCGCGGGCCCCGGGCCCCTTCCGGGGCCGAAGACGTGCGCGGTGCCGATCGCGACACCGCCAGCGCGAGCAGGCCACCGCACAGGGCCACCGCGAAGCTCACCAGCGGCGCCCCGCCGAGTGCCGCGTACGGGGTGAAGATCGACTCACCCTGGCTGAAGGCCACCCGCGCCCAGGGGAACCCGCCGAAGGGGAACTCGCCCCTGGCCCACTCGGCCGCCACCCAGAGCGCGGCGCTCCACAGCGGCCACAGGCGCAATCTGGCCACCAGGGCGGTGCCCGTACCCCAGGCGCCGTAGAAGGCGCTCTCCATGGCGACCAGCCCCAGCCAGGCATCGATGCCGATCGGGCTCACCCAGTACAGGCCGGGCAGCAGCAGGGCGAGCCCGGCCAGCAGGCCCAGCCAGGCGCCACGGCGCGGGCGGGTGCCGTGCACCGCCAGGACCGCCGAGGCCATGCCGAGCGGCGCGAGGAACCAGAGCCCGAGCGGCGGGAAGGCGAGGAAGATCAGCAGGCCACCGGCCACCACACCCGCGACACGGGCGGGCAGTTCCAGACGGGACGGGGGAGGCGAGGTCACCTCACCTGACGGGTCGTCCGTATCGGATGCCTCCGGCACCGGGGCGGCCGTCTTCTCCTGCACCACGGGCGGGGCTCCTTGCCATGTCGTACGGGCCGGTGACGCCCGGTCCTCCTAGCCCGAACGCTACCGCCCAGCGGGCACGCCCCCAAAAAGTTCCACGACATATTCCTCGCAAGCCCACCAGATCGCCCTGAAACCAGCAAACCACCCGGAGGGGCTCCATAACCGGCAACGGGGCGGTCCGGGGTGTCCTTCGACACCCCGGACCGCCCCGACGCTTGCGGCGCTCGCACGGGAGCGGGAAGAGAGCCCGGGCAACCCTTCGGACCGGTTCCGTCCCGTCGGCGGCGAGCGCGGATTGCCGTTGTCTACTGGGTGCCCGGACCCCTCCTGGGTCCAACCCCCCGCCCGGAAGGAGTGCCCCGCCTCGACGGACTGCCGGTCCTGCGTCTGGCTGAACGGACGGGGTCACCCCCGTCACGGGCGCAGGAAACGGCGATGTCGAAAGGCGGCCGACCGGCCAGTCCCGTGCTGGACTGGGCAGCAAACTACCGAGCCCAGCGCAGATGTCAACCGTGTCACTAACAGCGGAAACATCAAGTTTTCGCAGCTGGGACATGATCGACGAGAGCCGTCAATGGTCTCATGTGATCCGATGTCTCTCAAGTCGAGCGAGGGCATCGGGAAGCGGACCGTCGTGCACGACGCCAAGCCGCTGGGTCGCGCGGGTCAACGCCACGTAAAGGTCGCTGGCCCCGCGCGGGGACTCGCCCAGGATCGACTCCGGTTCGACCACGATGACCGCGTCGAACTCCAGCCCCTTGGCCTCGGCGACGGTCAGCACCGCCACCTGGGCGTCCAGGGCGGCGGCCCCCGGACCGGCGACCGCGCCGTCGACGGAGCGGACCACCACCTCTCCGAGCTCCCGCGCGCGCGACTCAGGGACGATCACGACAAGTCGCCCACCCTCCACGATCTCGGCCTTGACGACGTCGCCGAGCGAGGCCGTCGGTGAGGCCGCCCACGGGCGCGCCCCGGTCTCCCTGACCGAGGCCGGGGCCTTCAGCGCCGGATCGACCAGGGTGAGCACGTCGGCGGCCACCGCCATCAGCTCCGCCGGAGTGCGGTAGTTGACGCTGAGGGTCTCCTCGCGCCAGCGCCCGGCCACGTAGGGGTCGAGGACCCGGCCCCAGGAGTGCGCCCCGGCCGAGGATCCGGTCTGGGCCAGGTCGCCGACGATCGTCATCGACCGCGTCGGGCAGCGGCGCATCAGCATCCGCCAGTCCATCGGCGACAGCTCCTGCGCCTCGTCCACGATGACGTGGCCGAAGGCCCAGGAGCGGTCGGCCGCGGCGCGCTCGGCGGTGGTCAGGAAGACGTCGTCGCCGAGGTGACGGGCGGCGAACTTCTCGGCGTCCATGATGTCGGAGAGCCCGGTCAGCTCCAGGACCTCCTTGGCGTACTCGAGCTGGTGCTGCCGCTCGTCGAGCGCGGCGGCACGCTGCGCCGCCTGCTCCTCCTCGGCCATCCAGGCCCCGGCCCGCAGCACCGCGGGGTCGATGTCGCCGAGCAGTTCGGCGGCCTCGTCCAGCAGCGGCACGTCGGACTCGGCCCACCAGCTCTCCCCCTTGCGGGGCGGCTCGCGCAGCATCAGCTCCCGCTCGGCCTCGCCGAACTCGGCGGCGGCGTGGTCGAGGCGCTCCCGGGAGGTGAACAGTCCGATCAGGAGCTGCTGTGGTGTGACGTAGGGCCACAGCCGGTTCAGGGCCGCCTTGACGGGCCGCTCGGTACGGAGCTCCTCACGGATGTCGGCCAGCTCGTCGTCGTCGATCATCCCCTTGCCCAGCTGCCTGGCCGCCTGGCGGGCGAGCGCGTTGAGCAGGTGGCGGACGAAGAGCGCGCGGGCCTCGTTGTGCGCCCGCCTGGAGCGGGCCGCCCTGTTGCGTGCCGCCTCCAGGACGTTGCCCTCCAGCCGCAGGGTGTAGCGGTCGAGGCGGATCTCGATCGGCTTGCGCGGCACCCGCTGCCGCTCGCGCACGGCCCGTGCGATGACCTGGGCCATCCGGGAGTCGCCCTTGAGCCCGGCCACCTCCGGGGACTCCTTGCGCCCGGGAACGACCCCCGGGTACAGCTCGGAGACCGTCGACAACAGCACGTCGGTCTCCCCCAGGGAGGGCAGTACCTGCTCGATGTAGCGCAGGAATGTCAGGTTCGGCCCGAGTATGAGCACCCCCCTGCGGGCCAGCTTCTCCCTGTGGGTGTAGAGCAGGTAGGCCGCGCGGTGCAGCGCGACCACGGTCTTGCCGGTCCCGGGACCGCCCTGCACGACCAGTACCCCGCCCAGGTCCGAGCGGATGATGCGGTCCTGCTCCGACTGGATGGTGGCCACGATGTCGCGCATCCGCCCGGTGCGCCGCGCGGCCAGGGAGGCGAGCAGGGCGGCCTCCCCGTTGAGGGTGGCCACGTCCTCGTCCGTGAGGTTGTCGAGATCCAGGAGATCATCGTCGACCCCGATCACCCTGCGCCCCTTGGTCTGCAGGTGGCGACGGCGGATGACGCCCATCGAGGCCGCCGGGGTGGCGCCGTAGAAGGGCTGGGCGACCGGGGCGCGCCAGTCGATCAGCAATCGGCGCTGATCGTCGTCGGCCATGCCGATGCGGCCGATGTAGAGGGAGGTGTCGTCGGCGTTGTCGAGCCGGCCGAAGCACAGGCCGTTCTCGACGGCCCACAGACGGCCCAGACGCTCGGCGTACATCCCGGCGAAGGTGTCGCGCTCAGAGCGGTTCTGGTGCGTGCCCCCGCTCCCTCCCTGCGCGAGGACGCCGTCCAGCTGCCGCTGGGTGCGCTCGCGCAGCAGATCGAGCCTCGCGTAGAGACCGGAGACGTACTCCTGCTCCTTGGTCAGCTCGATTTGACGGGTTGCCGTCGCTCCATTATCGTTGCTAGTAATGGGATACTCCGGACCATTGCGCTAGTTGTTATGACAAACCATCACCCTAGCAGGTCCGTTGAGAAGTTTACCCGCCCCTGCGCCATCACAGCTTTATTGCGACGGCTCCTGCCCGCTTGACGAGGATCCGCCGGGTTCCTTACATTCACTCGAAGTTAGGAAAGTTTCCTAACTTCGCTTCGCCGGTGAATGCGAGGACACACGCGGAGGGCCAGTGAAACAGCCGACGCCGGGCACCCCCAGCCTGCTGCGCGCGATCAACGACCGCGCCGCCCTGCAGGCGCTGCTGGAGCGCGGCCCGCTGACCCGCCCGGAGATCGGCGCCCTCACCGGCCTGTCCAAGCCCACCGCCTCGCAGCTCCTCATCCGCCTGCAGGAGGCGGGCCTGGTCGTGCTCAACGGCATCCGCGAGGGACTGCCCGGCCGCACCGCCGAGGTCTACCGGCTCAACCCGGCCGCCGCGTACGCCGCCGCGATGGACGTCACGCGCGCGGGCATCGACGTCAGGGTCGCCGACATCACCGGCGCCGTGGTCGGCGAGTACCACCTGCCCACTCCCGGCCGCTCCGGCGGCGACGCGGTGGAGCGGGTCGCCGCCGCGCTGGAGGGCGCGGGCGCCCCGGCGACGCCGCGGTGCGCGGTCATCGGCGTGCAGGGCACGATCGACCCGGGCACCGGCAGGCTGGCCTACGCCACCAGCAGGGACATGCCCGGCTGGCACATCCCCGACCTGGTCCGCGCCCTCGGCGACGGCCTGGGCATACCGGTCGCGATAGAGAACAACGTCAACCTCGTCGCCCAGGCCGAGCAGGCGCACGGCGTGGGCCGGGGCCACCGGGACTTCGTGCTGCTCTGGGCCGACGAGGGCCTGGGCGCGGCGCTGGTCCTCGGCGGCCGGCTGCACCGGGGCGCCACCGGCGGCGCCGGCGAGATCGGCTACATGCCCACCCCCGGCGCGCCGACCGCCAGGGAGACCGGCCGCTACGCCAACCACGGCTACCAGGCACTGACCGGCGGCCCCGCGGTGCTCAAGATCCTCCGGTCGTACGGCGTGCGCGGCGGCGCCCCCGCGCAGGCGGTGCTGAACGCGGTGCGGGCCGCCGCCTCCACCGGCAGGCGCGCCGACGACGCCCGTGCCGGGCTGCGCGACATCGCCTCCCGGCTGGCGGTCGGGCTGGCCTCGATCACCTCGGTCATCGACCCCGAGATCATCGTGCTGACCGGCGGGACCCTGCTCGCGGGCGGCGACACCCTGCGCGAGCTCGTCGAGCACGAACTCCACGCGCTGACCATCCCCCGACCACCGCTGCTGCTGTCAACCGTCGAGGGCAATCCCGTCCTCGCCGGCGCGCTGGATCTGGCCCTCGCGACCGTACGCGACGAGGTCTTCGGCTCCACAGTCCCTTCTTGACCCTCCCGTGTACCCCCCACCCCCCAGGAGGCAGCCGTCGTGCACCGACGCTTTCTCACCCTCGCCCTCGCCACCCTGACGGCCGCCGCTCTGACCGCCTGTACCGCGGGCACGGAGGGCGCACCCACGCTCGGTTCGCGCCCCAAGCCCTCAGGCTCGGCCTCCGCCACCCTGCCGGCCTCGGCCATCGAACTGTGGCACGGATTCTCCGCGCCCGGCGAGGTCAAGGCGTTCGAAGACGCCATAGCCGGATTCCGTACGAAATTTCCCCAGATAACCGTCAAACTGGTCAAGGGCGTCCAGGACGAGCAGATCACCCAGGCGGTGCGCGGTGGGAAGGCCCCTGACGTCGCCTCCTCCTTCACCACGGACAACGTGGCCCAGTGGTGCCGCAGCGGAACGTTCCAGGACCTCACCCCGGTGATCAAGCAGGATGGCATCGACCTGTCCGTGCTGCCCGAGGTCTCGCGCTCCTACACCGAGTACGAGGGCAGGCGGTGCGTGATGCCCCTGCTCGCCGACGCGTACGGGCTCTACTACAACAAGGCCCTGATGAAGGGCTCCGCGCCGCCGAAGACGCTCTCGGAGCTGACCGAGCTGACCAAGAAGCTCACCGTCCGCGACGCGGAGGGCAACATCAAGGTCGCCGGGTTCATCCCGAGCTTCTCGTACTACGAGAACTCCGCCTCGCACCTCGCCCCGATGGTCGGCGCCACCTGGTACAAGCCGGACGGCACCTCGGCGATCGGCTCCGACCCGGCGTGGAAGGAACTGCTGCGCTGGCAGAAGGAGCTCGTCGACTGGTACGGCTACGACAAGCTGGAGAAGTTCCGCAAGAGCCTGGGCCAGGAGTGGTCGGCCGCCCACCCGTTCTACAAGGGCAAGGTCGCCATGGTCCTGGACGGCGAGTGGCGTAACGCCATGATCGCCAGTGAGGCCAAGGGCCTCGACTACGGCACCGCACCGCTCCCGGTCTCCGACACCAAGCCCGACCTGTACGGCAGCGGCTTCACCGCGGGCACCGTGATCGGCGTGCCCAAGGGCGCCAAGAACCCGCAGGCGGCCTGGGAACTGGTCAAGTATCTGACCACCGACACCTCGGCACTGGTCACGCTCTCCAACGCGTTGCGCAACGTGCCGACCACCAAGGCCTCACTGGAGTCGCCCGACCTGGACAAGGATGCGAACTTCCAGACCTTCCTCGACATCTTCGCTCACCCGAAGACGAGCACGGTCCCGGCGAACGTCAACAGCGCCTTCAACCAGGACACGGTGCAGGAGTTCCTCGGCCGGTGGGAGAAGGGGACGCTCACCGACCTCGACGCCGAACTGGCCAAGGTCGACAAGCGTCTCGACGACAAGCTGAAGCTCTCCGGGGGCTGAGCCTCGATGAGCATCGTCCACGCGGCGCCGCCCAGGTGGCGGCGCCGTGAGGGCCTGGTGGCCCTCCTTTGGATATCGCCCTGGCTGGTGGGGTTCGCGGTGTTCTTCGCCTACCCCCTCGCGGCGACCGTCTACTTCTCCTTCCACCGCTACGACCTGTTCACCCTGGAGTTCGTCGGCCTGGACAACTACCGCTACTTCCTGGTGGACGACCGGGCCTGGGTCTCCATCAGGAACACGCTCTGGTTCACGGTCTTCATGGTCCCCGCCCAGGTGATCTTCGGGCTGGGCGTGGCGCAACTGCTCACCCGCCTCAAGGCGGGGGCCGGTTTCTTCCGGACCCTCTTCTACCTGCCCTCGCTGGTCCCGGTGGTGGCCGGGACCGTCTCCTTCGTGTTCCTGCTGAACCCCTCGGGTCCCTTCAACCAGTTCATCGAACTCTTCGGGATCACCGCACCCGACTGGTTCGGCGACCCGAACTGGGCCAAACCCGGCCTGACCCTGCTGGCCATGTGGGGTATCGGCAACACCATGATGATCTTCCTCGCGGCCCTGCTCGACGTGCCGAAGCATCTGTACGAGGCCGCCGCGATCGACGGGGCCGGCGGGTGGCGGCAGTTCAGGACCATCACGCTGCCGACGATCTCGCCGGTGCTGATGTTCTCGGCGGTCACCGGCGTCATCTACGCCCTGCAGTACTTCACCCAGGCGATGATCGCCTCCCGGGTCGCCGCCGGGGTCACCGACTCCCCCGGCAGTTCCTTCGTCCCCGGCTACCCCGAGCTGTCGACGCTGACGCTGGCCCAGTGGCTGTTCCACGTGGGCTTCCGCGACTTCAGCATGGGCTACGCCTGCGTGCTGGCCCTGCTGCTGTTCGCGGTCTCCACGCTCTTCACCCTCGTCCTGCTCCGCCGGTTCCGCGCGTTCGACCAGGGAGGAGACCGGTGACCACCCTGACCATGAAGCGCGCGGCGCCGGGTTCCCCCGCGCGCGGCCCGCGTACCCGCAGGGTCCTGTACTGGATCGCCACCCACGCCATCGCCGTGGCGCTGTCGCTGATGTTCGTCGCTCCGCTGGTGTTCGTGGCGCTGACCGCGCTCATGAGCACCGACCAGACGCTCACCGGCGACCTGTGGCCGGACACCTGGAACTGGGGCAACTTCGCCGAGGTGTTCACCAGGTCGCGGCTGCTGGCCTGGCTGGGCAACACGTTCCTGTACGCCGGGCTCGGCACCGTGTTCATGCTGCTGTCGTCGATCCCGGTGGCCTACGCGATGGCCCGCTTCCGCTTCCGCGGGCGCAGACTCGCCTTCCTCGCGGTCATCACGATGATGATGCTGCCGCCACAGGTCGTCGCGGTCCCCGTCTACCTCATCTGGGCGCGCCTGGACCTCACCGGCACGCTGTGGCCGCTGATCCTGCCGATGCTGTTCGGGGACGCCTTCTCGATCTTCCTGCTTCGGCAGTTCCTGGTCACGATTCCCAGGGAGTACACCGAGGCCGCCCGCGTGGACGGGTGCTCGGACTTCCAGACCCTGATCAGGGTGATCCTGCCGATGGCGCGTCCAGCGATAGCGGCGGTGGGTCTGTTCCAGTTCTTCTACTGCTGGAACGATTACTACGGTCCGTTGCTCTATGCCCAGATAAACGAGGAAAACTGGACGCTCTCCCTCGGGTTGGCGTCCTTCCGGGCACTGCACAGCGTGCAGTGGAACCTCACCATGGCGGCGACCCTGCTCGTCATGGCCCCGGTGATCATCGTGTTCTTCTTCGCCCAGAGGGTCTTCATCGAGGGCGTCACGCTGACAGGAGTAAAAGGGTGAAACTCGCCGTTGTCGGGGGCGGCTCGACGTACACGCCGGAGCTGATCGACGGGTTCGCGCGGCTACGCGACGAGCTTCCACTGACCGAGATCGCGCTGGTCGACCCGGACGTCCGCCGGCTGGAACCGGTGTCCGGCATGGCGCGCCGGATGCTGGCGCGGGCCGGGCATCCGGCCACGGTCGTCGCCACCACCTCCGTCGAGGAGGGCGTCGCCGGGGCGGGGGCGGTCCTGCTGCAACTGCGCGTCGGCGGCCAGGCCGCGCGGGACGTGGACGAGACCCTGCCCCTGGAGTGCGGCTGCGTCGGCCAGGAGACGACCGGGGCGGGCGGGCTGGCCAAGGCGCTGCGCACGGTACCGGTGGTGCTGGACATCGCCGAGAAGGTGGCAAAGCACGCGCCCGACGCCTGGATCGTCGACTTCACCAACCCTGTCGGCATCGTCACCAGGGCGCTGCTGGAGGCCGGGCACCGGGCCATCGGCCTGTGCAACGTGGCCATCGGCTTCCAGCGCCGCTTCGCCGCGAACCTGGGCGTCGCCCCCGAGCGGATCTCCCTGGGCCACGTCGGCCTGAACCACCTCACCTGGGAGCGGGCCGTCCACCTGGACGGAGTCGACGTGCTGCCGCGGCTGCTGGAGAGCCACGGTGCGGAGATCGCCGAGGACGTCGGCCTGAGCGCCGCGCTGATCCGGCACCTGGGCGTGGTCCCCTCCTACTACCTGCGTTACTTCTACGAGCACGACCTGGTGGTGGCCGAGCAGCGGACCAAGCCGTCGCGCGCGGCCGAGGTCTCGGCGATGGAGACGGCGCTGCTGGAGATGTACACCGACCCGGCCGTGGACACCAAGCCGGAACTCCTGGAGAAGCGCGGCGGGGCCTTCTACTCGGAGGCCGCGGTGGCGTTGATCGCCTCGCTGGTCGGCGACCGCGGCGACACCCAGGTGGTCAACCTGCGCAACGACGGCACGCTGCCGTTCCTGCCCGACGAGGCGGTCATCGAGGTCCCGGCCACGATCACCGCGGCGGGCGCGACCGCGCTGCCGGTGGACCCGGTGGAGCCGCTCTTCGCCGGGCTCATCGCCCACGTCACGGCGTACGAGACGCTGGCGCTCGCGGCCGCGCTGCACGGCGGCGAGGACCGTGTCGCCGACGCGCTGCTGGCCCACCCGCTGATCGGGCAGGCCGCACTCTCGAAAGACCTGGCCCGGCGCCTGATCGAGGCCAACCGCGGGCACCTGTCCTGGGCGAACGCGTGAGGACGGTGCTGGCCGTCGACGGCGGCAACAGCAAGACCGACGTCGCGCTGGTCGGCGAGGACGGCTCGGTCATCGCCACCGGGCGCGGCGGCGCCTTCCAGCCACAGACCGCGGGGGTGGGGGCCGCGATCGACGTGATCGGCGACGCCGTGCGCTCCGCGCTCGGCGAGGGGGCGAGGACACCGTACGCCGACCACGTGGCCGCCTACGTGGCGGGCGCGGACCTGCCGGTGGAGGAGGACGCGCTCCGCGCGGAGATCCTCCTGCGGGGGTACGGCACGGAGGTGACCGTCGGCAACGACACCTTCGCGCTGCTGCGCGCCGGGGCCTCGGGCCCCGCGGGCGTGGCCGTGGTGTGCGGCGCGGGCATCAACGCGGTGGCGGTCTCCCCCTCGGGGGAGGTGGCGAGATACCCGGCCCTGGGGCGGCTCACCGGCGACTGGGGCGGTGGTCTCGGCCTCGGTGAGGAGGCGCTCTGGCACGCCGTACGCGCCGAGGACGGCCGGGGGCCCGCCAGCGCGCTGACCTCCGCGATCCGCGAGCACTTCGGCACCCGCACCGTCGAGGAGGTGTCCCTGGCCATCCACTTCGGCGAGCTGCCCTACGGCAGGCTGAACGAGCTGGTACCGGTGCTGATGGCCGTCGCCGCCCGGGGTGACGGGGTGGCCCGCTCGCTGGTGGCGCGGATGGCCGAGGAGGTCGTCGTGCTCGCGGTGGTCGCGCTGCGCCGCCTGGACCTGCTCGCCGTGCCGATGGAGGTGGTCCTGGGCGGCGGCGTGCTCACCGCCCGCGACCCGCTGATGAGCGAACTGCTCGAGCGGGGCTTCGCCGAGCGGGCCCCGCAGGCCAAGCCGATCGTCGCCGACGTCGCCCCCATCATGGGGGCCGCCCTCCTGGGGCTGGACGCCCTCGGCGCCACCGAGGAGGCCAGGGCCCGCCTGCGGGCCCACTTCCACGCCCTGACCTGAGACGCGCCCGGCTCACCCGTCCCCCTCCCGGAGATCGGTCCTCTCCCCGACGTCGCATCCAGGTGCGGAGTTCGGTGAGAGGGCCGCCGGGTACCGGCTGCGGGGGCGGTGCTCCCCGCGCACGGTGCGGTCCCGGGCGTCTCCGCTCCGGGCCGTCCGGGAGAAGGTGACCGGGGAGCCCGTCGTCCCCGCGTGCGGTGCGGTCGCCTCTCCCCTGACCAGCCGTTACAGGTACTGGCCGGCTTCGGCTCCATCCGTCTTCGACACCCGCACCGACACCACGTTGGCCAGGTTGACGACCATGCCGATCATCTCGGTCTCGAAGCCGTATCTCACCTGGGTCAGCACCAGGCTGCGCCGCTCGTCCAGAGCACGGGAGATCGCCTCCACCGCCTCGGACTCCCCGTCGAAATCCCCGCTCGTCACGGAGACGTCCTCACCCCCCACCGGGTGGAATCGGATGATCAGTACATCGTTGTCAGGCACAGCCGGCTCCTTTCGCCAGTGTCCACAGGAAGTACCTGCCCAGCGTCGAACGCTGTAGACAACCGTCGCCACCCAGGCTTCACGCGGAGGACCCGGCCGTCGCGGAGGTGCCCCGTTCCCATGCGGTGAAACGGAGGTATCCGCGAGGTGAATCACCTCATTGGAATTTCGCCGGTCATGTCATCCCATTCGTGTCATAAATATTTGGTATGACGTGGCGAAAGCCTTATTCGGGCGGCCCCCACCTGCATGATTATTACCACGGTAGCCATATGGCAAAGCTATAGAAACATGGAGGGTATTGCGGCCTCACGTCCAATGTCAGCCTTGTGCACGTCCAGGCTGCCAGGTCCCGCCGGTTCCCCGCGGCGGTGTCGCACGGTGCCGGTTTCGACCGGCCGCCCCGGCGCCGCACGCGTTCGACAGGTCGCGTCCAGGCACGTCCCCCCGGAGGCCAAGGAGGCCATTGTGGACGCCGAGAACACCCACCACCAGAATACCGGCAGCGAGAGCGGGGGCATCAGCCGCAAGACCCTGCTGAAGGCCGCTCTCATCGCCCCGATCCCGCTGCTGGTCGGCCAGGCTCCCGTGCTGGCCCGCGACGTGCAGCGGACGGACGGGCTGCTCGCCCCCACACCCTTCTGCGACGACGGCGACGACCCGACGATCGCCCAGACCGAGGGCCCCTATTTCAAGCCCAACTCGCCACGGCGCACCTCACTGGTCGGGCCCGGCACACCGGGCGTCCCGCTGACCGTCAGCGGCTACGTGTTCGGCCGCTCGTGCCAGCCGATCGCCAACGCGCTTCTGGACTTCTGGCAGGCGGACACCAACGGCGCCTACGACAACAGCGGATTCGGCTTCCGCGGGCACCAGTTCAGCGACGCCCAGGGCGCGTTCAAGCTGACCACGATCGTTCCGGGCCTGTATCCCGGACGCACCCGGCACATCCACGTCAAGGTCCAGGCCCCGAACCGGCCGGTGCTCACCACCCAGCTCTACTTCCCGAACGAACCGCGCAACAGCACCGACACGATCTTCGACCCGTCACTGGTCATGACCGTGCGCACGGTCGGCTCCGGCAGGGAGGCGACGTTCGACTTCGTGCTCAACATCGTCGGCACCCCGTCGCCCAGCCCGACGCCGACCACGAGCCCCCCGCCGGGCGGGACGTGGCAGGCCGGAACGAACTACAAGGCCGGCGACCAGGTCACCTACGGCGGCGTGACCTACCGCTGCCTTCAGGGACACACGGCCTACGCCGGATGGGAGCCGCCGAACGTACCGGCCCTGTGGCAGCGCGTCTGACGCACCGACCGGCCGACGTGACCGGCGCCCCCACCTCCGCTCGTGGACGCCGTGTCGCCGTGGCCCGGGAGCCCGGTCCGGCCTCTCCCCGGACCGGGCATCCCGCCCGAGGTCTCCCGGTCAAAGTCCGACGTGCTTCTCCCGGCGTTCGATCGACTCCGCGACCCGCGCGTAGACGGCCAGCAGAAGGTCCCAGAAGCGGCCGACGTCAAGCGAGGTGCCGACCAGGGCGTTGGGGGCGCGGCCCCGGAGGTTGAAATCGGTCACGGTCATCCCCGAGGTGAAGCGGCCCGCCGTCTCGACGTCGACGACCGCGGGTTCCAGGGTGATCAGCGACGGGTCGATCAGGTGGGCGACCGCGCAGGCGTCGTGAATCGCGGGCCCGTCGTCGGCGGTGATCATGCCGTAGAACCGCACGCACGGGATGAGCAGGTCGGTGCCGAGCCTGCCCATGGCCGCCATTCGGGCCGCCACCGCCTCCGTGGTCATGGCGGCACGGCTCACGTCAAGGCCGATCATGGTCACCGTCCAGCCCGCGCCGAAGACGATCGCGGCGGCCTCCGGGTCGGCGGCGATGTTGAACTCGGCCGCCGGGGAGAAGTTGCCCCGGGTGTACGACCCGCCGAGGATGGTGAGCCCCCGCGCCCAGTCGACGATCCTCGGTTCCCTGAGCACCGCGAGCGCCACGTTGGTCAGCGGGCCGATGGCGACCAGGGTCACCTCGCCCGGGTCGGCCCTGAGCGTCTCGACGATGAAGTCGACGGCGTGCCCGGCGGCCGGCGGGAGCGTCGCCGGAGGCAGCAGCGCGTCCCCGAGACCGGAGCCGCCGTGCACGTCGGCCGCGTCCACCCGGGCGCGCAGCAGGGCGCCCGCGCTCCCCGCGGTGACCGGTACGTCGCCGAACCCCAGGAACTCGCGGAGCCGCAGCGCGTTGTCCGTGGTCCTGGCCAGGTCGACGTTGCCGCCGACCGTGGTGATCCCCAGGACCTTCAGGTCGGGGCTCCCATGAGCGAGGACGAGCGCCAGGGCGTCGTCGATCCCCGGGTCACAGTCGATAATGATCTTCCTAGCAGACACCCGTTCAGCTTGGATTAACTACCCCATGCCCGGCAAATCGGTACTTAGTAACCTGCGCCCACGGGGCTCAGGCGCGCTCGTCGGGCTTACCGGCCTCCGTACCGGCCGGCTCCGGGGGACGGTGCTCGTACGGCGTGCTGAGCACGACCGTGGTGCGGGTGGAGACGTTGGCGGCGGTGCGGATCTGGTTCAGCAGTTCCTCGAGCGCGATCGGCGAGGCCACCCGGACCTTGAGGATGTAGCTCTCGTCCCCGGCCACGCTGTGGCACGCCTCGACGGCGCTCAGGTGGGCCAGCCGTTCCGGGGCGTCGTCGGCGGCGGCCGGATCGATCGGCTTGATGGACACGAACGCGGTGAGCGGCAGCCCGATGGCGTCGTAGTCGACCAGCGCCGCGTAACCCCGCAGCACCCCGCGCTTCTCCAGCCTGCGCACCCGCTGGTGCACCGCCGACACCGACAACCCGGTCTCCCTGGCGAGATCGGTGAAGCTCATCCGGCCATCCCTGGCCAGCAACGTGACGATACAGCGGTCGATCTCCTCCATCCGGTAAACGGTAACGGCACCGGAGAGCACACGCATCGCCCGGACGTCACGGCACGGTCCCAACCCACGGGCAATCTCGCGACCCGGTTCCCGCGGCGGCCGGATCAGAACGTACAGTCGCGAAATGAGCAACCTGGAAACGGATCCGCGGGAGTCGGCGTGCGGTGGCCTCGCGGACGTGGTGGCGGAGCCGGTGACCGAAGTGCTGGCCGGCCGAGACGTGGTACTGGGCGGCCCGCGGGCGATGAAGGTCACCAGAACCCTGCCGAACCGGGACATCAGAATGGTCGGCGCCTGGTGCTTCGTCGACCACTACGGCCCGGAGAAGACGACGATGAGCGTCCCCCCGCACCCGCACACCGGGCTGCAGACCGTCAGCTGGCTCGTGGAGGGCGAGATCCTGCACCGCGACAGCGTCGGTAGCGAGCAACTGATCAGACCGGGCCGGCTCAACCTGATGACCGCGGGACGTGCCATCTCCCACTCCGAGGAGTCGGCCGCCGAGGCCGCCCTGCACGGGGTCCAGCTGTGGGTGGCGCTCCCCTCCGCCGCCCGCGAGACGGCTCCGGCCTTCGAGCACCACCCGGTGCTGCCTGAGCTGACCCTGCCGGGCGCCAGGGTGACCGTCATCATGGGCGAGCTGGGCGGCGTCACGTCACCGGCGACGATCTACACCCCGCTGGTCGGGGCCGAGGTGAGGCTGGAGGCCGGCGCGGCGATCTCCGTCCCGCTCCGTCCCGGCTTCGAGTACGCCGCGCTGGCCCTGTCCGGCACCGTGCGGGTCGACGAGACGGACCTGTCTCCCGGGCCGCTGCTCTACCTGGGCAGCGGGCGTTCGGCGCTGGCCATAGGGGCCGAGGATGCCGGTCGGCTGCTGCTCATCGGCGGCGAGCCGTTCGAGGAGCGGATCGTCATGTGGTGGAACTTCGTCGGCCGCAGCCACGAGGAGATCGCCAGGTTCCGGCAGGAGTGGATGGAGGGCGAGGAGTTCGGCACGGTGCCCGGCGGCGCCGCCCCACTGCCCGCTCCCGAGCTTCCCCTGACCACCCTGAAGGCTCGCGGACGCCGCCGCTAGCGGCCGGCCCCGACCCCGCGCGGGACGGTCCCGCCCCTCACCAGGCCCCGCCCCTCGCCAGGCCCTGCCCCTCGCCAGGCCCTGTGCCGCGCCCCCTGGCCCGCGGCTCTTGCCGTGGCGGGGACCACCGGTCAGGCCGCGCCTCCCGACACGGAGGAGGGAGCCGCGGCGATCGACGACAAGGCGGCGAGACGGCGAGGCCCCGCGCCTCGCCGGAGCCACGCACGTGGCTCCGGCCCGGACCGGAGGATGCGAAGCTGATACGACCCGCGCCACGGGAGCGGTGCGGGTCCATGACCGGTTCTGCCTGGGAGGTAAGTCGTGTCTGACGAGTTCGACGTGGTGGTTGTGGGCGCGGGCCCGGCGGGCGAGAACGTCGCCGACCGCGCGGTCAGGGGAGGGCTGACCGCCGCGATCGTCGAGAGGCACCTGGCCGGCGGCGAGTGCGCGTACTGGGCGTGCATCCCCAGCAAGGCACTGCTGCGCCCGGTGGAGCTGGCCGCCGAGGTCGCCCGGGTACCGGGCCTGACGCTGGGCCCGATCGACACCGCCGCCGTGCTCGCCCGGCGCGACGAGGCGGTGTCCCACCTGGACGACAGCGGCCAGGTCGAGTGGATCAGGAGCGTGCCCGTGGAGTTCGTCCGCGGCCACGGGCGGCTGGACGGCCCGAGGCGGGTCGCGGTGACCGCGCAGGACGGCTCGGTCCGCACGCTGACCGCCAGGCACGCGGTCGTGCTGGCCACCGGCAGCGGTGCGATCGTCCCGCCGATCCCCGGCCTGGCCGAGGCCATGCCGTGGACCAGCCATGAGGTGACGGCGGCCAGAAGCGTCCCCAAGCGGCTGGCCGTGCTGGGCGGCGGCGTGGTGGCCTGCGAGATGGCCCAGGCCATGCACGGACTCGGCGCGAGAGAGACGACGGTGCTGGCACGCGGCGGACTGCTCGGCAGGATGGAGCCGTTCGCCGGGGAACTGGTGGCCGCCTCGTTCACCGGGGCGGGCATCACGGTGCGCGAGGGCGTCCAGGTGACGAAGGTCGAGCGGCCCAGGCCGGGTGGCCCGGTCACGCTCCACCTGTCCGAGGGCCCGCCCATCGAGGCGGACGAGCTGCTGGTGGCCACCGGCAGGCGCCCCGCCACCGGCGACCTGGGCCTGGAGAGTGTCGGCCTGGAGGCCGGGCGCTCGGTGGAGGTCGACGACAGCATGCGCGCGACCGGCGTCCCCGGCGGCTGGCTGTACGCGGTGGGCGACGTCAACGGCCGCGCCCTGCTCACCCATATGGGCAAGTACCAGGCACGGCTGTGCGGCGACGTCATCGCGGCACGGGTCAAGGGCGAGCCCGACGACCTGCCGGGAATGCGCGACGTGGCGGACGGCTACGGCGCGCCGCAGGTCATCTTCACCGACCCGCAGGTGTGCGCGGTCGGCCGGACCGAGGCACAGGCCCGCACCGAGGGGTTCGACGTCCGCGTGGTCGAGTACGACCTGGGCAGGGTGTCGGGAGCCTACCTGCAGGGCGACGGCTACCGCGGCATGGCCAAGGCGGTGGTGGACGAGCGGCGCCGCGTCCTGCTGGGAGTGACCTTCGTCGGCCCGGCCGTGGGCGATCTGCTGCACGCCGCGACGATCGCCGTCACCGCCGAGGTGCCCCTCGACCGGCTCTGGCACGCGGTGCCGTCCTTCCCCACGGTCAGCGAGATCTGGCTGCGGCTACTGGAGACGTACGGGCTCTAGCCGGGTTGTGCCGGAGGCTCCGGCTCGGGCGGGGTGTCCCCGGTGATCTCGTCGACCCGCAGAGCACCCCGGGGAGGGGCGTCCACCTCGTGGCAGACCCACACGCGATGCGCCCCGTCCCAGTAGACGACGCGCCACCCCGGCTCCGCCGGGGGCAGCCTCAGGGCTCGGAGCGCCGCCGCCGCGTCGGCGGGAAGGTCGGCGGGCAGTCGCACGATCGTTTTCGAGCCCCGGTCGGCCAGCGTGACATGACCGGCCTCGGCGATCGAGGTCCTGGCGCGTTCGCGGCTCTCACCGGAGAGGAGGTCCCGGATCCTCGTGTACAGATCCTCTCCGGCCTTGGTCGCGACCGCCTGGAGGAACGGCAGCAGGGCCGACCCGGCGAGCGCTCCGAGCAGCATCTCGGTCACACCCCGCTCGGCCGGATCCCCGCCGGGGGACATGGGGGAACTCTGCTCTCTCACGAAGTCAATCTTGGCCGATCTTCCGCCGTCGCGCACTCTTGGAGGATCGGAGAGGAGACGGTGTGGAGATCACCATCCAGGACGTCCTGACGCGCCTTGGCGGCATCATCAACGACGGCCGTCCGGATCAGGTGCTGAGCCCCGGGACGAGTGCCGCCGCCGCGGAGCTGCTGTACAGGTCCGGCATCTGGCTCCGCGACCACGAGGGACTGCCACCGCGGGAGACCGCCGTGCTCCTCTACGCGACCGGCATGCTGTACGGCGCCAGATACCGGGCGAGCGACCGCGGCTCCGCGGACCTCGCCATGGACTCACCGGACTTCGTGGCCATGTTCGTCCTCCTCGACCTCTCCGATCTCTGCGGGCTCACGGTGCCGGAGCAGGTCCTGCCGTTCATCCAGCACATGCGCCGGAGACGCCCCGGCCATCGTGACCGGCTGCTCGGGGTGCTTTACCCGGACGGCGGCTCGCTGCGCCTTTTGCCGACCGAGGACGAGAGGATCGCGCTGGGCCGGCTGCTCCTCATGGTGGCGAAATCGCTGACGCCCGAGAGCGACCCGATGCTGCCGGCCCTGATGAGGGAGATCTCCCGGTACGCGATGGAGTGGTGCGCCTCGACGGGTGAGCGGGACGCCCTCGACGAGGCGGTGGAGACCGCCCGGCGGGCCGTCACCCTGCTCCCCTCCGGCAGCCCCGAGAGGCCCGAGTATCTGAACGCCCTGGGGTTCGCGGCGGCGAACCACTTCGACGTCTCCCGCGACCTACGGCTCCTGGAGGAGGCCGCCACGGCCTTCCGGCGGTCATGGGCGAGCGCCCCGCCCGGCAGCCGGGAACGACTCAGCTCCGCGCTGGGTCTCTGCGCCGTCCTCCATCACCGCTTCCTGCACGGCGGTGACCCGTCCGTGATCGCAGAGGCGATCGACGCGGGCCGGCTCGCCCTTGAGGCCTGCCCTCCTGGCGATCCCGCGGAGGCCGCCGTGTTCCAGGCCTACGGCGGGGTGCTGTCCGAGTCCTCGCTGAGAACCGGGGACGGGGCCGAGCTGCGGGAGGCGGCCACGCTGTTGCGCCGGGCGGCCGCGCTGCTCCCTCCCGAGGCTCCCGAGCGGGTGGCGTGCCTGAAAGATCTCGCCATGACGCTGCGGAACCTCTATGTCCTCGCCGCCGACGGGCCTGCGCTGAACGACGCCGTCCACGCGGCGCGAGAGGCCGTGGCGCGTGTCCGCGCCGAGGATCCGATCCGGGCGGCCTGCCTGACGACCCTTGGAAACGTTCTGGAGGAGGTGTACCTGCGCCACGGTGACGACGCGTCGCTGGCCGAGTCGGTCGCGTCGCTGCGGGAGGCGGTGGAACTGCTCGGGGACGAGCCGTCGAAGGACCTGGTCATCGCCCGGAGCGCGCTCGGCAGCGCGCTGCGGAACCTGGCCATCCGCACCGGGGACGAAACGGCCCTGGAGGAGGCGGTCGTGGCGCTGCGCGCGGCGTCCGGCGGCCTGAACCCCGGTGATCCGCATCACTCCTTCATCGTGCCGCGGCTCGCCATGTCGCTGGCGATGCGATTCGCCGAGCGAGGCAGTGAGGAGGACATCGAGGAGGCGGTGCGGATCGCCCGCGAGGCACTGGAGATGTTTCCCCTCCGGTCGGCCGGCCGTTACACGGTTCTCCCCGCGTACGCGCAGGTCATCCTCATCCGTTCCGCCTACCTCGGCGACCTGTCCGCCTTCCCCGAGGCCGCCGACGCGCTTGAGGAGAGCATCGACGCCGTCCCGCCCGGAGCCTCGGGACGGGCCCTGCATCTGGACCTGCTCGGCACGGTCCAGCTCCTCCGCTTCCAGGCGAGCGGCGACGCCACCTGCCTGAACGAGGGCATCAGACGGAAGCGCCAGGCGGTCGCCGAGACCGACCCCGCCATGCGGGACACTCCCCTGCTGCTTTCCGGGCTCGCCTGGGCACTCAGGATCAGGTTCGACCACACGGGTGAGCGGCCCGCGCTGGACGAGGCCGTCGAGCTCTGCCGGGCCGCGGCCGCCGCCGCTCCCCCGGGGGACGCGCAGCGGCAGGCGGGGCTCAAGGAACTCGGGCGGACCCTCCTGCGGCGCGCACAGCTGACCGGCGATCCCGACGAGCTGGCCGAAGCCGTCCGCCTGCTGCGCGAGGCGGACGACCCCATCGGCGTCGGCGACGCCATGACGGAGCGATTCACCCGGAGCGGCGATGCCGCCGATCTCGACGAGGCGCTGCGGACGCTGCGAGAGGTCGCGCGATCCCCCACCGGGAATCTGTCCGACCGGCTCCACGCGAGCTGGAAATGGGGTCAGGCCGCGGCCGACCACGGGCGCTGGGAGGAGGGCGCGGACGGGTTCGCGGCAGCCGTACGGCTGCTTCCCCTGGCCACCACCCGCAGGCTGCCCAGGGCCGAGCAGGAACGCGTGCTCGGGAGCAACGCCTACTTCGGCCTGGACGCCGCGGCGTGCGCCCTCCATCAGGGGCAGCCGGTCCGGGCGCTGGAACTGCTGGAGTACGGCCGGGGCCTGCTGTTCGCCCAGTCCCTGGAAACCCGTTCCGACCTGGGTGAGCTTGAGGAGCGGGCACCGGAGCTGGCGCTCCGCGTGCGGCGGTTGCGCGGCCTGCTGGATCAGGAGCCCTCCGTCCTCGGCACCGCCATGGCCGGCGGCCTCACCGCCGAGCACCGCTGGCGTCTGGCGGCCGAGTGGGAGGAGGCGCTGCGGGCGGTTCACGCGATGGGCCTTCTCGTACCCCCGCGTGGCGAGGATCTGATCGCCACCGTGGGCGAGGACCCCGTGGTGGTCGTCAATGTGAGTCCCTACCGCAGCGACGCCCTGATCGTGCGGAAGGACGGCGTCGAGTCCGTCCACCTTCCCCTCCTGGACCGCGACAGGTCGTTCCAGCACGCCATACGATTCCGCCTGGCCGTCGAGGGCACCGTGGACATGCGCGTCGCCGAGGAGACGCTGGGCTGGCTGTGGGACGCGGTCGCCGCGCCGGTCCTCGACGCCCTCGGCCTCACCGGACCTCCCGCGCCCGGCGGACCCGCTCCCCGTGTCTGCTGGTGCCCGACCGCCGCTCTCTCGTACCTTCCGCTGCACGCGGCGGGGCGGCCGGGGGAACCGGGCGTGCTCGACCACGTCGTGTCCTCGTACACCTCCACGCTGCGAGCCCTGCAGCACGCCCGCCGGCAGCCGCCGGCGCCTCCACGTCCGCGCCGCCCCCTGGTCGTGGCCGTCGACCGCACACCGGGGATGAGCGACCTGCCCGCCACCGTCAAGGAGGCCGAGCGGATCGCGCACCGGATTCCCGGGTCGGTCCTGTTGGGAGCGGTCTCCCGCGAGCGGCTGCTGGCCGCGCTCCCCGATCACGCCTGGCTGCACTTCGCCGGTCACGCCTACGCCGATCCGCACCGGCCGTCCAGGAGCCACCTGGCCCTGGGGCACGACCGGCTCGGTGTTCTGGACATCGCCCGGCAGGACCTGCCCCACGCGGAGCTCGCCTACCTCTCGGCATGCCACACCGCCGCCCCGACAGGCAGGATCGCCGACGAGGCGATCCACCTGGCGTCGGCCTTCCAGCTCGCGGGCTACGAGCACGTCATCGCCACACTGTGGGGGATCAGGGACGATGTCGCCGCGCAGGCGGCCGACCACGTCTACGCCCGGCTGGATCCCGGCGTCCCGCCCGGCGCCGGCGTCGCCGACGCCGTCCACGGCGCGAGCCTGGCCCTTCGCGAGCGATACCCCGGCCGGCCGGACCTGTGGGCCGCCATCATCCACACCGGCCCCCAGAACTCCGGCGGCGCCTCGGGGTGACGACCGGGATCCCCTCCGCCAGGGCCTGAGCTCACCGCCCGGCCGGTCGGGACGTCACGCCCGGTCGCTTCTGGCGAGGGCGCGGGAGATGACGAGGCGCTGGACCTGGTTGGTGCCCTCGACGATCTGCAGGACCTTGGCCTCCCGCATGTAACGCTCGACCGGGAAGTCCTCCACGTAGCCGTAGCCGCCGAGGACCTGTACCGCGTCGGTGGTGACCTTCATGCACATGTCGGTGGCGAAGAGCTTCGCCATCGCCGCCCGCGTGCCGTAGGGCCGGCTCGCGTCGCGCAGCCGGGCGACGTCCAGGTAGAGGGCGCGGGCGGCGGCGATCTGGGTGGCCATGTCGGCGAGCATGAAGCCGACGCCCTGGAAGTCGATGATCCGCGAGCCGAACTGGCGGCGCTCGGCGGCGTACGCGGTGGCGGCCTCGAAGGCGGCCTGCGCCACGCCGACGGCACAGGCGGCGATACCGAGCCTGCCGCCGTCCAGCGCGGCCATGGCGATCCTGAAGCCCTCCCCCTCGGCGCCCAGCAGCGCCTCCGGCCCCAGTCGCACCCCGTCGAAGCGGACCTGGGCGGTCGGTGACGACCTCATGCCCATCTTCCGCTCGGGCGCGCCGAACGACAGCCCCTCCGTCCCCGCGGGCACATGAAAGCAGGAGATGCCGCGCGCGCCGTCGGCCGAGGTACGGGCCATCAGCGTGTAGAAGTCGGCGGCGCCGCCGTGGGTGATCCAGGCCTTGACTCCGTCGACCGTGTAACCGTCCTCGCCGGGAACCGCCCGGGTCGCCAGCGCGGCGGCGTCGGACCCCGACTGCGGCTCCGACAGGCAGTAGGCGCCCAGCCACTCACCGCCCAGCATCCGGGGAAGCAGCGCGGCGCGCTGCTCGGCGGTGCCGTAGGCGGCCACCGGGAAACACGACAGGGTGTGAACCGACAGGCCGAGCCCCACCGCCAGCCAGCCGGCCGCCAGCTCCTCGATCACCTGCAGGTAGACCTCGTACGGCTGTGCCGCCCCGCCATGCTCCTCGGGGTAGGGCAGACCGAGCAGTCCCGCGCGGCCCAGCGTGGTGAACACCTCCCGGGGGAAGCGCTCGGCGGACTCGTCGGCCGCGGCCCGGGGGGCGACCTCCTTGCCGATCAGGTCGCGGACCAGGTCCAGCAGGTCATGGGCGTCACCGGTCGGCAGAACGCGCTCAACGGTCATCTGAATCCTTCCAACGTGGAGACCCCGCCCCTGGGCTCGGGGGGAGGGGATCGCATCCGCGTGCTCCAGGTCCTGGCGCGGACGACGAAGGTGGGTGGCCGGGGTCGCCGGCCACCCCGATTCTGGCACCCGCCGGACGACCGCGGCTCCACCCCGGGGCGCGACCGGACAGGGGCCTGCTGAGATACCCGTCAGACGACCACGAGTTCGCGAGTGCGGTGGTTGACCCGCTCGCCGCCCTCCTCCGTGCAGATGAGAATGTCCTCGATGCGGGCGCCGTGTGCCCCGGGCAGGTAGATGCCCGGCTCGATCGAGAAGGCGAAACCGGGCGCCAGCGGCTCGGCGTTGCCCGCGACGATGTAGGGCTCCTCGTGGGTCTCCAGGCCGATGCCGTGGCCGGTGCGGTGGATGAAGTAGTCGCCGTACCCCTCGGCCGCGATCACGTCTCGCGCGGCGGCGTCGATCGCCTCGCACGGGACCCCGGGACGCACGGCGTCGCAGGCCGCCTGCTGGGCGTGCCTGAGCACCTCGTAGTACTTCAGGAAGCCCGCCGGAGGCTCGCCGATGGCGTAGACGCGGGTGGAGTCCGAGCAGTAGCCGCCGGGCATCTGACCCCCGATGTCGACCACGATCGGCTCGCGCTCCCTGACGATCCGGTCCGACAGCTCGTGGTGCGGGCTGGCGCCGTTGGGACCGGAGCCGACGATGACGAAGTCGACGGTGGAGTGCCCGGCCGCGATGATCGCCTCGGCGATGTCCCTGCCGATCTCCCGCTCGGTCCTGCCGGCCCGCAGGAAGCCGGGCACCTGGGCGTGGACGGCGTCGATCGCGGCGCCCGCCTCGCGCAGCGCCGCCACCTCGGCCGGGCTCTTGCGCATCCGCAGCCCGCGCAGGACCGTCCCGGCGAGCACCTGCTCGGCTCCGGGGATCGCATCGCGCAGGCGCAGCGACTGCATCGCCCACATCCGGTCGGCGAGGCCCACCTTTCCAACCGCGCCCAAACGCCCGCCGACGACCGCGTACGGGTCGTCGGTCTCGTCCCAGGGGACGAACTCCACGCCGAGCCTGGACGCCGGAGAGCGCTCGGCAGCGGGCAACTCCAGGCGGGGCACCATCAGGAACGCCTCACCCACGACCGGGAGCACCAGGCAGGTGAGCCGCTCCAGCGGCAGCGCCTCATAACCGGTCACGTAACGCAGGTCCGGGCCTGGCGTGAGCAGCAGCGCGTCGAGCCCGGCGGTGGCGGCGGCCTCGCGGGCGGCCTCCAGGCGGGTCACGGGATAGAGATCAGAGGACTCCGTCGTCACACCGACCAATCTAATCCCGGACGGAGCGGCGATGCATCCGGGAGCGGCCCCAGGACCGAAACTCAGGAAAAGGAAGGTACGACGGCAGCCCCGCCACTACAATCCGTTGAAGTACGATCACATTTTGTTGGCAAAATGTCCGCAAAGCCATACATTCCGAGAGCGAGCTACATGGTCGGCGTAGTGGGCGGCCACCAGCCCCCCCTCCCCCCACGAAACGACCAGGTGACCGGTTCGGCTCCGTCGATCGCCGCTGAGATGGCGCAGCGGTTGCCAGACGAACCGGACGAGCACATGGACGTGGAGCGGCAACTCCTCAACACCCGCCTGGCGCACGCGGAACGCCTGGGCGATATGGGCTGGACCGAGTGGAATCTTCAGACCGGAGAGTCCACCTGGTCCGATCAGGTGTACACCATATTCGGCCGAGATCCCGGCGACGGCCCGATTCACCTGCGCGACCTGGCCGGCCACGTCGAGGCGACCGATCGTCCCGACCTCGACCTGCGTCTGTGGTCCGTCATGCACCGGGCCGAGCCCGGCGAGGTCGAGTTCCGCATCCGCCGCCACGGCGAGCTCCGCCACCTTCGCGCCGTGCTCGACCCCGTCGTGACCGGCGGTCACGCCGCCGTGCACGGTGTCGTCCAGGACATCACCTGCCGACGTCGCGCCGAGCGCATCATGGCCGAGTCGCGGAGCAAGCTGCTGCGGGTCCGCGAGCAGGCCGAGCAGGAACACCACATGAGCCTCGCGCTACGCGAGGCGATAATGCCCGGCCTGGGAGAGACCATCGACCTGCCGCACGCGCGCATCGCGGTCCGCTATGTGGCGGCGGACGCCAAGCCCAGCCTCGGCGGCGACTGGTACGACGCCGTTCCCCTGCCAGACGACAGGGTGCTGCTGGCCATCGGCGACGTGGCCGGGCACGGGATGCCCGCGATCTCCCAGATGGTCCAGCTGCGGCACGCCCTGGTCGGCCTCGCGATGACCGGCCACTCCCCCGACCGGCTGCTGGCCTGGCTCAACGACTTCGTGCTGCACCGGATGCCGGAGACGACGGCGACCACGATCGTCGGTCACCTCGACCCGGCCACCAGGATGTTCACCTGGGGACAGGCCGGGCACCCGGCACCGATCCTGGTCCGCGAGGGGACCGCCACCCAGCTCGACCCACCCGCCGGGGTGCTGCTGGGCGCCACCCCGGACGAGCCGTACGAGCTGGCCGGGGTCGAGCTGCGGGAGGGCGACCTGCTGCTGCTTTTCACCGACGGGCTGGTGGAGCGGCGCACCCGGGACATCGACGAGGGCCTGGCGCTGACCATGGAGGCCGCGGCCCTGCTGAGGGGGGATCCGAACGACGGGCTCGATCAGCTCATCGAGGTGATCGGCGGCCCCAATCCCGAGGACGACACCTGTGTTCTGGCCATCGGGGTGCTCGGCTGATTGGTTAAATGGTCGCCATGCCCGGCCTGATGCTTCTTGACACCCCGTCGCTGTACTACCGCGCCTTCTACGGGATTCCCGAGTCGATGACCTCGCCCGAGGGCATGCCCGTCAACGCGGTGCGCGGCGTCATCGACATGATCGCCATGCTGGTCCGCCGGCACTCTCCCCACGAGCTCGTGGCCTGCATGGACGCCGACTGGCGCCCCGCCTTCCGGGTGGCGGCCATCCCCACGTACAAGACCCACAGGGTCGCCGAGGACGGTGCCGAGGAGACTCCGGACACGCTCGCCCCGCAGGTACCGGTGATCGAGCAGGTGCTCGACGCGGTGGGCATCGCCCGCATCGGCGTGCCCGGCTACGAGGCCGACGACGTGATGGGCACGCTCACCGCACGGGCGAGCGGCCAGGTCGACGTCGTCACCGGCGATCGCGACCTGTTCCAGCTGGTCGACGACTCCCGGCCGGTCCGCGTTCTCTACACCGCCAGAGGGGTCAAGAACCTCCAGCTGGTCGACGAGGCCGCCGTCGCCGAGAAGTACGGCATCCCCGGCCGCTCCTACGCCGACTTCGCCACCCTGCGCGGCGACCCCAGTGACGGCCTGCCGGGCGTGCCGGGGGTGGGCGACAAGACCGCGGCGGCTCTGATCACCCGGTTCGGCTCCCTGGAGGCGCTGCTGCGCGCCGTCGACGGGGACGGCGACCTGACCTCGGGGCAGCGTGCCAGGCTGTCGGCCGCCCGCGACTACCTGCGGGTGGCCCCCGAGGTGGTCTGGGTCGCCCGCGACGTGCCCATGCCCGAGACCGACCTCACGCTCCCGGCCAAGCCCCGCGACCCGGACGCCCTGGCGGCGCTGAGCGAGCGCTACGGCCTGGGCGGGCCGCTGGAACGCCTGACCTCCACGCTCCGCCCCACCTACTAGATGTCCGATCTGACCATTTCGCCCTAGTCGGTGGGGCGGGACCGCCGCCAGCCGGTAGGTTGCTCCCTGTGCCTCACAAGAGCATCCGGGTACCCGGAGAGTCCCACCCCCGCCTCGACGACGGTTTCGAACGGATCCGCCGTGAGATGAAGCTGCCCGAGGGGTTTCCCCGGGCGGCGGTCGACGAGGCCGAGTGGGTCGCCGAGGTGCCCGCCCTGCCCCGGCTGGACCGGACCGACCTGCCACTGATCACCATCGACCCTCCGGGGGCGATGGACCTCGACCAGGCCGTGCACCTGGAGGAGCGGCCCGGCGGCTACCGCGTCTGGTACGCCATCGCCGATATCGGGGCGTTCGTCAGGCCCGGAGGGGCGATCGACACCGAGGCCCGCACCCGGGGCGAGACGGTCTACATGCCCGACGGGCGCGTGCCGCTGCACCCGCCCCTGCTGTCGGAGGCCGCCGCCAGCCTGCTGCCGGGCGTGACGCGGCCCGCCGCGCTGTGGTGCGTCGACCTCGACGCGGAGGGCCGGATCGTGGGCGCGGACGTGACCAGGGCGCTGGTGCGCAGCCGCGAGCGGCTCGACTACGACTACGCGCAGGCCGCGATCGACACCGGCACCGCCGACGGCACGCTGCGGCTGCTGGCCGAGATCGGCCGGCTCAGGCTCGCCCTGGAGCGGGCCAGAGGCGGCGTCACGCTGCCCACCCCCGACCAGGAGGTCGTTCCGGACGGGGACGGCTACCGGCTGGAGTTTCGCGCCCCGCTGGAGGCCGAGGCGTGGAACGCGCAGATCTCGCTGCTGACGGGCATGGCCGCCGCCTCGATGATGCTGGACGCGGAGATCGGCCTGCTGCGGGTGCTGCCGCCCGCCCCCGCCGAGAGGGTCGCCCAGGTCCGCAGGGTGGCCGCGGCACTCGGCGTGCCCTGGCCGGAGGATGCCGGGTACGGCGACGTCGTGCACGCCCTCGACCCGAAGATCCCCGAGCAGGCCGCGTTCCTGCAGGAGTCGACGGTGCTGCTGCGCGGCGCCGGCTACGTGGCCTTCAACGGCGAGCCCCCCTCGCAGGCGGAGCACGCCGCTGTGGGCGCGCCGTACGCGCATGTGACCGCGCCGCTGCGCCGGCTCATCGACCGCTACGCCACGGAGATCTGCCTGGCCATCGCGGCGGGCGAGCCGGTGCCGCAGGACGTCCAGGAGGCCATGGGCGAGCTGCCGGAGATCATGCACGCCACCGGGCGGCGCGTGAACGGCGTCGAGCGGGCGTGCGTGGACCTGGTGGAGGCCTTCGTGCTCCGTGAGCGGGTGGGCCAGACGTTCGAGGCGGTGGTAATCGACGTGGCCGAGGACCGGCCGTGGGGCCAGGTGCAGCTCACCGATCCGGCGGTGGTGGCCCGCTGCGACGGCGAGGGGCTTGGGCTGGGCAGGAGCGTGCGCGTGCGGCTGACGCGCGCCGACCCGACCACCCGCGAGGTCCGCTTCAGCCTGGCCTGACCGCGCCTCGCCCGGGGGAAACCAGCCGTACCCGGTACGCCCCCCGCACGGCCCGGCTCAGGCCAGGGACGAGTAGGCCACCACCCCGCGACGCAGCGCGTCCATCGCCTTGCTCGCGTTCTGCTTGACCTTGCTCCCGGCGGGGGCGGCGGTGGAGATCTGGCCGAGAAGGTCGAGCAGCTGCTTCATCCAGCGTACGAAGTCTCCCGCGGCCAGCTCCGCACCGCCGGCGCCGTCTCGGAGCACGGAGTCCAGGGTGTGGCCCCTGGCCCAGCGGAAGGCCGCCCAGGCGAAGCCGAAGTCGGGCTCCCTGATGAACGACAGCCCGTGGTCGCTCTCGATCGACTCCAGCTCACTCCAGAGACGGACCATGTCGGCCAGCGTCTGCTGCGCGCCGCCCGCGGGGATCCTGGGCTGGCGGGCGTCGTCGGCCTGCCTGGACTCGAAGACCAGCGAGGAGACGCACGCGGCCAGCTCAGCCGGGTCCAGGTCGTTCCAGAGCCCGGCGCGCAGGCACTCGGCGGTCAGCAGGTCCAGCTCGGTGTAGAGCTGGGCCAGGCGGCGGCCCTCGGTCGTGACGCTCTCACCGTCGAGGTAGCCGAGCTGGTCGAGCACCCCGCAGACCTTGTCGAAGGTGCGGGCGATGACGTGGGAGCGGCCCTCGACCCGGCGGCGCAGCCCCTCGGTCTCGCGGAGCAGCTTGTGGTAGCGCTCGGCCCAGCGGGCGTGGTCCTCGCGCTCGTCGCACCCGTGGCAGGGGTGCCGGCGGATCTCCCGGCGCAGGCGGGTGATCTCCTCGTCCTCGGTGGCGTGGTCGCGTGCCCTGACGGGCTTGCCGAAGTCCCGGTCGCCGATCTTGGCGTGTACCGAGGAGACCAGGTTGGCCCGCTCCTTCGGCGAGCGGGCGTTGAAGTTCTTCGGGATGCGCAGACGCTCGACCGGTTCGACCGGGACGGGGAAGTCGGCCGGCGACAGCTTCTTGACCTGCTTGCCGATGGTCAGCACCAGCGGGGACGGGCCCTCGCCCCGGGAGTTGAGGCCGGGGTCGAGAACGACGGCCAGGCCGGCGCGGCGCCCGCCGGGAATCCTGATGATGTCGCCGGGCTTGAGCGCCTCCAGCGAGCGCAGCGCCTGTGTCCTGCGGGCCGCGCCGCGCTGGCGTGACAGCTCGGCCTCCCTGTCGGACAGGGCCCTGCGCATCGCGGCGTACTCCTCGAAGTCGCCCAGATGGCAGGTCATCGCCTGGCGGTAGCCCTCCAGGGCCTCCTCGGCCCGGCGCACCTGCTTGGCGATGCCCACCACGGCCCGGTCGGCCTGGAACTGCGCGAACGAGGACTCCAGCAGCGTCCTGGCCCGCTCCCTGCCCACCTGGCCGACCAGGTTGACCGCCATGTTGTACGAGGGGCGGAAGCTGGAGCGCAGCGGGTAGGTACGGGTACTGGCCAGGCCGGCGACCTGGAGGGGGTCGGTGCCCGGCTGCCACTGGACCACCGCGTGGCCCTCCACGTCGATGCCGCGGCGCCCGGCTCGCCCGGTGAGCTGGGTGTACTCGCCGGGGGTGAGGTCGGCGTGGGTCTCGCCGTTCCACTTGTCGAGCTTCTCGATCACCACGGAGCGGGCGGGCATGTTGATGCCCAGCGCGAGGGTCTCGGTGGCGAACACGGCCTTGACCAGGCCGCGGGTGAACAGCTCCTCGACGACCTCCTTGAAGGCCGGGAGCATGCCCGCGTGATGGGCGGCCAGGCCCCGTTCCAGGGCGTCGCGCCACTCGAGGTAGCCGAGCACGGCCAGGTCCTCGTCGGGCAGGTGCGCGGTGCGCTCGTCGACGATCTGGCGGATCTCGTGGCGCTCGGCGTCGGTGGTGAGCCGGATGCCGTCGTGCAGGCACTGCATGACGGCGGCGTCGCAACCGGCCCTGGAGAAGATGAACGTGATCGCGGGCAGCAGGGCGTCGGCGTCCAGTCGCTCGATGGCCGCGGCCCGGTCCGGCGGGCCGTTCCTGCGGGGTCGCGGGTAGCCGCGGCGGCCCCTGCCGTACGCCTGGCGCTCCTCGTCCCTGGCGATGCGCAGCAGGTTGGGGTTGATCTGGGGGCGACGGTCCTCGTCGCCGGTGACGAACAGGTCGTAGATGCGGTTGCCGACGAGCATGTGCTGCCAGAGCGGGACCGGGCGGTGCTCGTCGACGATGACGCTGGTGTCGCCGCGGACCTCTCCCATCCACTCGCCGAACTCCTCAGCGTTGCTGACCGTGGCGGACAGGGCGACCAGCCGCACCGACTCGGGCAGGTGGATGATCACCTCTTCCCAGACCGCGCCGCGGAACCGGTCGGCGAGGTAGTGGACCTCGTCCATGACGACGAAGCCGAGCCCCGCCAGGGTGCCGGAGCCGGCGTAGAGCATGTTGCGCAGCACCTCGGTCGTCATGACGACGATGGGAGCCTCACCGTTGACGCTGTTGTCACCGGTGAGCAGGCCCACCTTGGTCGCGCCGTACCGCCTGACCAGGTCGTTGTACTTCTGGTTGGACAGCGCCTTGATCGGGGTGGTGTAGAAGCACTTGCGGCCCTCCGCCAGGGCCAGGTGCACGGCGAACTCGCCCACGACCGTCTTTCCCGAGCCGGTGGGTGCCGCCACGAGGACCCCGTCGCCCGCCTCCAGCGCCCGGCAGGCGTCGATCTGGAAGTCATCCAGCTCGAAGTCGTACAGGCCGCGGAACGAGGTCAGCGCCGGCCCACTCTCAGCCTGGCTCTGACGGAAGGCAGCGTATCGTTCCGCTGGGGTCGTCATACCTCCCAGCCTACCGATATCGGGATTCCGGTCCGTCCCCCCTTTTTACCCGGCGATCCGGCCGATCGCGCGGACGGAACGGCCCTAAACGAGGACCGCCAGCGCTCCGGGAACGACCTCGCAGGTCAGCGGAGTGGGACCGACCCGCTCGCCGTCGGCGTAGGCGATCACTCCGGGGGCCTCCACCCGCACCCTTCGGGCGCGGTGCATGGTGACGGCGGGGTGGCTCGCGTGCGAGCCCCGATAGACGCGGGGAAAGGCGCGCAGGAACTCCCCCCGGGGGACGGCGCCGAGGATCGTCACGTCCAGCAGGCCGTCGTCGGGCACGGCATCAGGGCACACGCGCATGCCCGCGCCGTACGAGCGGGTGTTGCCGACCGCGACCAGCATGGCCTCCCGCTCGACGATCTCACCGTCCAGGTCGATCCGGAACGGGATGGGCCTGAAGGAGCGCAGTTCCTCGGCGAGCGCGACCAGGTATCTGGCCATGCCGGGCGGCCAGGTCATCCGGTTGGCCCGCTCGTTGACGCGGGAGTCGAAACCACAGGCCACCACCCCGGCGAACCACTCGTCCTCGCCCACCTTCGCGGCGTCGACGGTGCGCACCCGCCCGCGCAGCACGGTGTCGGCGGCGGCCAGGGGTGCCTTCAGCGGGATGCCGAGCGCGCCCGCGATGTCGTTGCCGGTGCCCACGGGGATGACGCCCAGCGGCACGCCACTGCCCGCGACCGCCTGGAGTGCCAGATGGACCAGGCCGTCACCGCCGAAGGCCACCAGCGCCTCCGGTTCCTCGGCGACGGCCAGGCAGGCGCGGTCCAGGGCGTCGGCGGCGGAGTCTCCGAGGATCACCGAGACCTCGCGACCGCCCTGCCGCAACCGGTCGAGCACCGGGGAGAGCAGTCCCCGTGAACGGCCGCCACGGGCGGCGGGATTGACGAGGACTGCGATCTCTGCGGGCACAGATCGGAACTTATCCCCTATTTGCTGGGATCGGTGTCGGTCGTTCTCGAATCGATAGGAGCCGGATCATCGACGGGGGTCACGTCGCCCAGAGGCGAGGCGTCGTCGTCGAGCGAGGAGGCCTCGTCATCGGAGAGGTGGGAGAAGTCCTCGCCCTTCGGCTGCCTCTTCTCCCGCAGGTACATGACCCCCTCGGCCAATGCGAACAGCACCACCATCGGGATGGCCAAGGCGATCATCGAGAACGGGTCGGTGCTCGGGGTGGCCAGGGCCGCGAAGAGGAACATGATGAAGATGACCATGCGGCGGTGCTTGGCCACCAGCGAGCGCGGCAGCACCCCGATGATGTTCAGGAACACCATGAGCAGCGGCAGCTCGAAGGAGACGCCGAAGATGATGAGCATGACCAGCGCGTAGCTGAGGTATTCGTCGATCGTGATGCCGATCAGCGTCCCCGGAGGGGCGAACCCGAGCAGGATCGACAACCCCGTGTCCATCACGAAGTAGGCCAGGGCCGCGCCCGCGAGGAACAGCGGGACTGCCAGCACGATGAAGAGGATCGAGTAACGCTTCTCGTTGCGGTACAGGCCGGGGGTGACGAAACCCCAGATCTGCCAGAGCCAGACCGGTGAGGAGACGACGATTCCGAACATCGCCGCGACCTTGAGGTTCACGAAGAAGGAGTCGAAGACGCCGAGGATCAGCATCGTGCACTCCCCTGGCCGTAGCTCCTGCGCCTGGGGAAGCCCACAGTAGGGAGCCGACACGAACTGCCAGATCGGGGCAAAGAAAATGAAACCGATCACAATGCCCGCGAGCAAGCCGAGCAGGCTGATGATCAGCCGGTTGCGCAGCTCGCGCAGGTGCTCCATGAGCGGCATCCGACCGTCGCCAGAGTCAGCGGGCGGTTCCGTCCCGTTCCGGCCCGGTTTAGGCCACTTCAGCAGCGCCATTCACGAATCCTGGGGTGACGAGTCGGTTGATCGGGGTAGATCTTCAGGCTACCGCCGATCACTGCGTCTTGGGCGCTCCGGCCTGGGCTCGCAGCCTGGCCGCCTGCTCCTCGAGCTGGCGGGCCTGCTCCTCGACGCTCAGCGCGGCGGTCGGCGTCGAGGTCGCAGCCGGGATCGGCTGCGGCGCCGGGGCGGCGGGCTGGGGATGGGCCTGAGCCTGAACGACCGTGCTGGTCGTGCCGTCGGCCTCGTCGTCCTCGCGAAGCTTCGCGGTCTCCGACTTGAAGATGCGCAGCGACCGGCCGAGCCCGCGAGCGGCTTCCGGCAGCTTCTTCGCACCGAAAAGCAGCACCAGGATCAAGCCGATGATGATCAGCTCACCAGGTCCGAGGTTTGGCATTACACATCCTTACTCCGAATGACCTGCGGTCTATGCATCCGATCGTACGCTGCCCCGAGGACAGACTCATCCCTTCGGAGCAGGTATCGTCCCCCCGCTCTCGCCGAACAGCACCCGGACGGGCTCCAGCCTGCCATGCGCGCGGTCGATCTCGCGGCCGAGTTCGGTGGCCGCGCGCAGTACGCGAACAGCCAGAAAACCAAGGATTCCCAGCCCCACGAGGGCCAGCGAGAGCGCGGCGATGATCCAGCTCATAGTGGGAGATCCTAGTACCGCACGTCAGGAGATCGACTCGTAACGATTCAGCGCGGCCGTCGCGGCGGCGCGCACGCTCGCGTCCAGCGAGGCGGGCGAGATCACCCTGCCGGTGTCGCCCAGGCGCAGCGCCAGGCGTACCACCCAGCCCTGGTCCCTGGCGCGCAGCGCCACCCGCACGCGGCCCTCACCGAGCTCGGTGACCTCCTCGCACGGGTAGTACTCGGCGACCCAGCGGCCCGCGGCGGTCAGCTCCAGCTCCACCAGCTCGTCGGTCGGCGAGGGCCGGAACACCCCGGACGTCACCTCGTCCGGCACCGCGTCGGCGGGCGGATCGGCGGGCACGTCGAGCACGTCGACGGAGAGCATCCGGTCCAGCCGGAACAGCCGGACCGCCTCGGCCCGGTAGCACCAGCCCGACAGGTAGGGACGGCCGTCCACGACGACCAGGCGCATCGGGTCGACCTCGCGCGGGGTGATCTCGTCGCGCCCCGGCACGTAGTAGCGCAGCGACAGCCGTCTACCGCGCCGCAGCGCCTCGTTGACGCTGGGCAGCGCGTCGGGTGCGGCGTCGACCTCCACCGCGACCTGGCTGCTGACCGCCGCCGCGCCCTCGCCCGAGGCCTGCTCGAACTTGGCGATGACCCGGGCCAGCGCGTCGCGCTCCCCGAACTCCGGCATCTCGGCGAGCAGGCGCAGCGCGACCAGCAGGGCGCTGGCCTCGTCCACCCCCAGCCGCAGCGGGCGGGCGATGGTGTCGGCGTTGTCGATGACGATCTCCCCACCGTCCCACGACACGTCGATCAGGTCGCCGGGGGTGTGGCCGGGCAGCCCGCACATCCACACCAGCTGCAGGTCGTCGATGAGCTGCTTCTCGCTCAGACCGAAGATCTTCGCGACCTCGGGCACCTGTGCCCCGGGGTGCGACATCAGATAGGGCACCAGCGCCAGCAACCTGGGCAGGCGATCGGCGGTGCTCACGCGAGTGCTCCCTTCAGGCGGCAGATCACCGCGTCGCGGGCGTCCGGCGGGCCGACCACCTCCGCGTCGGCGGCGAAGCCCACGATCCACCCGGCCAGCCGGCCGGTATCGGTGAAGTCGACCTCCAGCTCGTCCCATCCGTCGCCGGCGGGCCGCACCGCCTTCGCCACCTGGCGCAGTCCCTGGCAGGTGTCCTGCCTGACCCGGACCAGGGCGGTACGCTCCCGGACCGCGGCGTCGCTGTAGACGACCATGGACTTGATGTCGACGCCCTCGGGCACCGTCACGGAGCCCGGGCGGCCGACGGTGGTGACCGCCCCGCCGATCCGGCTGAGCCGGAAGACCCGCGGCGCGTCCCGGTCGCGGTCGTGACCGACCATGTACCAGCGGCCACGGCGGCTGACCACGCCCCACGGCTCCACGGTGCGGGTCAGCACGTTCTGGCTGGCCGCCGCCCGGTAGGCGAAGCGGACCGCCCGCCGGTCGCGCACGGCCTCCCAGAGCGCGGGGAAGGACGGATCCTGGGTGTCGACGCGCAACTCCAGTGCCCCGCCGAGCACCCCGTACGCCTCGTCGGTCTCCACGCCCCCGGCGCGCAGCTTCAGCAGCGCGCCACTGGCCGCCTCGGCCAGGCTGGCCCGTTGCCACACCTGGGCCGCCAGGCCCACCACCGCGGCCTCGTCCGGTTCCAGGGTGATCTCCGGCAGCTCGTAGGCCTGGCGGACGATCCGGTAGCCGGGATCCTCCTCCCAGGGGTCCTTGTGGACCTCGATCGGGATGCCGATCTCGCGCAGTTCGTTCTTGTCCCGCTCGAACATCCGCTGGAAGGCCTCGTCGTTGTCGGCGTCGTAGCCCGGCACCGCCTGGCGGATGTGCTCGGCGCTGAGCGGCCGCCGCGTGGCCAGCAGGCAGATCACGAGATTGAGCAGCCGCTCGGTCTTCCGGCGCGACATCCGGCCTCCTCCCTGTTCAAGTGACGCTACCCTTCCCCCGTGATCAGATGGCGCAGGGGCGAGGTCGTACGGATCCGGCGCGAATGGCCGGGGGCAATGGAACTCGACGTGACCACCGAGGACGGCGAGGCGCGCGCGCTCGCCTATCCGGCCCTGGTGGGACGCCCGGAGCCCGGTGACGTGGTGCTGCTCAACACGACCGCGCTCGCAATGGGTCTCGGTACGGGAGGTTACGCCATGGTGGTGGCTGTTCCCGACCGATTGCCACAAGATCCTCAAGGTCCCGGACACCTGGTGAAGGCACGCTACACCCCGTTGCAGACCACCGTACTCGGCGCGGACGAGCAGGACTCGCCCTTCCACCACCTCCTGCGTGACGCCGACTCCGTGGACGGCATGCCGGTGATCGTCGCCGACCTGCACTCTGCCCTGCCGGCGATTCTCTGCGGCCTGTACGGCTCGAATCCGCCGCGTACCGGGGAGTCCGGCGGGCACCGGCCCGCCAGGGTCGCCTACGTGATGCTCGACGGGGGCGCGCTGCCCGCCTGGTTCTCCATGTCGTGCGCGCGGCTACGAGAGACCGGCTGGCTGTGCGGGGTGGTCACGGTGGGCCAGGCCTTCGGCGGCGACGTGGAGGCGGTGACGCCGCACACCGGCCTGCTGGCGGCCCGGCATGTCCTGGGGGCCGATGTCGCGGTCGTCACCCAGGGGCCGGGCAACCTGGGCAGCGGCACCCGCTGGGGCTTCTCCGGCGTCTCGGCCGGCGAGGCGGTCAACGCCGCCGCCGTCCTCGGGGGCCGCCCGGTCGCGGCGCTGCGGGTCAGCGAAGGCGACCTGCGCGAGCGCCACATCGGGGTCTCGCACCACTCGCTGACCGCCTACGGCCGGGTGGCGCTGGCCCCCGCCCAGATCGCCGTACCCGTGCTGCCCGGCGACTTCGGCAGGCGGGTGACCGAGCAGTCGCGCCCGCTCGCCGCGCGGCACGAACTGATCGAGGTGCCGGTGGACGGGCTGTACGCGGCGTTGCGGGAGTCTCCGGTCAGGCTGTCGACGATGGGCCGCGGCCTGGACGAGGACCTGGCCTACTTCCTGGCCTCGGCCGCCGCCGGACGCCACACGGCCTCGCTGCTGTCGTAGAAAACCCTGAAAGTGAAGGCCTCAGGCGTGGGGCCTTCCCTCCTGAGCCGCTCCAGGCGCTCCATTCCCTCGGCCAGGGGCGGCTCGTACCCCTCGGGAATCCACCACATCACCGAGGACGGCTCCGCCATGCGCAGGAACCATTCCCTGCGCCGCTGCAGGAACTCCAGGTGGCCGCTGCGGTAGACGTAGTCCCACAGCGCCTCGCGCGACTCCCAGACCGAGAAGTTGATCAGCAGGTGGTCACCGTAGTCGTGCTTGACCGTGTCCTCGGGGGCGTCACCGCCCTTGAGTCTCCAGACGAAGCCGGGAGTCGCCTCGGCCAGCCGGTTGACGGGGTCGAGGCCTGCGGCGAAGGAGGCCAGCTCCGGGGAATCGACGGGAGCACGCATGTGGGCGATGTTCAGTTGGGCCAGATGCATGAGCACAGCAGATCACCCCCGGCCTTTCTATGTCAACTCTCATTGTTTTTAGAGAAGGTGACGCAACACTCCTCCGGGCGCGGGTCCAGCCGGGCCGCCGAGGCGTCCTGGCCGAGCGCCTCCAGCAACCCTCGGCACAGCCCCAGGTTCACCGAGCAGACCAGCAGCGGATGCTCCTCGGCCGGCACGTGGAACGGGCAGTTGCGCAGCCGCACCCGGCCCTCCTCCTCGTACGGCTCGTAACCGCGCCGCCGCAGCACCCCGACGAGATCATCGTCCTGCCGCGCGAACCCGGCCCCGGCGCGTCGCGCGACCTGCTCGGCCCGTTCCTCCCCGCCGAGCGACTCCACCGCCTCGGCCAGCACCAGGGCGAGCGTTCGGTAGTCCCTGGCGGGCACGCTGACCTGCCACTCCCCCCGCGCCCTGTGATAGACCTTCGCAGGCCGGCCGCTGCCGGGTCCCGTCCGCTCCGTCAGCCGCCTGAAGCCCGCGTCAAGCAGGCCGGCCTCGACAAGCCTGTCGAGGTGGAAGGCGGCCAGAGTCCGCTGGATCCCCACCGCCTCGGCCGCCTCGTTGCGCCCCACCTCCTGGCCACGGGAGGTCACATAGTCGTAGACGGCCCGGCGCACCGGGTCGTGAAGTACCGCCACCGTGCCGAGGTCGTCACTGCTCACAGCAAGGATTCTAGGCCGGGCCCCAGAGGGGGCCCGGCGTCCCTCGCACGCTCCCGCAACCACCGCACCCGCCGTTGACCGGCCGGCCCTCCTCGCCGGGAAATTCCCCGGCCGGCCCGAAGGAAATACAATCCCGGCGCCAATACTCCCCGCATGCATTCATCAACCCAGCGCTGATACGACATGTTTTCGGCACGACCAAAAAGATCATTCCGTTCTTATTGTTTTCAGAAAACCGCCGGCTATCAGCTTTCGGCCGCACAGCTTCCTTGCATTAAACAGAACAGCCGGGTAATACTGAATTCGTTTGCCACCAGCCTCAAACGGGGAGTGACCATTGGAAATTCCATTCGCACTTAGCGCGGCCCCCTCCGGCGTACAGCAGGTTCTCGCCCCTCCTGCGATCACGGGAGAGTACGACGAGGAGCAGCAGCTTTGGGTGGGACGGTCGGACGCGGAGGCCGAGATATGCCTCTGCTCGAACAGCAACTTCAGCTGGTACCAGTGTTTTGACGTTTTTTTCGGCGACTGGTGTTAAGTCCCCGCTCTTTCAGCCGGACTTTCACGCCGTATTCGGTTCCGCGTTCCCCGGCAGGCGCTCGGCGTTGACCGGCCGCCGTTCACCACCATGAAGGCCGGGACGCGGTGACCAGGCGAGCAGAACGCGCCCGATCACTCCCCACCGGCTTCAGGCCGGTGAGCGATCGGGCGCGTTCGTGCGCGGGCCGCGGCTACCGGCCCGCGCTTCCCTCGCTCCTCGCCAGGGCCTGCCAGTGCTTGACCGTCTCCGCCCAGTTCTCCGTGTCGAGCCCTCCCTTCCTCCGCACCACGCCGTCCTCGACGTGGTAGAAGAAAGGCGTCGCCCCTCGGGGGTTGTACAGGCGGCGCAGCACGTGCCTGCGCGCGACGATCACGATGTCTGCGGTGATCTGGTGCCTGGTCCTGAGGACGTCGCGGGCCTCACGCGGCGAAAACGAATCGGTGAAGCCGACCAGGACCATCCTCGTCCCCGACACCCTCGCGATCCGGTTTATCTTCTCCAGGTTCGGGAAATGCGCGCGGCAGCCGGCGCAGTCCTGCGAGACGAAGACCAGGGTGACGGACGACTCGGCGAAATCCCGCAGGGAAAGAATCGCGCCGTCTATCGATTCGGCGTCGAACGGGGGCGCTGGAGCGTCCAGCGGGAGGGAGGGGATCTCCGGAAGCTCCTTCGGAGGCTCGAACAGCGGCCTGAGCTTCCTGATCACCCGGAAGAGGAGGAAGGAGTTGGCGAACACAGCGATCCACAACAGCAGGACGAGGGTCTCGGTACTCAAACCCTCTCCTCCCTGTCTCTCGGTGCGGAGCGGGGGAAGACGACGAGCGAGATGTCGCGGAGGTGGAGGAGGAACGCGAGGGTCGTCCCGCTCATCACCGTGACTGTGAGGAGTTCCAATGGCTCGAAAGCGGCATTAGGGGCCGGCGAGCCCGCCAAGAAGAGCGCGGGAAGTGCGGCGGCGATGATCAAGATCGCGTTTCGTGCCACATCGAACCCGGTAACCTGCTCCTTGCTCTTGCCGAAGCAGTTACACGAGACCTTCCTGCCTTGCGCGAGGGAGACCACCAGAGCGGCTGTGAAGGCCGCTAGCAGGAGCGCCGCCAACGCGAACCCGAGGACCAGGAGATCTCCGGCGATCAGCATGAGCACGACGCCCAGTTCCGCCAGGAACACCAGGGACAGCACCGGCCACACGGCGCCCTCGCGGAGTGGCACCAGTGACCGGATGGCGGCGCGGAACGACGTGACGTCGGCCGCCTTGCCGATGAGCGAGACGGTGAAGGCCAAGCCTGTCAGAACACGGCAGAACAGGAGCACGTGGGGGTCAGAGAGTACGTTCACGTCTGCGATCTCTGTCCACTCCACGGCGGCCGGTTCCATGAGTCGGGCGTCAGGGGGCACCGGCCCCGCGGGCCAGGCACGCGACCAAGGCGTCGGTCATGCGCAACTCGGGCACCTTTCTCTCGACGAACATGAACTGTCCGACTGGATTGTTCTCCAGGAACACAAACCGGCCGTCCGGGGTGACGACGATGTCGAGCGCGCCGAAAGTGAGCCCGTAGCTGTGCACGAACTCCAGGCAGCGGGTCTCCACGCTCGGCGGGAGTACGGCTCTCCGGTAGGGGATCGTTATCCTCGCCTGCCGGAAGTCCACGCTGGTCTCGGGAGAATCCTGGGAACGGATCTCGGCCGCGAAGACCTCGTCCCCGATGACCGTGGCCCGTATCTCGTGGCTCTTGGGGATGTACTCCTGGAAGAGGCAGGGGCTTATCCTCGTCGCCTCGAGACGGGACAGATCCTCCTCTGTGACGACCCGCACCGCGAAGCCGACCTCCTGCGGGCTCCCCCCGGCCTTGGCGGCCGAGGCCAGCGCCGCGGGGCCGGTCATGCTCTTGAAGACGATCCGGCCCGAGCAGGATTCGTGGAATTCACGCACCGCGTCGGGATCGGTCGATATGAGCGTGCGTGGCACCTCGAAGCCCATGCGCGCCGCCCTCTGCAACTGCTCAGGCTTCCAACTGGCCGCGCGGATCATGTCCGGCCGACTCATCCAGTAGCAGTCGACCGACTCCCACAGCCCTCCCATGGTGTGCCGCGTCTCGGCGTCGGCGAATCCTCGTGAAATCGGGTCCAGGTGTTGCGGGAAGACATAACCCTCCGGCCGCCGGACCAGAGTAGATTTCAACTCGGATAGCTCGACGGCCCGCCCGTTCCCCAGCCGAATGCCACCGATCCAGGTGCTCGAATCCAGACGCAGCTCGATCAGCGTTTTCTGGGGAATGTCATCGGTATTCAGCCTGACCACGGTTTGGCGTAGCTCGTGCAGCTTGCCGATGATGACGTCGCTGTGCAAGTCATTACGGTTCGTGAATATCAGGACCTGCCGAGCCAACGCAGAGTCACTCACTCACTACTTTTGACAAGAGGAGCCTTTCCCGGAGAACGAAGACATCCCATAGTAAATGCGGTCGCTTATTCGACTATACAATCAGAGTGAGCGATCATGCCACCCCGTTAACACCAAGAATTTCACTCGGCAGGCACGTCGGCGTTTCCCGGTATGCGATTCCAACCCTGTGGCGCGCGGCGGGCCGGGCGGCGTCGGCGGACGGTCAGGACGTCGGTCAGGGACGCGTCCGGACTCCCCGGGCGGAGAGCACGCCTTCCTCGACGCCCTGCCGGGAGAGTCGTCGGTAGCTGAAGGTAACGGTCGGGAACCGACGAACCCGAGCACAAACCGGCGGGAGCGGCCCGAGAAGCGCGATGGCCGGTGGGCGTGACTGTCAGTAGGCGGCCAGCACGTCGACGACGAAGACGAGCGTCTCGCCGGGTTCGACGGACGGCGGCAGGCCGTTCTCGTAGCCGAACCTGGGCGGGACGATCACCAGGACGCGACTGCCCACCGGGACGCCGACCAGAGCCCGGTCCCAGCCCGCGATGACGCGGCCCTTGCCGATCTGGAAGGCCTTGGGCTGCCCCGCCGCCCAGGTGGAGTCGGAGACGTCTTCGCCCCAGACCCTGCTCTCGTACTGGGTGACGATGAGCTGTCCCGCACGGGTCTCGGCCCCGGCGCCCCGGACGAGGATCTTGCTCCTCAGGTCGGCGGGAGGCGCGGTGCCCGGCAGGGAGATGACCGGGCGCCCGCCGGAGGCTCCGGTGACCCTGACCCCGTCGAGGACCCCGCCCCCGCCCTTCGCGGTGGCGTCGGGCGGGAACGCGCCGAGCACGTCGACCACGTAGAACAGCCCGTCCTCGGCGGTCATCCCGCCGGGCGGATTGGGGCCGTACGCCTCCTCCGGCGGAACCGCGACGACCACCCGGCTGCCGACCTTGTGGCCGCGCAGGGCCTTGCCCACGCCGGTGATCGTCTGGTTCAGCGGAAAGGACGCCGGGGCGCCCTGGTTGAAGCTGGAGGCCAGCAGGCGGTTGTCCTTGCCGTCCCACACGTGCGCGGTGTACTGGGCGACGACCAGGTCGTTCCCCCCGATCTCCGCGCCGGTGCCCGCCATCAGCTCGGTGAATTTCAGGCCGCCGGAGGGCGCGCCCTCGGGAAAGCGCACGGTGGGCCTGTCACCGAAGTTCCCGAGCACCTCGACCTCCGGCCCCGCCTGCCCGTCGCCGGAGGCGCAGGCGGTGACCAGCACGAGCGAAAGCGCGACGAGCAGTGCCGTGGGACGCATCCGAACTCCCGGGGCCGGTGGCTGCGCCAACCCTAACGCCCTATTGGGAGAATTGTCAGTAGCTGGAGATCGCGATCGGAAAACGCGAACCCGGCCGTGCGCGCACGGCCGGGTTCGGGGGTGAGTCGCTCCGCGAGGAGCGTCAGTAGGCGGCCAGCACGTCGACCAGGAAGACCAGGGTGTCGGTTCCCTTGATCTTGTCGCCGGAGCCCGCCTTGCCGTAACCGAGGTCCGGCGGGATGCTCAGCAGCACCCGGCTGCCCACGGGGACGCCGACCAGACCCTGGTCCCAGCCCTTGATGACCTTGCCGGTGCCGATCTGGAACATGATCGGCTGAGCACCACGGGACCAACTGCTGTCGAACTCGACGTCCGAACCCCAGATCTTCCCGGCGTACTGGACCAGGATCGACTGACCGGACTTGACCTCGGGCCCCGTGCCCTTGATCACGGTCTTGGCGACGAGTTCCTTGGGCGCCTTCTCCTTGGTCTTGGTGGTGAGCTTCGGCGCGGTCTCACCGCCCGGGTTCTCCACCTTGACGCCGGCGACGCCGGGGTCGGTCGCGGTGCCCTTGGCCGCGTTCCCCTCGGGGACGCCGACCACGTCGACCACGAAGACCTGCGACTGACCCGCGGGGGCCTGCGCCTGCTGCTCCTTGGGCAGCGCGTCCTTGGCCACGACGGACATGAACCTGCCGCCGCTCTTGGTCTCGGCGAAGCCCTTTCTGAGGATCTCCGGGACCTGCTCGTTGAGCGTGATGACCTGCGGGCCGCCCTCGTCGTAGGTCGAGCCCGCGAGCTTGTTCTCCTTGCCGTCCCAGGCGAAGACCGTGAAGTTGGCCACCACGTTGGTGCCGAGCTTGGCGGCCTCCCCTGCGGTGCCGGGGGTGAGCACCTTGTAGGAGGAGGTCTCGACGACCTTGGTCGGGAAGGCCACGTTCGGCTTGGCGCCGATCTCCCCGGTCACCTGTAGCTCGGTGACTCCGCTGCCGGTGGAAGTGGAGGCGCCGGTGGTCGCGTCCCCTCCCGAGCCGCATGCTGCGGCGAACATCAGAGGCACTGCGGCCAGTACGGCCATGCTGCGGCGGCGCATAGGTATCCCTCAAGCAGACGTCAGGTTCGCGCAACACTACCCGTACCGGCATACGGAGGAGGTAAGCATGGAAGGAGCTTGCCGAAGCGTGACCATCACATTCCGGCGATGAGCTTGTCCACCCTCTCGTCGACACTGCGGAAGGGATCCTTGCACAGCACCGTGCGCTGTGCCTGGTCATTGAGTTTCAAGTGCACCCAGTCGACCGTGAAGTCACGGCGCTTCTCCTGCGCCTTGCGGATGAACTCCCCGCGCAGCCGGGCACGGGTGGTCTGCGGCGGCACCGACTTTGCCTCGAAGATCTTCAGATCGGAGGCCACCCGCTCCACCGCGCCACGCTTCTGCAGCAGGTAGAACAGGCCACGGCGGCGGTGCACGTCGTGGTAGGCGAGGTCGAGCTGGGCGACCCGGGGGCTCGACAGCGGCAGATCGTACTTCTTGCGGTAGCGCTCGATCAGCTGGTATTTGGTCACCCAGTCGATCTCGCGGGCGACCTTGTCGAGGTTGCCGGTCTCGACCGCGTTGAGCGTGCGCTCCCACAGTTCCAGCACCCGGTGGCTGATCTCGTCGCCGCCGCGGCGGTCGACGAAGTCACGGGCCTTGGAAAGGTACTCCTCCTGTATCTCCAGCGAGGACGCCTCCCTGCCGTTGGCCAGCCGGACCCGTCGCCGCCCGGTCATGTCGTGGGAGACCTCCCGGATGGCCCTGATCGGGTTCTCCAGGGACAGGTCACGCATCACGGTGCCCGCCTCGATCATGCGCAGCACCAGGTCGGTGGCGCCGACCTTGAGCAGCATGGTCGTCTCGCTCATGTTGGAGTCACCGACGATGACGTGCAGGCGGCGGAACCGCTCGGCGTCGGCGTGCGGCTCGTCACGGGTGTTGATGATCGGGCGTGACCTGGTGGTGGCGCTGGAGACGCCCTCCCAGATGTGCTCGGCCCGCTGGGAGACGCAGTAGACCGCCCCGCGCGGGGTCTGCAGCACCTTGCCGGCCCCGCAGATGATCTGCCGGGTGACCAGGAACGGGATCAGCACGTCGGCCAGGCGGCCGAACTCGCCGTGCCGGCCCACCAGGTAGTTCTCGTGGCAGCCGTATGAGTTTCCCGCGGAGTCGGTGTTGTTCTTGAACAGGTAGATGTCGCCGGCGATGCCCTCCTCGCGAAGACGCTTCTCGGCGTCGACGAGGAGACCCTCCAGGATGCGCTCGCCCGCCTTGTCGTGGGTGACGAGCTCCACGACGTTGTCACACTCGGGGGTGGCGTACTCGGGGTGGCTGCCCACGTCGAGATACAGGCGCGCCCCGTTGCGGAGGAAGACGTTGCTCGATCGGCCCCAGGAGACGACACGGCGGAATAGATAACGCGCTACCTCATCGGGTGACAGCCGCCGCTGCCCCCTGAACGTGCAGGTGACGCCGTACTCGTTCTCAAGCCCGAAGATGCGACGATCCATTGCCTCACACTATTCGCCGAACCCCTCTCGTGGGAGGGATCATGGGGTTTTCGGTCGTACGGCTTATGCCCCGGGCTGTGAGCGGCTAAGCGCGGACGCGTCTCGCACCCGGGTCACCGCCGGGTGTGAGCGATGCGCGGGCGCCGGGCTCGGTGAACCGGATCAGCCGCCGCCCTGCCAGAAGATCTCGACAACCTTGGTGATCCTGCCGTTCTCCGTGGTGATCAGGGCCGGTCGGTAGAGGCCCTCCACCCCGGCCAGGGACGCCGCCTCCTTGACGTTGTCGATCAACGTCTGGCGGGTGCACTTCTCGGTGCCGAGGTTGGTGGCCTTGTCGTAGGTCTGCGACGAGCCGTCGCAGCCACTGTCCGCGAGGAACAGCACGTCCTCGGCGATGGGCGCCGCGTAGCGGGTCACGTCGCCTTCCTCGGGGCCGTCGAAGTGGCCGTCCTCGCCACCGCTCTGGGTGAAGCGGATCGGCCGGTACTCGGCCACACCGCCCTTGTCCACGTCGGTGAGCCAGCCGCGCAGGACCCCCTCGAAGGGGGGCGGGCCGCCCTTGCTCCAGTCGTGCTCGGGAGCGGCCTGGAACTCGGTGCCGAAGATTTCGGGGGTGGCCGCGGGACTGGAGGAGGCGGCGGCGTCGGGCGCTCCGGTCGAGGGGGCAAAGGAGGCGGCGGGAGCCGGCGTCTCGGCACAGCCGGACATCAGTACCACGGCTGCGAGCAGTGCGAGCGCGGCGGGACCGGCCGAGGGGAGGGTGAGCCTGGTCCAGGCTCGGGGGGTGGCGTTTTTCACACAGACTGTGACCATCGGTGAGCGGGTCCGGTTGTCAGGGGAGGAAGTGATCCAGGACACACCGAGAGCGCCGCCCCGGGCAGGGCGACGCTCTCCTGTCTCATGGTCGACCGGCGGGCCCGGTCAGCCGCTCGCCCCGGTGTCGATGTCGCCGTCGGGCGCGGTCGGCGGGGCACCGGGCGTCTCGGGCGCGGAAAGGGGACTCTCCGGCTGGGCGGGCTGGGCGGGCTGGGCGGGCGCTTCGGCCGCGGGGGCCCCGGCGGACAGCAGGCGTTCCAGCCTCGGGCCGCTGAACCGCAGGAACTTGCGGTGCGGCCGGTTCCGGTCGAGGACCGCGACCTCCAGCTGGCTCGCCGGGAAGCGTTCGCCGCCCGGCTCGGTCAGTGCGAACAGCGCCGCCTCCAGGGCCTCCGCCAGCGACAGGCCGTCGCGGTAACGCTCCTTGAGCCGGCCGGCCACCGCCTCGGCCTGGCCGCCCATGGCCACCAGGCCCGCCTCGTCGAAGACCGAGCCGTCGAAGGTCAGCCGGTAGATGTGGTCCTCGTCGGAGGAGTCGCCGACCTCGGCGACCACGATCTCCACCTCGAACGGCTTCAGCGACTCGGTGAAGATCTGGCCGAGGTTCTGCGCGTAGAGGTTGGCCAGGCCGCGGGCGGTGACGTCGTCACGGGCGTAGGTGTAGCCGTTGATGTCGGCATAGCGAATGCCGCCGAGGCGCAGCGCCTCGAACTCGTTGTAGCGGCCCACCGCGGCGAAACCGATCTTGTCGTAGATCTCGCTGATCTTGTGCAGGGCGCGGGACGGGTTGGGCGCGACGAACAGGATGCCGTCCTCATACTGCAGGACGACGACACTACGGCCCCGCGCGATCCCCTTGCGCGCGTAGTCCGCCTTGTCTCGCATCTGCTGCTCGGGCGAGACATATCCAAAAGGCATGGACACCTGGGGTGATCCTCTCGTGTTAGCGCAGCGGGGCGGTGGGGCCGTCGGGGAAGTTCGTTCTGGAGTCGATCACGGTGCGGACGAACTCACCCACCTCCTCGTCGGGGAGTCGGCGGTATCCGTCGGCGGTGATCACCGCGACGACGGGCCAGATCTTGCGGATCACATCGGGGCCGCCGGTCGCCGAGTCGTCGTCGGCCGCGTCGTAGAGGGCGTGAACGAGCGTCAGCACGGTGTCCTCGGGCGAGGCGCCCTCGCGGTAGAGCTTCTTCAGCGCGCCCCGCGCGAAGATCGAGCCGGACCCGATCGCGTGGTGCTGGTACTGCTCGTAGGGGCCACCGCCCACGTCGTAGCTGAAGATCCGGCCGCCGTCGACATCGGGGTCGTAGGCGGCGAAGAGCGGCACGACCACGAGCCCCTGCATCGCCATCGGCAGGTTGCCGCGGATCATCGTGGCGAGCCGGTTGGCCTTACCCGCCACCGAGAGGGTGCGGCCCTCCCGCTTCTCGTAGTGCTCGAGTTCCACCCGGTAGAGGCGGGCCATCTCGATCCCGGTGCTCGCCGTCCCCGCGATGCCCATGCCCGAGTAGTCGTCCGTGCGGAACACCTTCTCCATGTCGCGCTGGGAGATGATGTTTCCCGAGGTCGCCCGGCGGTCTCCCGCGATCACCACGCCACCCGCGCATATCGCCGCGACGATCGTGGTGGCATGCGGGATCTGGTCGCCCACCGGGGTCGCCAGAGTCTCGTTACGGCCAGGCAACAAGTCCGGCGAATGGGACCTGACAAACTCGGTGAACGAGGAGCTCCCGGTGTCGGTAAAGATATGGTTCACCATGCCGGCGGGCAGGTCCCTGTGCGATCCCACGCGACTCCCTCCAAAGGTGCAGTCCTTTAAGGCCCGACCTTACTCATCTTGCCGTCCTGCTTGCACTTCCCTGGATCAGCTCAGCGCGAACCCACCTCCGCCGGGCTTTTGAATCTTTACGGGTGATCACATCCGTGTGGTGGCCGGGTCGTCGCGACATGCCGGCCCGCTGGCCCGCCTCCGGCGCGCGGGCGGGCGCACCTCGGTGTCGACGCCGGGCGCGAGCCGCACGGCCCACCTCCGGGCGCGCGCGGGCGGGCGGGCCGGAGACCCATCCGGTCCCCGGGCCCCCTCCTCCCGCCGCTCCGCTCTCCCGCCCGGTAGATCGAGCGGAAGCCACCTCGCTCGGCGAACATCCGACCGACGTCGGCCTCGATGACGTCCCTCGGTAATGCCATGCCTCGGTTTCGGCCGGTAGCCGCGCTCGCCGCCGTGGTTCTTGACCTCGCCGGCCCTCTTCATCCAGCTGCGACAGGGCTTGCGGTGAGAAGTCAGTCCATCTGGTCGTGCTCGGTCACGGCTGAATTCGGCCCGCGGCCTGGTCGCCTGGTATCTCCGGCGATATTCGCGGCCGGCGGAAACCTCCGGCCGCTCCCTGGTGGCTTTTCCCGCGCGGCCTCCTACTCACCGCCCTTTTGCACGTAGCTTCGAACGAATTCCTCCGCGTTCTCCTCAAGAACCTCGTCGATCTCGTCGAGGATCGCGTCGACGTCGTCGGAGAGCTTCTCGTGACGCTCCTGGACGTCGGAGGTCTCCGCCGCGGCGGTCTCCTCGACTTCCTTGTCGGTCCGGCCGGTCTGCTTCTGGCCGCCGGTGTCCTTACTTGCCATGTGTGGCACCTCCGCTTGGGGGACGCATCTGACTCATATCTTCCCCGAACCGGACGACATTGCGCGCGGATCGTCCCGCGATCTTTACGGGAGCTCCCCTGCTCCGTCCCGGGGTACCTCCCGTCAGGAAACCTCCCCGGGGGCTCCGCGGCAAATCCCCTCCGCCCCGTTCTCCTGGACGAGATACCGCCCGACTCGGGCGTGCCGCCGCCCTGGTCGGCCCTGTGTGACCACCATCACCCTCGAATCCGGAGTTATCCGGCGCCCACGGGAAGGTGGGGAACGTTCCAAGTAGGCCTCCCGGGTGGAAAACTGCGATCATTGAGGGGTGAGCACCATCATCGCGCGCAGGTACAAGCTCGTCTCCCGCGTCGGCCAGGGGGCGACCGGCGTCGTCTGGCGCGCATACGACCTGCTTCTGGAGCGAGAGGTGGCCCTCAAGGAGATACCCCTGCCACCTGGGCCCGCCGCGGCCGAGCAGCGGCGGCGGGTGGTCCGGGAGGCGCGGATGGCGGCACGGCTGAGCCACCGTGGCATCGTGACGGTGCACAACCTGACCGAGGAGGCCGAGCGCCTCTGGATCGTCATGGAGTTCCTGGAGGCCCTCACGCTGCACGACACGCTCGTGCAGGCGGGCCCGCTCCCGGTCGACCTGGTGGCGGCGATGGGGTGCCGCCTGCTGGAGGCGCTGCGGCACGCGCACGACGGCGGAGTGATCCACCGCGACATCAAACCGGCCAACATCATGCTGACCGGTGATCGGGTGGTGCTGGCCGACTTCGGGTTCGCGGCGCCGGAGGGTGCGGCGACGACCTCGATGCGGGGCACGCCGGCCTTCATCGCGCCGGAGGCGCTGCAGGGCAGGGGTGGCACCCGCGAGGCGGACATGTGGTCGTTCGGCGCGACGCTCTACATGGCGGTGGAGGGCAGGACCCCGTTCCGTACGGTGAACTCGATGGCGTCGCTGGTGGCGGCGCTGCGAGAGCCGCCGCGCGCGCCGAAGCGGGCGGGCGCCCTGGAGCCGGTGCTGCGCGGGTTGCTGCGCAAGGATCCACGGGCTCGGCTGAGTGCCGAGCGGACCTCGAAGATGCTGGAGGACGTGCGCTGTTTCAGCGCGGCCTGACGCGTTTCGCGGCGCGTTCGCCGACTTCTGGGCAATTTTTCTGATTACCTAATAGGGATTTAAGGACGCAGAACAAAATTCCATTATGCCCATGCAACTAAATTGTTACACATAATTACCATAAGTAACCACATGGCGCACCGTTCCAGGTGAAAATATGAATCAGCTGAGGGGCCCGGCTTCTATGTGCAACAGGTGATTCATGGGAACAGGTGCAGGAAAGGCACGCCCACTGGGTGGGCGTTATCACCTGACCTCGCCGATCGGGCAGGACGGCATGGGCATTGTGTGGCGTGCCCATGATTCCCTGCTCAGGCGGAATGTGGCGATCAAGGAAATCCAGCCGCGGTTCGGCGAATACGGGGCGGACATGCGCGACGCGCGGCGGCGAGCCCTGCGCGAGGCGCGCTCGGCCGGGCGGCTGAACCATCCGGCGGTGATCTCCGTGCACGACCTGCTTGAGGAGGACGGGCGGCTCTGGATCGTCATGGAGTTGCTGGAGGCCCTCACGCTCAAGGAGACGGTGCGGCACATGGGCCCCCTGCCGATCCACTGGGTGGCGTGGATCGGCTTCCAGTTGCTGGGCGGGCTGCGCCACGCGCACGGGGCCGGCGTCCTGCACCGGGCCATCAACCCGCGCAACATCCTGCTGACCGGCGACCGGGTGGTGCTGGCCGACTTCGGAATCGCGGCGCTGCACCGTGACTCGGGCACCTCCACGACCCTGCCGCTCACCCACGCTCCCGCCTTCATCGCGCCGGAACGGCTACGGGGCGGCTCGCCGACCCCGGCGGGCGACCTGTGGTCGTTCGGGGCGAGCCTGTACTTCGCGGTGAAGGGCCGGCCGCCTCGATCCGGTCACCACGCGCCGACGTCCCGGGGCTCGGCCGCCGACGGGAACCCGGAGACGATGGTACGGGCGGGAGCGCTGCGTCCCGTCCTGGAAGGGCTGCTCCGGCGCGACCCGGCGACCCGTATCAGCATGGGTCAGGCGGGTCGCATGCTGTCGGCCGTCCTGCACGCGGAGGGCGTGGCTCTGGCCCGGCCGCGACTGCCCGCGGCACGGCTGCCACCGGACGCCTACGCGTAGCGCCTCGCTCCCGCTTTCGACCGGGCGGGCAGGCCGTACGGCACCTACCGATCACCACCGGGCCGGGCAGCCGCTTCCGCACGGACCTCGTACGGCAGGTGGGGACAGCCCGGATCGAGGGGGAGGCCGCCGGGAGCCTCCCCCTCGGGAGCGCCACTACTCACCGGTCAGCGCCGTCACCAGCTCCGCGGCGGTACGGCAGCGGTCGAACAGCTCGCCCACGTGTGCCTTGGTACCGCGCAGCGGCTCAAGGGTGGGGACACGCTGCAGCGACTCGCGACCGGGGATGTCGAAGATGACCGAATCCCAGGAGGCCGCGGCCACCGACTCGCTGTACTGGCTCAGGCAACGGCCTCGGAAGTAGGCGCGGGTGTCGTTGGGCGGCACCTCGACAGCCCGCTGGACCTCTTCCTCGGTGACCAGGCGCTGCATGCGGCCCCGGGCGACCAGCCGGTTGTAGAGCCCTCGGTCGGGGCGGATGTCGGAGTACTGAAGGTCGACGAGTTGCAGGCGCGGATGCGACCAGGGAAGGCCGTCGCGGGTGCGATAGCCCTCCAGGAGCTCCAGCTTGGCCACCCAGTCAAGCTCCCCGGACAGCTGCATCGGGTCATCCGCCAGGCGGGTGAGAACCGACTCCCAGCGCTCCAGGACGTCCTTGGTGGGCTCGTCCATGCCGTTGACGCTGCGTTCCTCGGCATACTTGCGCGCGAGTTCCAGGTATTCCATCTGGAGCTGCACCGCCGTCAGCCTGCGGCCGTCGCGCATGGAGATCTCGTACTTGAGCGTCGGGTCGTGCGACACCGCGCGCAGCGCCTGGACCGGGTTGTCCACGGTGAGGTCACGGGTGAAGTAACCGTCCTCGATCATGGCCAGGACGAGCGCGGTGGATCCCAGTTTCAGGTAGGTCGAGATCTCCGACATGTTGGCGTCACCGATGATGACGTGCAGGCGGCGGTACTTCTCCGGGTCGGCGTGCGGCTCGTCCCGGGTGTTGATGATCGGCCGCTTGAGCGTCGTCTCCAGGCCCACCTCGACCTCGAAGAAGTCAGCCCGCTGGCTGATCTGGAAGCCCTCACCCCGGGAGTCCTGGCCGATGCCGACCTTGCCCGCGCCGGTGACGACCTGCCGGGAGACGAAGAACGGCGTCAGGTGCCTGACGATGTCGGCGAACGAGGTCGCCCGGCGCATGAGGTAGTTCTCGTGGCAGCCGTAGGAGGCGCCCTTGTTGTCGGTGTTGTTCTTGTAAAGCTGGATCGGGGCGTTGGCCGGCATCGCCGAGGCGCGAACCGCCGCGTCGTGCATCACCCGCTCGCCTGCCTTGTCCCAGATCACCGCCGCCCGAGGGTTGGTGCACTCGGGAGTGGAGTATTCGGGGTGGGCATGGTCCACGTACAACCGGGCCCCGTTGGTGAGGATCACGTTCGCCAGGCCGAGGTCCTCGTCGGTCAGCTGGCTCTGGTCGGCCACCTCCCGCGCGAGGTCGAACCCCCGCGCGTCGCGCAGCGGGTTCTCCTCCTCGAAGTCCCATCGCGCGCGCCGCGCTCTGGCCGCCGAGGCCGCCAGATAGGCGTTCACGACCTGAGAGGAGGTCACCATCGCGTTGGCCCCCGGCTGTCCGGGCACGGAGATGCCGTATTCGGTCTCGATGCCCATCACCCGCCGTACCGTCATGCGCACCCTCTGTTCATCAGGGACTGTTTCTCTCCGAGGTATCTATTCCCGACCCTAGACCCTTCACTATGCCCGGTGGTCGGACAGTTATGGCACCGAAGCCTTTTCGCCCGTTGCGAGGGGGATCGAGGAGAACCCGGGAGGCTGTGCGGGCGACGCCTGCGCGGCCTTCCTGCGCCTTCTCGACTTGACGAACTCCTGAAGGGGACGCTCGGCCACCCGATACACCAGGTAGGAGAACGCCATCGCGGCCAGCACGGTGACCAGGGCGGTCAACGGCGGCGGCAGCGTGTCCCGCAGGGCCGGGACGATCAGGACGGCGGCCGCGGTGTGGAAGAGGTAGAGCGGGTAGGTGAGCGCGCCCAGAACCACCAGGCCGCGCCAGCGCAGCCACCGCAGCCAGCCGAGCGCCACCATCGCCATGAGTACGTAGAAGCCGACCACCGTGGCGACGACGGCCCAGTCGGGCACGGGCATCGCGGCGTAGCCGACCTTCTCCACGCGCCCGGCCACCCGGTCGAGCGCCGCGCTGACGGCCAGGCCGCCACTGATCCCGGCCAGACACCACAGGACCAGCCTGGGACCGAATCTGGTCATCAGGAAGAACGCCATGCCACCGACGAAGTAGGCCGCGTACTTGGGCATGATCACAAGTTCGACCCACGCCTCATCGCTTCCCGCGAAGAAGCCCGCGGCCAGGAGCCAGACGCCCATGAAGGCCAGGCAGCGGTTGAGCGTGACCCCGGTGATCACCAGGATCGAGATCAGCACGTAGAAGCGGAGCTCCACCCAGAGCGACCAGTAGACGCCGTTGGCGTCATAGACGCCGAAGGCCCGCTGGAGCATGGTGAGATTGACCCCGTACTCGCCGAGGCTGAGCTTGGGGTCCAGGGCCGTGGCCGCGGTCAGCCCGTAGACCGCGGCGGTGACCACCACGCTGACCCAGTAGGCGGGAAAGAGCCGCACCAGCCGGGAGAGGGCGAACGCCCCCAGACCCCGGCCCCAGATGCTCATCAGGATCACGAAGCCGCTGATCATGAAGAACAGCTCGACACCGAGGATGCCGAGTCCGGAGATCGTGGAGATCGCCGGGAACAACTTGGCGGGACGGTCGCCCCACACCGAGGCGAAGGCGATGAAGTAGTGGAAGGCGAGCACCGCCATGGCGGCGGCGAAGCGCAGGAGGTCGAGTTCGGCGAGGCGGCCGCTTCCCCGAAGCGCCTCGCGAGACCCCGTGCCGGTCACCTGACGGCCGGGCCGGAATGTTCACGCACGCCACTTGGACGACGCTTCGATCATTCGGGTTCCCTGTGACGGCTGTTGATTTCCGGTCACTTTCGGGATGGATATGACTGGAGATACGGGTGGTGCCGGGTCCGCGCAGCCGAATACGAGTGACGGCAGGTCAAAAAAGCAACAAAGCCCCCCAATGCCACCAAACGCCGCAAAAGTAGACAAAACCTGGCGAGACACCGACGGCGCGGCCCCCGAGGGAGGCCGCGCCGTCGATCGGCACGCGTGCCGCTTTTACAGGTACTGACCGGTGTTGGCCACCGTGTCGATGGAACGCCCGGCCTCGGTGCCCTGCTTGCCCGTCACGAGGGTACGGATGTAGACGATCCGCTCGCCCTTCTTGCCGGAGATGCGGGCCCAGTCGTCGGGGTTGGTGGTGTTGGGCAGGTCCTCGTTCTCGGAGAACTCGTCCACGCAGGCCGCCAGCAGATGCTGGATCCGCAGACCCTTCTGCCCGGTCTCCAGGAACTGCTTGATCGCCATCTTCTTGCCGCGGTCGACGATGTTCTGGATCATCGCGCCGGAGTTGAAGTCCTTGAAGTACAGGACCTCCTTGTCCCCGTTGGCGTAGGTCACCTCAAGGAAGCGGTTCTCCTCGCTCTCGGTGTACATCCGCTCGACGACCCGCTGGATCATCCCGAAGATGGTCTCCTGGCGGCTGCCACCGTGCTCGGCGAGGTCCTCGGAGTGGAGTGGGAGCTCCGCGATGAGGTACTTCGAGAAGATGTCCCTGGCCGCCTCGGCGTCCGGCCGCTCGATCTTGATCTTGACGTCCAGGCGGCCGGGCCGCAGGATCGCCGGGTCGATCATGTCCTCGCGGTTGGAGGCGCCGATCACGATGACGTTCTCCAGGCCCTCGACGCCGTCGATCTCCGACAGGAGCTGGGGAACGATGGTGTTCTCGACGTCGGAGGAGACGCCCGAGCCCCGGGTCCGGAAGATCGAGTCCATCTCGTCGAAGAACACGATCACCGGGGTGCCCTCGGAGGCCTTCTCACGAGCCCGCTGGAAGACCAGGCGGATGTGCCGCTCGGTCTCGCCGACGTACTTGTTGAGAAGCTCGGGACCCTTGATGTTGAGGAAGAAGCTCTTGCCGGACTGACCGGTCTTCTCCGCGACCTGCTTGGCCAGGGAGTTGGCGACCGCCTTGGCGATGAGCGTCTTGCCGCAGCCGGGCGGTCCGTAGAGCAGGACGCCCTTGGGCGGGCGGAGCTTGTGCTCGCGGAAAAGGTCGGCGTGCAGGTACGGGAGCTCGATGGCGTCCCGGATCTGCTCGATCTGCCGCATCAGCCCGCCGATCTCCTCGTAGGAGATGTCGGGCACCTCCTCCAGGACGAGCTCCTCGACCTCGGACTTGGGGATGCGCTCGTAGACATAGCCCGAACGGGGTTCGAGCAGCAGGGAGTCGCCTGCCCGGATCGGCTGGCCCACCAGCGACTCGGCGAGCTTCACCACCCGCTCCTCGTCGGCATGCGAGATCACCAGCGCGCGCTGGCCGTCCTCGAGAAGCTCCTTTAGCATCACGATCTCGCCAAGCTCCTCGAAGCCGAGGGCCTCGACCACGTTGAGCGCCTCGTTGAGCATGACCTCCTGGCCGCGCTTCAGCGAGTCGACGTCCACCGCCGGACTGACGTTCACCCTGAGTTTGCGACCACCGGTGAAAACCTCCACCGTGCCGTCTTCTCTGGTTTCGAGGAACACGCCGAACCCGGATGGCGGCTGCGCCAACCGGTCTACCTCTTCCTTCAGGGCGACGATCTGGTCTCTGGCCTCCTTGAGGGTGGCCACCAGACGCTCGTTCTGGCCGGTTACGGCCGCGAGGTTCGCCTGCAAGTCATGGAGACGCTCTTCAAGGATCCTGGCCTGCCGGGGAGACTCCGTCAGCTTCCGACGCAACACGGTGATCTCCTCCTGCAGGAAGGAGACCTGTGTTGTGAGGTCAGCGACCTCCCGTTCGCGCTGCGCGGCTCGAGCCTCAGCGTCGTCGCGAGCTGCCACGGCGTCACCTCCTTCCCAGTCGAGACCGACTACTCGAAACCCTACCCATCTAAGGGCTGTCCCTTACCTGGCTGAGCAGTGTTCGTATGACTACATTAAGTGCGCGATGATTAATCCCTTTTGGTGCTTTTAGTGCTAGAAGCATAAGAACACGAAGGTCCGCTCCCGTGTCACTCCCCCACGAACCGTCGTAGCCGAATCGTCATCATGTGGCGGAAGACGTGGACTCCTCACCCTGTGCACCCTTCGCCGGACGTCTACGTCGAGGTGGTGGCGTCACCCCGTCGGCCATGCGACGGGCCGTGACCAGGAAGCCGGTGTGGCCGACCATTCTGTGGTCGGGCCGCACAGCCAGCCCCTCGACATGCCAGTCACGAACCAGGGTCTCCCACGCATGGGGCTCGGTGAAACTCCCGTGCTCCCGGAGAGTTTCGACCGTACGCGACAGCTGGGTTGTGGTCGCGACATAACAGCAGATCACACCGCCAGGGGTGAGGGCCTTGGCCGCGGCGTCCACACATTCCCACGGGGCGAGCATGTCGAGGATGATCCGGTCGACGTCACTCTCGTCGAGGTCCGCGACGAAGTCGCCGACCACCAGGCGCCACTGCGACATCGGACCGCCGTAGAACTTCTCCACGTTCTTGGTGGCGATCTCGGCGAAGTCCTGGCGCCGTTCGTAGGAGGTGACGGTGCCCTCGGAGCCCACCGCGCGCAGCAGGAAGCAGGTGAGCGCGCCGGAGCCGACCCCCGCCTCCACCACCCTGGCGCCCGGGAAGATGTCGGCCATGGCCACGATCTGCGCCGAGTCCTTGGGGTAGATGACCGCCGCGCCGCGCGGCATGGAGAGCGTGTAGTCCTGGAGCAGGTGCCTGAACGCCAGATACTGGGTGCCCCCGGACGAACGCACCACCGAGCCCTCGGGCCGGCCGATCAGCTCACTGTGCGGGATCCCGCCCTTGTGCGTGTGGAACACGCCGTCTTCCTTCAGCGTCACCGTATGACGCTTGTTCTTGGGGTCGGTGAGCTGAACCTGATCCCCGGCCTGAAACGGCCCATGCCTGCGAAAACCCATGACCGCAAGGTTAACGGCGCGCGACCGCGGCCGATCCCGCCTCTGGCCGGGAGCGGCGGTCGGGCAGGGGGAAACGGACACGGCCGTCCGGAGCAGACGGACAACGACGATCCGCAAAATGGTTCGCTCCACTACGGGGGAACTGGTAGCTGTTGTCGTGTGTTTCCCCAAGATGTGATTCCGGCGGGCTCCGTCGTCCTGAGACCGCTCGCCCCCACCGACACCGAAGCGATCGTCCGCGCCTGCGCGGACCCGGAGATCGTCCGGTTCCTCCCCCTGATACCCGTGCCCTACACCCGGGACGACGCCCTCCAGTACCTGGAGATGGCCGAGCAGGATTGGAAGAGCGGGGGAGCCGCCTTCGCCATCGCGGACGCGAAGACGGGCGAGTGGCTGGGCAACATCGGCCTCAAGCCCTCCCGCCTGCGGAGCACCAACGAGATCGGCTACCTGGTCGCACCGTGGGCGCGGGGCCGGGGGGTGGCCACGGCCGCCACCGCCGCGCTGGCCGGATGGGGCTTCGGCCACGGGGTGGAGCGCGTCGAACTCCTCGCCGACGTGGAGAACCTGGCCAGCCAGCGGGTCGCCCTGGCCGCCGGTTTCCGGCACGAGGGCGTTCGGCGCGGGGCCGAACAGCAGCGTGACGGCACCCGCCGTGACCTGGTCTCCTTCGCACGCCTGCGCGGCGACTCCGGCGAGCGCGTGACGCCGTTCCTGCCGGACTTCCCCGGCGGCTCACTGACCGACGGGATAGTACGGCTCAGGCCGCTCACCCCCGCCGACGCCGCCGACTACCTGGCGCTGCACAACCTGCCCGACGTCGTGAGGTACAGCGTCCCGCCCGAGCCCCGCAGCGCCGAGCAGGTCGAGGAGCGGTGCCGCACGGCGGGCGCGACCCGACTGGCCGGCGGAGGGGTCGAGGCGGTGATCACGGACGCCGCGACGGGCGCGTTCGCCGGGGAGATCCAGCTCTCCAACCTGGCCCCGCCGCTGGGGCAGGCCATGACGGGCTACAGCCTGCTGCCGGCGTTCCGCGGCCGGGGCTTCACCACCAGGGCGGTGAACCTGCTGGTCGACTGGGCCTTCGAGCACACCTCCCTGAGCCGGATCATCGCGGGCACCTCCCCCACCAACGTCGCCTCGCAGCGCGTGCTGGAGCGCGCGGGCTTCACCCGCGAGGCCCTGCTGCGCGGTCTGCTGCCCGGCCCCGACGGCACCCGCCTGGACGACCTGCAGTGGTACCGGCTGCGGGACGCCCCACGCTAGGGGCCGCGTTCAGTCGGTGCCGAAGTGGGCCCTGAGCCTGGCGTAGGCGGCGTCGGTGCCCTGCAGCACCCGGTCGATGTCGGCGTCGGTGTGGGCCGCCGACAGGAACCAGTTGTGCCACGGATGGAGGTAGACCCCCTCCTGCAGGCAGGCCGCGGCCCAGAACATGCCCTTGTCCAGGGTCACATCGCCCTCGAAGGAGAGCCATGGGATCTGCACCGGGCCGGTCTGGTTGACCGTGAAGCCATGGGAGGCGGCCTGGGCGGCGAGGCCCTCGCGCAGGCGGGTGCCCGCGCGTTCCATCAGGGCGATGCCGTCGATGTCGCGCAGCGTCTCGATGGTGGCCTTGGCCGCGGCCATCGGAGCGGCGTTGAACCAGAAGGAACCCGTGGAGTAGAGCGTCTGGGCGGGCCCTCGCAGGGCGTCCACACCGGTGACGGCGGCGATCGGGTGACCGTTGGCCATGGCCTTGCTGAAGGCGTACAGGTCGGGGCGCACGCCCAGCGGCTCCCAGGAGCCGCCCAGGTCGATCCGCCAGCCACCGCGCACATCGTCGATCACCAGCGCGGCGCCGATCCGGTCGGCCAGCGCCCGCACCCCCCGGGCGAACTCCGCGGCGACGAGTTCCTGGTCCTCGAACGAGTCGTGCTTGAACGGCGTCACGATGATCGCGGCGACGTCGCCCTCCGCCTGCGCCGCGGCGGCCTCGACGCTGGCGAGGTCGTTGTAGGTGAACTCGACCAGGTCCGCGCGCTCGCTGGGGGTGGTCCCCGCCGTACTGGGCGTGCACCACGGGTCGGCCCCGTGGTAGGCGCCGTGCGCCATGAGGACCTTGGTCCTGCCGGTGGCGGCGCGGGCCACCATCAGCGCCTGGGTGGTGGCGTCGGTGCCGTTCTTGGAGAACATCACCCAGTCGGCCTGCGGGACGGTGTCCACCAGAAGCTCGGCGAGCTCCACGTAGACGGGGCCGGGGCCGTTGAGGCAGTCGCCCGCGGCGAGCTGGGCCGTGACGGCGGCCTCGACCGCGGGGTGGCGGTGGCCGAGCACGACGGGACCCCAGGAGCACATGAGGTCGACGTACTCGCGCCCGTCGGCGTCCCGCTGGCGGCACCCCTCGCCGCCGACGAAGAACTGCGGGTAGGCGGGGCCGTGCAGGGCCGCGTTGAGGTGGCCGTACATGCCGCCGGGGACGACCTTGGCGGCCCGCTCCCTGAGGCTGGCGTCGATGGACATGCGTCGTCCTTTCAGATCTGGATCGGTTCGGGCGGTTCGGTGCCGTGTCCGGCCGCGAGCGGTGGGATCACTTCTCCTCGCGTAGTGCGCGCGCCCCGTCCAGGCCGGCGTCCGAACCCAGGCCTCCCGCGACGCGGGCGGCCAGCGCGGTGCCGAGCCGTGCCGAGCCGGCCACGTCACGGCCGTCGACCAGGCCGGCGATGAACCCGGCGCAGTAGGCGTCACCACACCCCGTGGTGTCGACCACTTCGACGTCGAGGGCGGGAACGCGGGTGACGCCCTCCGCCTCGGCGATCAGGCTTCCGTCCGCGCCGAGCGTGACCAGGACCGCCGAGGGCCCCTCCCCCAGCAGGGCCAGCGCGGCCTCCTCCGCACTGCCCGCACCGCTCATCAGCAGCGCCTGCTCCTCGTTGGGCAGGAGGTAGTCGACGTGCGGGAGAAAGCTCCGGACCCCCTGCATGAGGTCCGGCATATTGGACAGAAGGTCCATTGTGATGATCGTGCCCGCCGCGCGCGCCTCGTCGAGCAGCGCGAAGAAAGCGGGGTCGTACAGGCCCCAGGTCACGTCCATGCCCCCCAGGTGCACAACGCGCGCACCGAGGATCCGCTCGCGGCCGACGTCGGCGACGGCCAGGCCCAGGTTGGCTCCGGGAACGTGGAAGGACGGGCGCCCGCCGTCCGGACGGATGGGCAGGATCGAGGCGGCGGTCTGCTCTCCCCGCCTGCGGACCACTCCGGTCACGTCGACGCCGCGCCGCCCCATCATCATGACGAGCAGATCTCCGAGCTCGTCGTCGCCGACCGCCCCCACCGAGGCCACCGGGACACCGAGCGCGGCCAGGTCTACGGCGGTCGCGGCCGCGGCACCCGCGGCGGTGACGCGGATCTGCTCCAGCAGGTGGGTGTCCTGCCCGGCGGGAATCGACTCCACCGGCCTGGCGAGCACGTCCACGATGTGCACCCCGAGGGCTACGACGGTCATAGTGAGTCCTCCTCATGTCTTCAGCGGATAATAGACGGGCGACCGACTACAATGTCAACGGATTCCGTTCGGGAGGGAACCGAGTTGCCAAAGATCGTCGATCATGGGGAGCGCCGCGAGGAGGTCATCGAGGCCGCTCGCCGCATCATCCTGCGCGAGGGCATCGAGGCCGCCACGACCAGGGCGATCGCCAAGGAGGCCGGCTACTCCAACGGCGTGCTGACCCACTACTTCGCCGACAAGGACGACATCATGCTGTCGGCGCTGCGCTCCTCGCACCGGCGCATCGTGGAGCGCCTGCGCGGCAAGCTGGCCGGCCTCACCGGGCTGGCGGCGCTGCGCGAGCTCCTCCTCGACAACCTGCCACTGGACGAGGAGCGCACGCGGGAGAGCGGGCTGGAGGTCGGCTTCTGGAGTCGCAGCATGACCAGCCCGGCGATGCTGGAGGCGCAGCGCGCCGAGGCCGAGGAGCTGCGCTACCTGGTGCGCAGCCTGCTCGGCGCCGCGGCCGCCGGTGGGGAGATCTCCACCACCGAAGACCTCGACGACGTGACCGAGCGGCTACTCGCCCTGGTCGACGGGCTGAGCGTGCACCGCCTGCTCTACCCGGGCAGGCTCGGCACCGCACGTCTGGAGCGGGTGCTCAACGCCGAACTGGACCGCCTGCGCCCCACCGGCGGGTAGCGCCCGGCCACCCCGTGGCCTCGGCTCCCGGCGCGCACGCTCAGGGAGCCGAGGCCACGGTCCCGGGGCGCGCGGGCGGAAGCTCAGACCAGCAGGGCGTAGAGCCGGTCGGCCACCCCCCGCGCGGTGGGCCGCTTGGCCACGTCGCCAAGGCATGCCTGGACGAGATCCGACAGCTCGGGCTCCAGCCCCGGATCGATCGACGGCGGCGTGCTGTACACCTTCCGCAGGGTCAGCAGCGGGTCGTGGGTGGGCAGTTTCCCGTAGAGCCCGGCGCCGCTCACCGCCCAGTGCAGCGTCGCGCCCAGCGACCACACGTCGCCCGCGGGGGTGGGCGTCTCCCCCTGCAGCAGCGTGGGATCGGTGAACTCCACCGAACCGATGTCCCCCATCCCGGTCACCGTCACGCCCGGCGTCAGCACCTGTGACAGGCCCAGGTCGGAGAGCTTGCCCCCGTCGTCGGCGAGCAGCACGTTGCCGGGGCGGATGTCGCGATGGACGATACCCTCCTCGTGTAGTGCCTGCGCCGCGTGGGAGACGCAGGCGATCGAGCGCAGCACCCGCTCGCGCGACGGCCGCTCCGCGGGATGCGCCAGCGAGCCGTCCGGCAGGTACTCCATCGAGTAATAGAACACCCCGCCCTGCTGGCCGGCGTCGTAGAGCCGCACCAGATACGGGGAGCGCACCGCGGCGAACGCCTTCAACTCTCTCGTGGCGCGGCGGAAGGCGTCGTTCCCCGTGCCCCCCACCACCTTCACCGCGACCAGATCCGCCTCGATGGGTAACCGCTCGGGCCTTTTCGCCAAGTAGAACTCACCGTGATTACCGGCTCCCAGTGACCGGATGAACTCATAGTCGGCGATGCCTTCCACAACGGTCTCCCTCCATGCCTGCGCAACGTTCGCGACGACACCCCACACACGGTAACGTCGCCTTCGCCATTCTCGGGGCTTTTCTTTGCATACGGAAAGCGTGCTCGCAATTGCTGCACATGGATCTGCTCCTGCTTGACCTTGTCATCGTCCTTGCGGCCGCGCGGCTTTTCGGAGCGCTGGCCAGATGGCTCGGCCAACCTCCGGTCATCGGCGAGATCGTGGCCGGCATCCTGCTGGGCCCCACCCTGCTGGGCCCCCTGATCGGTGACGAGCTGTTCGGCTCCGAGATGCGGCCCCCGTTGCAGGCCCTGGCCAACGTCGGCCTGGTGCTGTTCATGTTCGTCGTCGGCCTGGAACTGGACCAGAAGCTGGTCAGGGGCAAGGGACGGATCGCGGTGACCGTGGCGCTCGGCTCGACCGTGGTGCCGTTCGTCCTGGGCTGCGTGCTCGCGCTGGCCATCGCGGGTGAGCACGTGGGAGGCGACAAGACCCTGCCGTTCGTGCTGTTCATGGGCGCGGCGATGGCCGCCACCGCCTTCCCGGTGCTGGCGCGGGTCCTCACCGACCGGGGAATGCAGCGGATCACGCTCGGCGGCCTCGCCCTGGCCTCGGCGGCCGTCATCGACGTGCTCGCCTGGACCGTCCTGGCGGTGGTGGTGGGCATCGCGGGGGCCGGAGAGTCCGAGGGGCAGTGGAAGGTCCTGCTCGCCCTGCCGTACGCGCTGGTGATGTTCCTGGTCGTCAAGCCCCTGCTGGCCCGGCTGGTGCCCGCCTACGAGAAGGCCGGGCGGCTGACGCCCGGCCTGCTCTCCCTGGTGCTCCTCGGTCTGATCGGATCGGCCTGGGCCACCGAGTGGATGCACGTCCACTTCATCTTCGGCGCGTTCGTGTTCGGCGCGGTGATGCCCCGCGAGGGGGCGGAACGGCTCAACCACGAGATCCTGGAGCGGCTGGAACAGCTCGCCGTACTGCTGCTGTTGCCGATGTTCTTCGTGGTGGCGGGGCTCAACGTCAACCTGCGCGAACTCGACCTGTCCAGCCTCGGCACGCTCTCCGCGATCCTGGTCGTCGCGATCGGCGGCAAGCTGCTCGGCTCCTACGCCGCCGCGCGGACCCAGCGGCTGCCCAAGCGGCAGTCCTGGGCACTGGCCTCCCTGCTCAACACGCGAGGGCTCACCGAGATCGTCATCCTCACCGTCGGCCTGCAGAAGGGCGTGCTCGACGACGAGCTCTACTCGCTGATGGTGGTCATGGCCCTCGTCACGACCGCGATGACCGGCCCGCTGGTGCGCAGGATCTACCCCGACAGGCGGGTGGCCCGCGACATCGCCGAGGCCGAACGTGCCGCCCTCGGCGCGACCGCCGCCCACCGGGTGCTGGTGATCGTGCCCGATCCGCCCGCCGAGCAGGCCCCGTTGGTCGGCCTGACCACCACCCTTGCCCTGTCCAGGTCACCGTCCGAGGTGGTCCTGGGCCACCTGCGCCCCTATCCGGCGGGCCGCCTGGAGGTCGGCAGCGGCCTCTCCTCGGAGCTGGCCGAGCTGGCCGAGACCCTCCACGACCTGGAGGCGCTGGCCGGCAGCGCCCGCGAGCGCGGCTCGGAGACCAGGGTGGTGAGCCGGTTCAGCGCGGATGTGGCAGGCGAGCTGCCGGAGCTGGCCTCCGGTGCCCAAGCCGACCTGCTGGTGCTGCCCGCCGGTGTCCCCGGCTATGCCGCCGTGCGTGACGGCGCGGTCTGCCGCGTGGTGACCGTCGCGTCCTTGCCCGTGCCGGAACAGGCCGAGCCCGGCTCCGAGCCGGGGCCGGTCGCGGTACGTTACGGCTCCGGTGACGACGCGGCCGCGCACGTGGCGCTCACCCTCGCGATGCTGTGGAACCGGCCACTGATCGTCACCGGCGGGAACCGGGCCTCAGCCCTGGCCCAGCGGCTGTCCAAGCTCGGAGTCGCGGCCGGCGCGGGTGCGATCCCCGAGGGCGCGCTGGTCGTGGCCGCCGACACCGGGACCGCCCCGGAGGGCGCACACCTGCTGGTCCGCGCCGAGCAGGACCCCGACCCGGTCGACTGGGCCGAGGCCGTCTCCGCTCTGCGCGCCCCGGCCCCGCAGCTCTGATCGCACACCGACCTGGCACGCGAGCGGCACGGCGAAAGGACCCCGAGAACACACCGGGCGGTACGGCCATGGCCGTACCGCCCGGAAACCGCCAGGACGGCGAAAGGCGTTCTCAGCGGTTGCGGTGTGACTCGTAGCGCATGGTGCGCGAGACACCGATCCGCACGGTGGTGCCGGGCATGATCGTAACCGGCTCGTTCGGCGGGATGTCGTAGAAGTTGGGGTCACCGGGCGGCTGGATCTGGGTGCCGTTGACAGATCCCAGATCGACCAGGTTGACGTCCCAGCCGTCCAGCGCCACCCGCAGATGCCGGCGGGAGACCGAGCCGTCGGGGCTGGTGACCTTGGCCGGGCGCACGGAGCCGTCGGCCACCTCCGGTGCCCGCTCGGGGTCGCGGCCCACCAGATAGTCGGTGTCGAGCCGCAGCGTGAGGCCGTCGTCCAGGAGCAGGACCCCCAGCGGCGGGCGCGGCCCCTTGTAGGGAACGAGGGTGCGCTGGACCAGCGCGATACCGCAGACCGCGCAGTAGGGCACGCGAGGGTCATTGAAGTGGTCGTTCTTGCAGTCGACCCCGTAGACCAGCGGCCGCGCCTCGGGTTCGGCCCCGGAGTTCGGCGCGGGCGCCGGAGACTCGGCCCCGGACTGTGAACCGCCAGGCGTCAGCAACTCGTACTCGAACGGCTGGTCGCGGACGTCGACGGGATCCCCGCCCATCCCGCTGGCCCTGGCCGTGTCGATGTTCTCGTGACGGACCTCTTCATGGTGGACCATCGCGGGGGCCGGTCCGGTGGAGGGCATCGGCCCCTGCGGAGAGGCCGCGGGGATCGGCTCGGAGTGCCACGCCTGTGGCTGCGGCTCCATCGGCGGCGGGGCGGTGACCGGCGGATAGGGATCCGCCGGGCCCATCGGATAGGGCTCGGCCGGGCCCAGGGGGTAGGGCGCCGGCGGGGCGCCCTCCGGGAGGGCCGACCACTCGGGGGAGGTCGGCCGCTCGGGTGGCGCGGGCATCGGGGTGGGCGCGGGGGCCACGGGCTCCATCCGGGGCGCCTGGTGGGCCTGTGACGCGGCGGGCTCCATCCGCGGCATGGCCTGCGGGGCTGCCCCCGCCTCCGTCAGGTCGCACCAGACGCCGCCCGCGACGATCACTCCGGCGTCCAGCCGGGACAGCGGGTGCGCGGCCCCGGCGTCGGGCAGGCTCAGCTCCACCCGGGTCACCGGGCCGGGAACCAAACGGTCGGACCAGGTGAGCGCGTCACGTCCGGCGAGCTGGATCTCACCGGCCGCGCCGGTCACCGCCGCGAACGCCGGGCCGCTGACCAGGACGGCCACTCCCCCGCTGACCGGACCGGCGACGGCACAGGCCACCGGCTCGCCTATCACGACGGCGAGGATCTGGGCGACCCGGCGGGCCAGCGACCGGCCGTCGCCGCCCGAGGCCGCGGTCTCCCGCAGCGCCCCCAGCAGATCCTCAACGACGGCCTCGGCCGCGTCGCACACCAGCAGCAGGCCGCCCACATGGGCCACCAGCCCGTTGCCCGGAAGCGGACGCACCACCCCGAAGCCCTGGTCGGTCACAGAACTCTCCCTCCCCGGAAACGCCACCGGATGAACGGCACCCGCATGGGGCCGTTCGTCACCAGCCAGATGCATACCCAGACGACCGTGAAGTGCGTCCAGAAGGCGGCCGGCGGAACCGGATCGATAACATCGACTGCACCGGACCGTAGCAAAAAGTACAGCACAAGGCCTTCGGGCACGAGCGTCAGCAGACCGAAGAGGGTCGGCCAGTCCTTCTCCCATCTGAACTGCATCAGGAAGTGATATATCAGCTCCCAGACGATCCCCAGCACAGCTACCGCCGCGAGGACCAGGAACCCGTTGACGTAGCGCTCGGAGAGCGGCCCGGAGGAGCCGGGAAGCACCGGCACGATCAGCAGGGTGATGATCGCGCCAACGGTGGCGAGCATGAAGAGGCGCGTCTGAATACGGCCCCACAGAGTCGGAACCACGGGGGACTACTCCTTACACCGACGAGTTGAAGGCCCATTTGAACCACTGCGAGGTCGAGCGCAGCGGTCCCATCTTTTTGACGAACCCCCGTCTTGCCAGATCGTCGGCTATCTCCTGAGCCGCGATCTGCAGGCCGAGGAAGGTGTCGACCCCCGGGAAGTAGCCTCCGAGCGTGGCCGACCCCGAGGCGTAGAGGGCACCGTCGCCATTGGCCGTCCCCTTCACCTCGAAGTGGCGCTCCACCTCGAGCCTGCCCACCGGATTGCGGAACGCCCCACCGTGCTGGAGCAGGTCCGCGAAGATCCGGTGCTCGGCGATGTCGGCCTCCAGGCCGGTGCAGTCGATGATGTAGTCGGAGACCGGCTCGCGGACGATGCCGTCGCTGCTGCGCACGTAGCTGACCAGCCGCCCGTCCTGGCTGTGCTCCACACGGTCGACGGTGCCCTGCACGGGGTGGTAGTAGCCGCCCCTGCGCCCCGCGCGCATCTGCTCCTGCCAGCGTCGCCGGTAGGGGGTGTTGGTGCCGCCCATCTGCTTGTACTTCTTCGCCCGGTCGCTGCCCTCGAGCTTGCGCATCTGCGCCTTGAGCTGGCCGCCCCACACCGACTTGGGGTAGTTGAAGCCCTGGTAGGCCCAGCCGTCCCCGCCCTTGCGGCGTGACCAGATGTGCGGGCCGTGGGAGCCGCTGACGAACGTGCGGAAGATGTGGATGATCTGGGTCTGCAGGCCGTACCGCTCCCGGTCGTCGAACAGCCGCTGGAGCACCCGGGAGGCGACGATGCCACCGCCGCGAATGACCACGGTGCCCGGCCTGGTCTTCAGGAACTCGTAGACCTGCTCATGCGGCTCGTAGGCGTTGACGACGTGCTGGTAGTCACCGTGCTTGGTCCGGAACTCCTGCAGGTCGGGCAGGAACTTCAGGCCCGGGTAGCCGATCGCGATGTGCACGAAGCGCGAGCGGAAGATGATGCGCTTGGTCGCCGCCGCGCCGTCCGGCGGGGTGACCACCGTGAAGTAGCCGCCGCCGGCCCGGCGGCGGACCATCCGCACCTGTCCCTTGACCAGCATGTCCCAGTAGTTGATGCGTTTGGCCTCGCGCTCCAGGTTCTCGAAGACCGTGCCCGCGCGCGGGGTCCAGTAGTCGTTCAGGAGCGGTTCGGTGAGGATCTGCCACAGGTACGACGGTTTCTTCTCCTTCCACGCCTCTTCCAGGGCGTAGGAGGGGAACCCCCACAGGTTGTCCGGGCGAGAGGAGGAGTCGGAGCGGATCCGCTCCCCACGGGGGATCTGCGAGCACCTGGTGAGGAACTCGTAGGTCTGCCATGGGTGATCGATATTGGAGACCACCCGCATCTGCGAGGTGGGGACGCCGTAGATCCTCAGATAGTCGAGCGTCACGAAGGAGCCCATGCCGCCACCGACCGTGAGGAACGGGATGTCGTACATGGGTATGCCCGCGGCGGCGACCATCTGGTCGGTCCATTCGGGCGCGCCGAGGAGATCCGGCGTCAGATCGCCGGCCGGAGCCGGCGTGTGGGGGGGTGCCAATTGACGTCCCTTAAGCTACATGGCCAGCCAGTTCACTAGCCAAAACCCTAGTCCTGGTACGAGCCGAAAACGAGTAGGACAAACAGGGATGATTTTCTCTGATCGTCCTGTCTTCGGCGAGTATTCAGTGAGACGCCTGCAAGTGACATGTAGTTCGCTTAAACTCCGCTGAACACTCGATTCACGTCAGACGTCGCGAGCACACCGAAGATCTCGCCACCACGCTCCACCAGGAGATACTCACCCGCCGGGGATTCACGCATGGCGTCGATCAACGGCTCCCCCTCCAGGTCGGCGGCCAGCACCAGTGACGGTTCGAGGCTGCGCGAGAGCGAACCCGTCGTCACCCAGGGACGGCGGCTCTCCGGAGTGGCCTCCACCGCGACCTCGTTGACGATGCCCGTGGGGTGGCCCTCATGGTCGACGACCACCATCGCCCCCGCCTGCGCCTCCGCCGCCCGGCGCAGGGCCTCGGCCAGCGGCACGTCACCGGTGACCGCGATGGCCCTCCTGGCCAGGGCACGGGCGTTGACCTTGGGGATGCGGGCGCGCACCCGGGCACCGCGCAGCGCCTGGGTGGCACCGAACCAGATGAAGGCGGCCAGCAGCACCGACCAGGCGAACGTCATGTCCGGCGCCGACCTGGTCGCCAGCGCCAGCCCGATGGGGATCGCGACCAGGGCCACGGCCAGCCCCCGGCCCGCCCAGGCCGCGGCGATCGTGCCCGTACCGGGCTTGCGGGTGATCTTCCAGACGCCCGCGCGGAGCATGCGCCCCCCGTCGAGCGGCAACCCCGGCAGCATGTTGAAGACACCGACGATCAGGTTGGCGAACCAGAGCTGGAAGACCAGGACGCCGGGGATCGTTCCGGGGTCGATGACCCGGGAGGCGGCGAAACCGAGCCCGGCCAGGCCGAGCGAGAGCAGGGGGCCCGCGAAGGCCACCATGAACTCCCGGCCGGGCGTCTCCGGCTCGCGTTCGATCTCCGAGACGCCGCCGAGCAGGTAGAGCGTGATGCGCCGGACCGGCAGGCCGTACATCCTGGCGACCACGCAGTGCGCCAGCTCGTGCAGGAGCACCGAGACGTACAGCAGCACCGCGAAGACGAACGCGACGACGTACGTGATCGGGATGCTCAGTTCGGGCAGCCAGTAGGCCACCACGCCCTGGAACGAGTAGGTGATGAACGCCGCCACGATGAGCCAGGTCGGCGAGACGTAGACCGGAATGCCGAACGGCCGGCCCATCCGCAGCCCTGAACTGTCCCGGCGTGGGCTGTCGCTGCTCACCGCTGGCTCACCACTCCTCGTTCAACCTGTGTTCAATCCGCCCTCAAGCCTCGATGGTACGCGCCACCGGACCCCCGGCAGACGCCACGAGGGCACCTCGGGCGCAAACTGTCGTCACTGTGACCTACAGTGCGGTCATGTCGCTGACCGAGCCCACGATCATCGGAGCCCTGTCGCCGTCGCGGGCGGGTGACTTCATGACGTGCCCGCTGCTCTACCGTTTCCGGGTGATCGACAGGCTCCCCGAGCCTCCGTCGCCGGCCGCCGTGCGCGGCACGATGGTCCACTCCGTGCTGGAACGGCTGTACGACCTGCCCGCCCCCGATCGCACGGTCGCCGCGGCCCAGGACCTGTTGGAGCCGCAGTGGCACCGGCTGCAGCAGGAGGATCCTTCGTATGCCGGCATGTTCACCGGTGACGACGACCGTGCCGAGTGGCTGGCCCAGGCCCGCGTCATGCTGGAAAGTTACTTCACCCTTGAGGACCCCACCTGCCTGGAGCCCGCCGAGCGGGAGCTCTACGTGGAGGCGGTGCTCGGCAGCGGCCTGATGCTGCGAGGCTACATCGACAGGCTGGACGTGGCGCCCAGCGGCGAGGTCCGCGTCGTCGACTACAAGACCGGCAGCGCCCCGGGGCCCGCCTTCGAGGCCAAGGCGCTGTTCCAGATGAAATTCTACGCGCTGGTGCTGTGGCGGCTGCGCGGCTCGGTGCCCCGCCTGCTCCAGCTGATGTATCTGGGAGGTGGCGGCGAGGTCCTGCGCTACGCACCCGACGAGGCCGACCTGCTGGCCACCGAGAGGAAGGTCCAGGCCCTGTGGCAGGCCATCGAGCGGGCGCTGGAGACGGGTGAGTGGCGGGCCAGGCCCAGCAGACTGTGCGGCTGGTGCAGCTACAAGGACCTGTGCCCGGAGTTCGGCGGCACTCCCCCGCCGGTGCCCGAGCGCCAGCCAGGCGACACCGTCCGCAGCAACCGCCGTCCTGCCAAGACCTCAAGGGCCGCCACCGACGAGCTGTAGCGGCTGTGTCGATCGCGACACTGCGCGTCGCGGTTCGGCCGCTTGGACCCGCCTAACGTCACAAGAGGCGCCGTTGACCCGCCCCAGGAAGCATCCCTGGGATGTGCCCGTGATCTGACCTTTGGGAACTTCCGTGAGGCCGCGCCGGGGACTGGACTGAGGAGAGCGGGGGCGTGAGGAACGAACGGCCCCGTTCGACGAGGGAAGGAGCCGGACAAGAGCGGCCTCACCGCGACGCGCCAGCGTCGCAATTGAACACTGTCCTACGTGGGGATGAGGGTGATATCCGCCTGTGGCAGGGTGGCTGGGCAGGAAGGGCACCTAAGTTGGTTGTGTGCGCAACACCATCGGTAGCCTGCGGGCCTGGTTCCGCGGGCATCCGCTGATCCCTGATCTGCTCCTCGGGGGGGCGCTGGCGGCCGCCTCGGTTCCCTTCGCCCACGTCGCCCAGGTTTTCGGCGATCCGGCCGGTCTCGGGGAGCCGGACGCGATGAGCCTCGGCCTGATCGTGACCGGCTGCCTGTCGGTGGCGCTGCGCCGCCACTGGCCTTTCCTGCTGCTCTGCCTGGTCTGCCTGATCGAGATCACGCTGGCCGCGGCGGGACGGAACCCCTCCCTGCTCTGGCTCGCCGCCCTGGTGCTGGTCTACACGATCGCCGTCCGGCGCGGCCTGGCGGTCAGCCTGTGCGCTCCCGCGCTGGCCCTGGCCGGCCACTTCCTGTCTGCGGCGGCCGGTGGCGGGCTTGGCGAGTGGAGCACCCACCTGCTGATGGTCGTCTTCACCGTCTCCCTGTGGATCGCCGGCCGGAACGTGCGGCTGCGCCGGGCCTACCAGGCGGAGCTGCACGACCGGGCACGGCGCATGGAGCACATCCGGGAGGCCGACACCCGGGCGGCCAGGGCCGAGGAGCGCTCCCGCATCGCCCGTGAGCTGCACGACGTGGTGGCCCATCACGTGAGCGTGATGACCGTCCAGGCCGCCGCGGCACGCCGGGTGCTGGCCGGAAACCCCGAAGGTGCCCGGGAGGCCCTGTCGGCGATCGAGGAGCTTGGCCGGACCGCGATGTCGGAGATGCGCAGCCTCGTGGGCGTGCTCAGAACCGACGCGGCGCCCGCCGAGCGCAATCCGCAGCCGGGGATGCGTGAGATTCCCGCCCTGGTCGACCAGATGCGCGAGGCGGGGCTGCGGACACAGCTGTGGATCGAGGACGAGCGCGGGGCCGCGGAGGCGCTGCCGCCCGGGGTCGACCTGGCCGCGTACAGGCTGGTGCAGGAGGCCCTGACCAACAGCCTGCGGCACGCGGGGCCGCAGGCACGAGCCTGGGTGACGGTGCGGCACGAGTCAGGCGAGCTGGCCGTGCGGGTCACCGACGACGGCCTCGGCCAGAAAGCGGGCGAAACGAGCGCGGGGGCGACCGGTCACGGACTGGTGGGCATCCGCGAACGCGTTGCCCTCTATGGTGGACTTCTGAGGATCGGCCCACGTCCCGAGGGCGGATTCGAGGTTGATGCCCGGTTCCCCCTCAAGGACACATGATGACGATCAGAGTGCTGCTGGTGGACGACCAGCCACTCCTGCGCACTGGTTTCCGCCTGATCCTCGAGGCCGAACCCGACCTCACCGTGGTCGGTGAGGCGGGGGACGGCAAGGCCGCGCAGGACCAGTCGCGGGCACTGCTGCCCGACGTGGTGTTGATGGACATCCGGATGCCGGGCGTGGACGGCATCGAGGCGACCCGCCGGATCGTACGGGAGGCCGCCGGAGGTGCGCACGTGCCCCGGGTGCTGGTGCTGACGACCTTCGACCTGGACGAGTACATCGTGGAGGCGCTGCGCGCCGGAGCCAGCGGCTTCCTGCTGAAGGACGTCCCGCCGGAGGAACTGGTCCAGGCCATCCGGGTGGTGGCGGCCGGCGACGCCATCGTCGCGCCGAGCATCACCAGGCGGCTGCTGGACAAGTTCGGCGCACACCTGCCGACCCACCGGCAGTCCACCCCCACTCGCCTGGAGCGGCTGACCGAGCGTGAGCTGGAGGTGCTCAAGCTGATCGCCAAGGGCATGTCCAACGCGGAGATCGCCGCCGAGCTGGTGGTGAGCGAGACGACGGTCAAGACCCACGTCGGCAACGTGCTCACCAAGCTGAGCCTGCGCGACCGCGTCCAGGCCGTCGTCCTCGCCTACGAGACCGGTCTGATCACCCCCGGCTCGCCTCCCTGACCCGGCACCCGGCGCGAACGGGCGCGCCCGCGCACCGGCCGTCACCACGGCGAGTGCGCGGGCCTGGGCCGGGATCGGTCAGTCCGAGACGGCCTGCAGGGGCGGCTGCTCCTTGGGGGCGTTCTCCGGGAAGTGACAGGCCACCTGGTGGCCCGCCGCCAGCTCTGCCAGCGGCGGTTCCACGGTCTTGCAGATCTCCTGGGCCTTCCAGCACCGGGTGTGGAAGCGACAGGCCGGCGGGGGGTTGAGCGGGCTGGGCACGTCGCCCTGGAGGCGGATGCGCTCGCGCCCCTCACGCCGCTTGACGTCCGGGATGGGGACCGCGGACATCAGCGCGGTGGTGTAGGGGTGCATGGGCGACTCGTACAGGCTCTTACGGTCCGCCAGCTCGACGATCTTGCCGAGATACATGACCGCGACCCGGTCGCTGATGTGCCGGACCACCGACAGGTCGTGCGCGATGACCACGTAGGTCAGGTCGAGCTCGTTCTGCAGGTCTTCCAGAAGATTGACGACCTGGGCCTGGATCGACACGTCCAGCGCGGACACCGGCTCGTCGGCGACGATGAGCTTGGGCTTGAGCGCGAGCGTGCGGGCGATGCCGATGCGCTGGCGCTGGCCACCGGAGAACTCGTGCGGGTAACGGTTGTAGTGCTCGGGGTTGAGACCGACCAGGGCGAGGATGTCCTGGACTTCCTTCTTGATCCCCTGTTCGGTCTTGATCCCCTGGATACGGAACGGCGCACCGACGATGGCGCCGACCGTGTGGCGGGGGTTGAGCGAGGAGTAGGGGTCCTGGAAGATGATCTGCATGTCGCGCCGGAGTGGCCTGATCTTGGACTGCGACATGTGAGTGATGTCGTGGCCCTCGAAGACGACCTTCCCGCCGGTCGGCTCGATGAGCCTGGTGATCATGCGACCCGTCGTGGTCTTGCCACAGCCGGACTCGCCCACCAGGCCGAGGGTCTCCCCCTTGAGGACGTCGAAGCTGATCCCGTCGACCGCTTTGACCGCACCGACCTGGCGTTTGAGCAGGCCCTTGGTGACTGGGAAGTGCTTCTCCAGCCCTTGCACTGACAGAATTGGCTCGGTCACAGACTTTCCGTTCGTCGAACGCGCGTCTCGCTCGCTCACGAGGACTCCAGGTTCACTTTGATCTCGTTCTCCCAGATGTCCCGCCTGACCTCGTAGGGCAGGTGGCACCGGACCAGATGGCCACCGTCGCTCTCGAGCAGCTCGGGCACCTCGGTGTTCGACTTCCCTCCGGTGCGGTCGGCATAGGCGCAGCGCGGGTGGAAGGCGCACCCGGTGGGCACGTTGATCAGCGAGGGGGGAGTGCCCTTGATCGGCATCAGCCGCTCGGTCCGCTCCCGGTCCAGACGTGGCATCGATCCCAGCAGGCCCCACGTGTAGGGATGTTCGGGCCGCTCGAAGATGTCCTCCGCCGTGCCGTACTCGATGCCCTTCCCGCCGTACATCACCAGGATGTCGTCCGACAGCTCCGCGACGACACCCAGGTCGTGGGTGATGACGATCAGCGCGGCATTGAAGTCACGCTGCAGGTCGCGCATCAGGTCCAGGATCTGTGCCTGGACCGTCACGTCGAGAGCCGTGGTCGGCTCGTCCGCGATCAGCAGTTCCGGGTCGCAGGAGAGCGCCATGGCGATCATCGCGCGCTGGCGCATGCCGCCGGAGAACTCGTGCGGATAGCTGTCGACGCGCTTTTCCGGCTGCGGGATGCCCACCCGGCCCAGCATGTCGATGGCGTGCTTGCGCGCGACCTTCTTGCTGACCTGGTGGTGGATCCGGTAGGCCTCCACGATCTGCGCGCCCACCGTGTAGAAGGGGTGCATCGCCGAGAGCGGATCCTGGAAGATCATCGCCATCTTCTTGCCGCGCAACGTCCGGACGTGGTCGGCGGAGGCGGTGACGAGTTCCTCGCCGTCCAGCCAGATCTCACCGGAGATCTTCGCCCGGCCGCCCTTGTGCAGGCCGAGGATGCCCAGCGAGGTGACGCTCTTGCCGGATCCGGACTCGCCCACGATGCCGAGCGTCTTGCCGCGCTCCAGCTGGAAGGAGAGCCCGTCGACGGACTTGACCAGGCCGTCGTCCGTCGGAAAGTGGATCCGCAGGTCCCTCAGTTCGAGAAAGCTCGACGGAGCGCTCATCCCAGCCTCACCCTCGGGTCGACCACCGCGTACAGCAGGTCGACGATCAGACTGGCCAGCACGACGAAGAGCGCCGCGACCATGGTGACACCCATGATCTTCGGAAGGTCGTTCGTCACGATGGCCTGGACGGCGTAGTCACCGATGCCCTTCAGCGAGAACGTGCTCTCGGTGAGCACCGCGCCGCCGAGCAGCAGGCCGAGGTCCAGACCGAAGATCGTCAGGATGGGGGTCAGCGCGGCGCGCAGGCCGTGCTTGACGACCACCCTGGACTCCTGCATGCCCTTGGCCCTGGCCGTGCGGATGTAGTCCTCGCTCATGGTCTCCAGCATTCCCGCCCTGGTCAGACGCGCATAGGACGCGGCGTAGAGGAATGCGAGGGTGATCCATGGCAGGAGGAGGTTGTAGGCCCATTCCGCTGGATTCTCCAGGAACGGCGTGAAGCTGCCGCCCGGCGCGGTGATACCTAACCCGTAGCTGAAGACGACGAGGGAGACGATGCCGGTGAAGAAGACCGGCAGGGAGACCCCGGCGAGCGCGATGCTCATCGCCGCCCGGTCGAAGACCGTGCCTTTTCGCAGCGCGGACAGCACGCCTGTCGCGACGCCGCAGAGCAACCAGATGACCGACGCGCCCAGGGCGAGCGAGAGGGTCACCGGGATGCGATCCACCAGGTCGGGCCAGACCGGCTGCCTCTTGATGAAGGAGTAACCGAAACAGGGAGCGGGGCACTCCTCGATGGCGGCGCCGGTGTCGAACTCCGAGCCGACGAAGACACCTGAGATCCAGCGGCCGTACTGCACGGGAATCGGATCGTTGAACCCGAGTTTTTCCGCCGTGACCGCGATCATCTCCGCGTCGGCGGATCTGCCCATGTAACGGCTGGCGAAGTCCTCAGCCGTGGCGCCCGCGATACGGGGAACCACGAAGAAGATCGAGAACGTGACCATGCTCACGATGACGAGCATGAGCACCGCGCCGATCAGGCGCCGGATGATGTAAGTGACCACAGTCCCCCCGGCTCCAGGGGCCGGCCTTGTGGGCCGGCCCCTTCAAGCCTCGACTAACTGAACAGGATTTCCGACGGTTACTGGACGCCCAGGTTCAGGTAGTCGTACATGTCGAACGCGCCGGTGACGAAGACGTTCGTCGCACCCAGGGGGCGGACGAGGACACCCTTGGACCAGACCGAGGGCAGCACGTAGGCCTGCTCCATGACCCTCTGGTCGATCTCGCCCCAGAGCGCGTCACGCTTGGCGACATCGGTCTCCGTGAAGATCTGGTCGATCTTCGCGTCGATTTCCTTGTCCTTGATGCTGATGTTGTAGTTACCACCCGACTCACGGATGGTACGGCTGTCGACGATCTGCGACATGAAGCCGAAGCCGTCGTTCCAGTCGGCGCCCCAGCCGTTGGTGGCCAGGCCGATGCCGTTCTTCTTCACGAAGTCCGGCTTGCCGGCGTAGAGCGCGAAGTAGTCACCGGTGGGGTAGCCCTTGAGCTCCAGCTTGATGCCGACCTTGGCCAGCGCCTGCTGGAGCGACTCGGCGGTCGCCTTCTCCTTGGGACGGTCGGCGCGGTAGGCCATGATGGTCTCGAAGCCGTCAGGCTTGCCACAGGCGGCGAGCGCGGCCTTGGCCTTCTCCACGTCGCCGGTGCCGGTCGGGTAGAGGTCCAGCTTCTTCCAGCCGCCGATCGACGGCGGCATCAGGCCGGTCGCGATGTCACCGCCGGCGAACTCGCCGCCGTAGGCGTTCTGCAGACCCACCCGGTCGGCGCCGTAGATGATCGCCTTGCGGCACTCCACGTTGTCCAGCGGGGCCACGTCGGAGACGATCGAGGTGTACCAGGTGCGGGCGCCGGTGGGGTTGTCCGCCCGGGCCTTCAGCGCCGGGTCGCTCAGCACGCGACCGAGCGCGGCGGGCTGGACGCCCGAGCCGGCGAGGTCGATGTGCAGGTCGCCGGAGAGGACCCGGTTGTCCAGGTCGTCGGCGTTGACGCCGAGGGAGATCTCGTAGCTGTCCGGCAGCGCCTTGCGGATCGGGTCGGTCGCCGGGTCCCAGTTCTCGTTGCGGACCAGGGTGTACTGCTTGCCGGCCTCGACCTTGTCGAACTTGTAGGGACCGGAGGCGACCGGGTGCTCGCGGTACTTGACACCGGTGTCCTTGTCCTTGGGAACCGGGATCGTGCCGGGCAGGGCCGCGAAGTTGTCGAAGCCGCCGTAGGCCTTCTTCAGGTGGAAGACGATCGTCTGGTCGTCCGGCGTCTCGATCGCGGAGTCGGTGTTGACGTCCGGGGTCTTGTAGACGCTCTTGAAGTCCTTCGGCAGGTCCAGCCAGTCGTTGAAGTACGTCGGGCCGTTGACCAGCGTCTCCTTGTCCATGGAGCGCAGGACCGCGTACTTGACGTCCTTGGACGTGATCGGCGTGCCGTCCTCGAACTTCAGACCGGCGCGGAGCTTGTAGGTCCAGGTCTTGCCGCCGTCACTCGACTCGCCCAGGCTCTCGGCCAGGTCGGGGGAGAGCTTGCGGCCCTCGGCACCGGGAGCCGGGGTGTAGGTCACCAGCGAACGACCGTAGATCCGGACAAGGTTCCAGGAGAGCGCGTAGTAGGTGTCACCGGGGTCAATCGAGTCCCAGTCCTCGGAGATCGCCATCTTCAGGACGCCCCCCTTCTTGTCAGAAGGGTTGAACACCGCCTCGAGTCCGGCGTTGAACGCGTCCGCGGCCGCCGGCGCGGCCGACGAACCATCGGCCGGCTTCGTCTCGCTGCCGCCGCCGCCACAGGCGGAGAGCCCCAGGGAGAGAGCGGCACCCGCGGCCGCGAAGGCCAGTGCGGATCTCTTGTTCATTTACTTGCACCCCTTGTTAATTCCAGGAGAACGGGAGGTTGAGGGTCAGCGGGACGATTTCGGGTCGAGGGCATCGCGCAGCCCGTCGCCGAAGAGGTTGAAGGCCAGCACCGTGATGAAAATCGCCATACCGGGGAAGAACATGAAATGCGGCACGTTGTAGAACTTCACCGCCTGCGAGATCATGCCTCCCCAGGTCGCCGTGGGCGCCTGGATACCGACTCCCAGGAACGAGAGCGCCGCCTCGAACATGACATTCGTCGGAATGAGCAACGTCGCGTAGATAAGAATCGGCGCGATCAGATTCGGCAGGATCTCACGGAACAGGATGTACGGTCCGCGGGCGCCCAGGCTACGGGCGGCGTCGACGAATTCGCGTTCCCGCAGTGACAGTGTCTGGCCTCGGATGATCCTGCCGATGTACGGCCAGTTGAAGAAACCGATCACGAAGATCATCAGGCCGATGCGCAGCGTGTCGCCCTTCACCCCGAGGCTCTGCTCGAACTGGCCGAGGACACCGACCAGGGCCATCGCGAAGACAAGGAGGGGGAAGGCCAGGAAGACGTCCATCGTGCGGCTGATCAGGGTGTCGGCCCAGCCACCGAAGTAACCGGCCATCACGCCCATGACGGTGCCGATGACCACCGAGAGCAGGGTGGCGAGGACCGCGATCAGCAGCGAGATCCGCGCTCCGTAGATAACCCTGCTGAAAAGGTCACGACCGTTGACCGGTTCCACCCCGAACAGGAACTCCCCGCTGATGCCCGTGCCGCCCTTGGGCGTCATGGTGGAGGTGTCGATCATCTCCTGGTGGAACTCGTTCGGCGGGTGGCCGAGCAGGCCCACGATCAGCGGAGCGAAGATCGCAATGACGATCAGCAGAACGACCACGCCGGCACCGACGAGCGCGACCTTGTCGCGTTTCAGATGCATCCATGCGATCTGCCCGAGCGAGCGGCCTTGGACGGCCTTCACGCCCGCTCCCGCGAGCACTGCCTCCGGTGAGACCTCGGTGGTCTTACCGGGGGCATCGAGCGGTGCGGTCATACAGTTGGCCCCCTGGATCCCAGACGACGTTGTCCGTCGACGCGTTTCCCGGGTCGGGTAGCGCGCCGTAAGTCTACGGGCCAGTAGTTCGTGGCCCCGTGCGCAGAATCTATGGGCTGAACTGCGCTGACCAGTCCTCTGGGGCGCTATGTGGCTTAACTGTGATTCACGTGAAATTCATTCGTTCTGATCTTGGAGCTAATGTCCGGAAGCCGTTCCGCTTCTGTCTTGGATTCGTGACATGGGAATGAGCCGATTACTCAGCGTCACCCGATCCCGCGACGCTTGAGGATGTCCTCGATATCGGAGAAGTCGTCGTCGGCGGCCGGCTTCGCGGCGGGCCCGGAGGCGGGCGCGGGCGCGGCCTTGTGCTTGGGCAACGGCTGCGTGGCGGCCGTCGCGGCCCCGCCCCGTCCGCCGGGGCCCGCCGCTGCCACGGCGGGCGCAGAGGGCGCGGAGGACACCGGGGGCGCTGAGGACGCAGAGGACGCCGCGGCCCTGAGGCGGCGGCCACGCAGGAACCCGGAGACCAGGAAGAGCACCACGGCGAGTCCGGTCACCGCCACCCCGGACCACACCACGGGGTTGAACACCAGACCTGTGAGGAAACCGATGATCGCCGTGCCGATCTGCCACAGGGTGGGAAGCGCGCCGGTCAGAAAGGCGGCGACGGGTAGCAGTGACCAGGCCGCGGCGCGTAACCCCGCCGCGACGCCACGGCGCCGCATCAGCAGGAAACTCAGTACCAGCCCCACACCGGTGACCCCGGCGCAGAGCGGCAACCACGCGATCTGATTGAACGACACAGCGGACCGCCCCTCATGTTGACCTATCCGACATCCATCCTGGCACGTCGGATCGGGACGGGCCCTCCTTCTCAAGGAGGGATCATCCCCTAGGGGGTGCGGCCAGGATCGCATGAAAGATCAGGGAGGATCCCCAACAGGCGCTCTCCCGAAAGGAGCGCACCGGCCGTCCTCATGCCATCCGCCGGACGACGGGGCCGCTCAGCGGGCACCGGCGGACAGTGAGCGCAGGACCTCCACATCGACCTCATGCAGCGACTCGACGACAAGACGGCCCGGCGCACCGGGAATCGGCAGCACGCTCGGCACCGCCACCACCCGGCAGCCCGCCGCGGTAGCCGATGTCACCCCATTCGGGGAATCCTCCAGCGCGACGCAGCGGGCCGGATCCACGCCCAGCAGACGGGCCGCCGTCAGGTAGGGCTCGGGATCGGGCTTGCTCCTCGCGACATCGTCACCGGTGACCACGTGGTCGAAGTGATGCCTGCCGATGCTCCGCAGGCACGCCTCGGCGATCAGCCGTGCCGAGGAGGTGACCAGGGCGGCGGCCAGGCCCTCCCCGTGCACCCCCGCCAGCAGTTCGGCGGCGCCCGGCATCATCTCCACACCACCGGCGAGCCTGGAGATCATGCCTTCCACCATCCAGCTCTCCACCTCCTCGGGAGCGGCGCTCCCGCCGGAGACCCGGAGCATGTACGCCACGGCCGCCGACATCGAGCCGCCCACCATGTTCTCCTGGTGGGTGGCCCCCCACTCGCCGCCGAGCCGCTCCATCACCTCGGTCTCGACCTGGAACCAGATCTTCTCGCTGTCGACGAGAAGCCCATCCATGTCGAAGAGAACCGCTTCCATACCCTTGTAGCCCTTCCGGCAGACGGTCACACGTTGAAGTAGTTGGCCTCAGGGTGATGGACGATCAGCGCGGACGTCGACTGTTCGGGGTGGAGCTGGAACTCCTCGGACAGCTCGACACCGATTCTGGACGGGTCGAGCAACCCCATCAGCTGGACCTGATCCTCCAGGTTGGGGCAGGCCGGGTAGCCGAAGGAGTAGCGGCAGCCCGTGACGTTGACCTTGAGCATGTCCTCCAGGGACTCGTCACCGCCGATGCCCAGTTCGGTGCGCACCCGCGCGTGCCAGTACTCGGCCAGGGCCTCGGTCAGCTGCACCGACAGACCGTGCAGCTCCAGGTAGTCGCGGTAGGCGTCCTTGGCGAACAGCTCGGCCGCCGCCTCGGAGACCCGGTTGCCCATCGTCGCGACCTGGAAGGCGACGACGTCGACCTCACCGGAGTCCTTGGAGCGGAAGAAGTCGGACAGGCACAGGTGCCGGTCGCGGCGCTGGCGCGGGAAGGTGAACCGGGTGCGCTCGTTGCCCCCCTCGTCCAGGATGATCAGCGAGTCGCCGTCGCTGACGCACGGGAAGTAGCCGTAGACGACCGCCGCCTCCAGCAGGCCCTCGGTCTGCATCCGCTCCAGCCACATCCGCAGGCGCGGCCTGCCCTCGGTCTCGACCAGTTCCTCGTAAGAGGGCCCGTCACCACCGCGGGCGGCCTTGAGGCCCCACTGGCCCATGAACGTCGCCCGCTCGTCAAGGAACGCGGCGTACTCCGCGAGCGGTACGCCCTTGATGACGCGCTCGCCGAGGAAGGGCGCCGCCGGCACCACGTTGTCGACGGCCACGTCGGAGCGGGCCGGCAGCTCCTCCACCGGCGTCCTGACCAGCGTGGCTCCGGTCTTGACCCGGCGCTCGCGCAGCGGCGGCAGGCTCGCGCCCTTCTCGCCGCGCTTGACCGCCATGAAGGCGTCCATCAGGCGCAGTCCCTCGAAGGCGTCGCGGGCGTAGCGGACCTCGCCCTGGAAGAGTTCCGCGAGGTCCTGCTCGACGTAGGCACGGGTCAGCGCGGCCCCGCCGAGCAGCACGGGGAACCTGTCGGAGATGCCCCTGGAGTTCATCTCCTCCAGGTTCTCCTTCATGACCACCGTGGACTTCACCAGCAGCCCGGACATGCCGATGACATCGGCCTTCTTCTCCTCCGCGGCCTCCAGGATGACCGACACCGGCTGCTTGATGCCGAGATTGACGACCTCGTAGCCGTTGTTGGAGAGGATGATGTCGACCAGGTTCTTGCCGATGTCGTGCACGTCGCCCTTGACCGTGGCGAGCACGATGCGGCCCTTGGTCTCGCCCTCGACCCGGTCCATGTGCGGCTCCAGGTAGGCGACCGAGGTCTTCATCACCTCGGCCGACTGGAGCACGAACGGCAGCTGCATCTGGCCGGAGCCGAACAGCTCGCCGACGGTCTTCATGCCGTCGAGCAGCACGTCGTTGACGATCTCCAGGGCGGGGCGCTGGGCGAGGGCCTCGTCGAGGTCGGCCTCCAGGCCCTTGCGCTCGCCGTCGACGATGCGGCGCTTGAGCCGCTCCCACAGCGGCAGCGCGGCGAGTTCCTCGGCCTTGCTCGCCTTGAGAGCCGCGGCGTCGACGCCGTCGAACAGCTCCATGAACCGCTGCAGCGGGTCGTAACCCTCCCTGCGCCGGTCGTAGACCATGTCCAGGGCGACCTGGCGCTGCTCCTCGGGGATGCGCGCCATCGGCAGGATCTTGGAGGCGTGCACGATCGCCGCGTCGAGGCCGGCGTTGACGCACTCGTTGAGGAAGACCGAGTTGAGCACGATGCGGGCAGCGGGGTTGAGACCGAACGACACGTTCGACAGGCCCAGTACCGTCTGCACCCCGGGGTGGTGCCGCTTGATTTCCTTGATCGCCTCGATCGACTCCAGCGCGTCGCGCCTGGTCTCCTCCTGGCCGGTGGCGATGGGGAAGGTGAGCACGTCGACGAGGATGTCCTCGACGTTCATGCCCCACTTCGTGGTCAGGTCCTCGATGAGGCGCAGCGCGATCCGGACCTTCCAGTCGGCGGTGCGCGCCTGGCCCTCCTCGTCGATGGTCAGGGCCACCACGGCCGCGCCGTACTCGCGTACCAGCGTCATGTTCCTGTGGAAGCGCGACTCGACGCCGTCGCCCTCCTCGTAGTTGACCGAGTTGACGACCGCGCGCCCGCCGAGCATCTGCAGCCCGGCCTCCAGCACGGCGGGCTCGGTGGAGTCGAGGACGATCGGCAGCGTGGAGGCGGTGGCGAAGCGGAAGGCCAGCTCCTTCATGTCGGCCACGCCGTCGCGCCCCACGTAGTCGACGCAGAGGTCGAGCATGTGCGCGCCGTCGCGGGCCTGCGCCCGCGCGATCTCCACGCACTCCTCCCAGTCCTGGGCGAGCATCGCCTCCCGGAATGCCTTGGAACCGACGGCGTTGGTGCGCTCGCCGATGGCCATGTACGAGATGTCCTGGCGGAAGGGGACGCTCTGGTAGAGAGAGGAGGCACCGGCCTCGGGGCGGGGCCGGCGCGGGGCCGTCTCCTGCCCGCGTACCCTCTCGACGACCCGGCGCAGGTGCTCGGGCGTGGTACCGCAGCAGCCGCCGACGAGGGAGAGGCCGTAGTCGCGGGTGAAGTTCTCGTGCGCCGAGGCCAGTTCCTCGGGGCTCAGCGGGTAGTAGGCGCCATCGGAGGTCAGCACGGGCAGTCCGGCGTTGGGCATGCACGAGAGGCGGACCCGGGCGTGGCGGGCCAGGTAGCGGAGGTGCTCGCTCATCTCGGCGGGACCGGTCGCGCAGTTCAGGCCGATCACGTCGACGCCGAGCGGCTCGATCGCGGTCAGTGCCGCGCCGATCTCCGAGCCCAGCAGCATCGCGCCGTTGGTCTCGATGGTCACCTGGGCGATGATCGGCACGTCCCGGCCGGCGTCGGCGATGGCCCGGCGTGCGCCGATCACCGCCGCCTTGACCTGGAGCAGATCCTGGGAGGTCTCGATGATCAGGGCGTCGGCGCCACCGCCGACCAGCCCCGCGGCGTTGTCGTAGTAGGCGTCGCGCAGCACGGCGTACGGCTTGTGCCCGAGAGTCGGGAGCTTGGTGCCGGGGCCGATGGAGCCGAGCACGAAGCGCGGCCGCTCGGGGGTGGACCAGGCGTCGGCCGCCTGCCGGGCGACGCGGGCACCGGCCTCCGAGTACTCGAAGACCCGTTCGGAGATGTCGTATTCACCGAGAGCCGAAAGGTTGGCCCCGAAGGTGTTGGTCTCGACGCAGTCGACCCCCACCTCGAAGTAGGCCTCGTGCACGGCGCGGACGATGTCGGGGCGGGTGACATTGAGCACCTCGTTGCAGCCCTCGTGGCCCTGGAAGTCGTCCAGGGTGACGTCGTGGGCCTGAAGCATCGTCCCCATGGCCCCGTCGGCGACCATCACGCGCTCGGCCAGGACTTCACGGAAAGACGGGGTGCTTGTCATGAGACAAGAGTACTGGGATCCGCATGGCCGTTATTGTTGCCGACAGCAATTGAACTTCCTGTCCAATTAACACGGCCACCCCTGTGAGGCACCGATGGCGACCTACCGCACCGTCCTTGTCGGCACCGACGGCTCCACCTCCTCCTTCGGCGCGGTCTCCTCGGCCGCCTCCCTCGCCGCCGCCACCGGCGCCGACCTGATCCTGGCCTGCGCCTACTCCCCCATGCGCGAGCGCGACCGCAACGCCGCCGCCGACGTCCTCGGCGACCTCTCCTACAAGGTGACCGGCTCCACCCCGGCGGACGACGCCCTGCGCGCCGCCCGGGAGCACGCGGTCGCCGCGGGCGCCCGGACGATCGAACTGGCCGCTGAGGAGGGTGACGCGGTGGACGTGCTGGTGTCGCTCGCCGGCAGGCGCGGGGCCGATCTCGTGGTCGTCGGCAACCGGGGGCTCAACAGCCTGGCGGGGCGTCTGCTCGGCTCGGTGCCGTCCGGCGTGTCCCAGCGCGCGGGCTGCGACGTCCTGATCGTCCACACCACATCCGGAAGGTGACGTGAAGGCCCCCTCACGGCATAGGCTTAGCCGGATAGGACGGTGCGGTGCGAAGGAGGGGGCGCGTGATCGAGATCGAAGGTCTGCCCGAGCTCGTCGACCCGGTGATGATCGCCGCGTTCGAGGGGTGGAACGACGCGGGCGAGGCCTCGAGCGGAGTGATCGCGCACCTCGAGGGCGAGTGGAAGGCGACCCCGCTGATCTCCCTGGACCCCGAGGAGTACTACGACTTCCAGGTGACCCGCCCGATCGTCGAGATGGGCGAGGGGCTGACGCGCTCCATCACCTGGCCGACCACGAAGCTGTCGGTGGCCAGGCCGCCGGGCGTCGACCGCGACGTGGTGCTGCTCCGCGGCATCGAGCCCAACATGCGCTGGCGCGCTTTCTGCGAGGAGATCGTCCTGATCTGCCGGGAGCTGGGGGTCGAGCTGGCGGTTCTGCTCGGCGCGCTGCTCAACGACTCGCCGCACACCCGTCCGGTGCCGATCGTGGGATCGGCGACCGACGAGGGGCTGGCCAGGGCGATCAACCTGGAGCTGAGCCGCTACGAGGGACCGACCGGCATCGTCGGCGTGCTCCAGCAGTCCCTGGGCGCGGCCGGGCTGCACGCCGTGTCGCTGTGGGCCTCGGTGCCGCACTACGTGGCCCAGCCCCCCAACCCGAAGGCCACCATGGCACTGCTCAGCCGGATGGAGGACCTGCTCGACATCCCGATGCCGCTGGGCGAGCTGGCCGAGGAGTCCCGGGCCTGGGAGCACGGCGTCGACGAGCTGGCCTCTCAGGACAGCGAGGTCGCCGAGTACGTCAAGGAGCTGGAGGAGCGCAAGGACGCCGCCGAGCTGCCCGAGGCCAGTGGTGACGCCATCGCCGCCGAGTTCGAGCGCTACCTGCGCCGGCGCGACCGCGACTCCGACGGCTGAGCCCGCGGCCGGCGGTCACCACCGGCCGTTCCTCTCCGCCAGGACCGGGCGCGCGGAGGCCAGGCGCCTCCGGCCCGAGTCCAAGGTCACCGGTGCCGGGCACGCCTGGTCGAACCGGGCCCACACCAGCGCGGCCAGGTCGGCGTCCACCCCCAGGGGGGCGGCGACCAGGTCGGCGCCGGACGCCTCCAGACGGTCCTGGAAGAAGCCCGGGGCCAGGAGGTAGGAGGCGAGCGCGATCCGCGGCGCGGGTCCTGAGCGCAGCCGCTCCAGGGCCTCGGCGATCGAGGGGGTGCCCGTGGCGGCGAAGGCCGCGGTGACGGGGCGGGAGAGCCGGACCGAAAGCAGCCGGGCCGCCGCCCGCACGTCGGCCAGCGCCGCGGGGTCGGACGACCCCGCGGCTCCCAGGATCACCGAGTCCGCCGCCCTCAGCCCCGCGGCGGCCAGTCGTCTGGCGAGCACGGCCGCGAGCAGCGGATGCGGCCCCAGCGGGGCCGTCACCGTGGCGTCCGGCCTGGCCGCGGCCACCACCGCGGGCAGGTCGATGTGGACGTGGTAGCCGCCCGCCAGCAGCAGCGGGACCACCACGACAGGGCCGGGCACGCGGGCGAGCACGTCGGCCAGCGGGGGTGAGCTGATCTCCAGGAACGCCTGCTCGACGCGCGTTCCCCGGCGGCCCTCGCGTACCAGGTCACGCAGACCGGCCAGGGTCTCCTCCCCCCTCGCGCTGCGCGTCCCGTGCCCGGCGAGGACCAGCGTCGTCACAGGCCTTCGCCCCGGTCGCAGGCCAGGCGGTAACCGCGTTTGACGACCGTCTCGACGATTCCCGAGGGGCCGAGCGCCCGGCGCAGGCGGGTGATGGCCATCTCGACCGCGTGCTCGGCCGAGTCCCGCGACGGGCCGCCGGGGAGCACCGTCCGCAGGTCGGAGCGGGCCACCACGTGCCCGGGTTTGTCGGCCAGGCGCTTGAGCACCGCCATCGGCGCCGGCGGCAGCGGCTTCAGCTCGCCGTCCACCGCGACGGCGTGACCGCGGATCTCCAGCCGGTGGCCGCCCGCGACCAGGCGGGTGACGCTGTGCTCGGGCAGGTGCCTGGCGAGGGTACGGGCCAGCGTGCCCAGGCGGGAGCGCTCGGGCTGCACGGTGGGCACCCCGCGTGCCTCCAGGGGCCCGGCGGTGACCGGGCCCACGCAGGCGGCGACGACCGGCCCCGCGAAGGCCGCGACCAGTGCGTCCTCCAGGCCGTCCGCGCGGGCCGAGTTGAGCATGGCCAGCACGGCCGGGGCACTGGTGAAGGCCACCGCGTCCACCCCGCCGGAGATCGCCTGGCTGACCAGGCGGCGCAGCGGCGACACGTCCCGGTAGGGCAGCCACCGGTAGACCGGCACCTCGATGACCTCCGCGCCGGCTTCGCGCAGTGCGGCCACGAAGCCGGTCAGCGGCTCCCCGTGCAGCTGCACGGCGATGCGGCGGCCGCGCAGGTCCTGGGCCAGGAGGTGCTGTTTGACCTCCTCGCACGACTCCGTGGACGGGGTCCAGTGGTCGTTCAGCCCGGCGGCCCTGACCGCGCCGCGGGCCTTGGGCCCGCGGGTCAGCAGCCGTGCGGAGGTCAGGTGCTCGGCGAGGTCGCCCGCCAGCCCCCAGCCCTCGGCGGCGGCCATCCATCCCCGGAAGCCGACGCCGGTGGTGACCACCACGTCGTCGATCGGGGCGGACAGGCCGGCCCGCGTCGCGGCCAGCAGGTCGGCGTCCTCGGCCAGGGGTACCAGGCGGATCGCGGGGGCGCGCACCACCCTGGCGCCCCTGCGTTCCAGCAGCGCGCAGAACTCCTCACGCCGCCGGGTGGCGGTGACCCCGATCGTGAACCCGGCCAGCGCGTCGGGCGCGGTCTCGGGAGAGTCGACGGGGCTGTCCAGAACGGCGATGCTCATCTGTCGTTCACCACTCCTCGCTTGATCTTCTTCAGGTATCCGGCCGCCTGCGGGCTCACCCCGTGCCCACCTCCACCGTTTCGCCGGTGAGGCGGACCGGGTAGGTCGGCACGGCCGTCGCGGGATCGTCCAGGCACACCCCCGTCGCAAGGGAGAAAGCCTGCTTGTGCATGGGGGAGACCACCACCGGCTCGCCGGCCCTGGTGCCCATGATCCCGCGGGACAGGACGTGGGCACCGCTGAACGGGTCACGGTTGCCGATCGCGAACAGGGTGCCGTCGAAGGCACGGAACAGCGCGATCTGACGACCGCCGACGAGCGCGCACACGCCACGCTCGGGCAGCAGGTCCGGGTAGGAGCAGACCGGCGTCCAGCCGGCCTGCTCCAGCTCTTCGCTCAGGGCGGTCATCGGTGAGTGCCTCTCCTCGGGATGTCGGCGGTGGCGGGCCGGAGCGGGCCTCCCAGCGCGCCGGCGGGGGATGTGGGACATGGGGGCGGCTGGTCAGGAACGGACCACCTCCAGTGGGATGAGGACCGGTCTCACCTGGTCACGCTGGGGTTCGAAGGCGATCGAGGGGTCCGGTGTGCCGGGGGCGTTGATGAAGGAGACGAACCGCCGTAGCCTCTCCGGGTCCTCGATCGTGGCGCGCCACTCGTCGGCGTAGCCGGCCACATGCCGCTCCATCTGCGCCTCCAGGTCGGCGCAGATCCCGAGGGAGTCCTCCAGGACGACCTCCCTGACGTAGGCCGGCCCCTGTGCCTCCAGCCAGGCGGAGGTGCGCTGCAGGCGGTCGGCGGTACGGATGTAGAACATCAGGAACCGGTCGATGACGCGGACCAGTTCCTCGGTGCCCAGATCGGAGGCGAACAGGTCGGCGTGGCGCGGGCTGAAGCCGCCGTTGCCGCCCACGTAGAGGTTCCAGCCTCGCTCGGTGGCGATGACGCCGAAGTCCTTGCCCCTGGCCTCGGCGCACTCGCGGGCGCAGCCGGAGACCGCCGACTTCAGCTTGTGCGGCGAGCGCAGCCCCCGGTAGCGCAGCTCCAGCGCGATGGCCAGGCCGACGGCGTCCTGCACGCCGTACCGGCACCAGGCCGAGCCCACGCAGGACTTCACGGTGCGCAGCGCCTTGCCGTACGCGTGCCCGGACTCGAAGCCCGCGTCCACCAGGCGCTTCCAGATCAGCGGAAGTTGCTCCACGCGGGCCCCGAGCAGGTCGATCCGCTGCCCGCCAGTGATCTTGGTGTACAGGCCGAAGTCGCGGGCCACCTCGCCGATCACGATGAGCCCGTCCGGGGTGATCTCCCCACCGGGGACGCGCGGCACCACCGAGTAGGTGCCGTTGCGCTGGATGTTGGCCAGGAAGTGATCGTTGGTGTCCTGCAGGGCGGCCTGCTCTCCGTCGAGGATGTGGCCGCCGCCGAGCGAGGCGAGGATCGAGGCGACCACCGGCTTGCACACGTCACAACCGCGCCCGGTGCCGTGCTCGGCGATCAGCTGGGAGAACGTCGTGATGGCGCGCACCCGGACGATGTCGAACAGCTCCGCCCTGCTGTACGCGAAGTGCTCGCACAGAGCCTTGGAGAGTTCGACGCCCGATTTGACGAGAATCTGGTTGAGCATCGGGACGCAGCTGCCGCAGGTGGTGCCCGCGCGGGTGCAGCCCTTGATCCCGGCGACGTCGGTGAGGCCGTGCTCGGCGACGGCGGCGCGCACCTGGCCCTTGGTGACGTTGTTGCAGGAGCAGACCTGCGCGTCGTCGGGAAGCTCCACGCTCGCCGGGCCACCGCTGAACAGCAGCTCGCTCGGCGATCCCGGCAGATCGCGGCCGACGAAGGGCTTCAGGGTGTTGTACGGGGTGGCGTCGCCGACGCAGATCCCGCCGAGCAGGGTGCGCGCGTCGTCGCTGACGAACAGCTTCTGGTAGACCCCGCCCACCGGATCCATGAAGGTCACGTCCAGCGCGCCGTCCATGGCGCCGAACTGGGCGACCTCCACACCGAGCAGTTTGAGCTTGGTGGAGAGATCCGCACGGGTGAAGACCGCCCCGCCGCCGAGGATGCGGTCGGCGGCGACCTCGGCCATCGTGAAGCAGGGGCCGACCAGCCCGTAGACCACGCCCTCGTGCGACGCGCACTCGCCGATCGCGTAGATCGCCGGGTCGGCGGTGCGCATCCGATCGTCCACGACGATCCCACCGCGCCCGCCAACCTCCAGGCCGGCCTGCCTGGCCAGCTCGTCACGGGGCCTGACCCCGGCGGAGAAGACCACGATCTGCGCCTCGACGGTCTCCCCGTCCGGCTTGACCAGGCCCGCCACCCGCCCGTCCGGGCCCGCGACGATCTCCTGCACACCCGCCTCGGTGTGCACCCTCAGGCCGAGCCCCTCCACGTGACCGCGCAGCACCGCGCCGCCGCCCTCGTCGACCTGGCGGGGCATGAGCCAGCCGCCCATCTCCACCACGTGCGTCGACAGGCCCAGGCCACGCAGGGCGTCGGCGGCCTCCAGCCCCAGCAGCCCGCCGCCGACCACGACGCCGCTCGTGGCGGCCGAGGCGGCCTCCCTGATCGCGTCGAGATCGTCGATCGTGCGGTAGGTGAAGCAGCCGTCCAGTTCCCTGCCCGGCACCGGCGGCACGAACGGGCTGGACCCGGTGGCCAGCACCAGCACGTCGTACGGCTCGCGATGGCCGTCCGCGGTGATGACCTCCTTCGTCCGCCTGTCGATGTCGACGACCCTGGACGACAGGCGCGGCACGACCCCCTCCGGCACCGGGTAGGTGAGATCCTCAACGCTTCTGCCCGCCAGGTAGGAGGTCAGCGCCACCCGGTCGTAGGCCGGTCTGGGCTCCTCCCCCAGCACCGTGATCCGGCCCGTGAACCCCTTGGCGACCAGGGCCTCGACCAGCCGGTGCGATGTCGGTCCGTTTCCCACCACGACAAGTCGTGACATGATCGCGCTCGCCCTTCCGTCCGCTTCGTCTGCCCGTCCCCGATGGATCGTCCCGCTCACCGGGCGGGGCGGCTCCGTGTCCGTCCGGCGCCCGGCCGTTCCCCCGCCTCCAGCGCCGGTCACGCCGAGACTCCTTCCTGCTCGCAGAGCCAGCCGACGATGCCCTCGACCGCGTCGCGGCAGCCGCCGCAGCCGGTGGTGGCGCGGGTGGCGGCGGCCACGGCCGCGACGTCCCTGGCGCCCGACTCCCAGCAGGCCCTGATCTGCCCCTTGGTCACGTCGTTGCACTGGCAGACCTTCGCCGCGTCCGGCATCCTGACCGGGCTCTCGGCTACCGCGTTGCCCTGCAGACCGGGGAAGAGCAGACCGGCCCGGTCTCCCGGCAGCGGCCCGCCCCGGTCGAACAACTGGGTGAGGTTGCCCACCGCCGACGTCTCACCGAGGAGGATCACGCCGACCAGGCGGCCGTCGCGGATGACGAGCTTGCGGTAGGTGCCCGCCGCCCGGTGGCTGAACCGCACGACCTCTGCGTCGTCCTCGGTCAGGTGCGTCTCGCCCATCGCGGCCAGTTCCACGCTCCTGGCCTTCAACCGGGTCACCAGCCGCGATCCCCGGTATCGGGCGGCCTTGTCGGCTCCCGTGACGATGTCGGCGACCACCGCGGCCTGCTCCCAGGCGGGCGCGACCAGCCCGTAGACCCTGCCCCGGTGCTCGGCGCACTCGCCGATCGCGAAGATCGACGGGTCGTCGGTGCGCATCTCGTCGTCGACGACGATCCCGCGCGCCACCTCCAGCCCGGCCTCGCGAGCCAGCCCGGTCACCGGGCGGACCCCGCAGGCGAGCACCACCAGATCGGCCTCGACCGTCTCGTCTCCCGCGAGCCGCACACCGTCGTCGAGGATCTCCTCGACCACGACGCCGGTCCTGGTCCTCACCCCCAGCGTGCCCAGGGTCTGGCCGAGCACCAGCCCGGCCTCGGCGTCCAGCTGACGGTCCATCAGGTGCCCGGCCAGATGCAGCAGCGTCACCGGCAGGCCGCGCCCGGCCAGGCCACGCGCCGCCTCGACTCCGAGCAGACCACCTCCGATCACCACGGCGTGCCGCGCCGCGCCGGCGGCCCGCAGGATCCTCCGGCAGTCGTCCATCGTGCGGAACGTGACGGCCCTGCCCGCCGCACCCGGTACCGGCGGCACGACCGCCTCGCTGCCTGTCGCCAGCACGAGGACGTCGTACGGCTCGCGCCTGCCCGTGGCGGTGAGCACGGCCCGGTTCTCCCGGTCCACGGCGGTCACCTCGACCCCGGGCAGCGCCGTCACCGAATGATCGGCGTACCAGGCCGGGTCGAGTAATCGCACCTGGTCGGGCGGCATCGTCCCGGCCACGACGTTCGACAGCAGCACGCGGTTGTAGGGCTGCGACTCCTCGGCCCCGAACACGGTCAGCCCGACGTGCCGGTCACGGGCACGGATCTCGCTCACCAGACGGGCGCCCGCCATCCCGTTGCCCACGACCACGATCCGGGTCATCCGGCACGCTCCACTCTGACCGCGCAGACTTTGAACTCCGGCATCCTCGACACCGGGTCCAGCGCGGGGTTGGTGAGCAGGTTGACGCCCGGCCAGTGGAACGGCATGAACACGGTGTCCTGCCGGATCGCCGGATTGACCCTGGCCGGCGCCTCGGTCGCGCCGCGCCGGCTGACCACCCGCAGCATCTCCCCCGGGGCCACGTCCAGGTGCTCGGCGAGGTCGGGGTGGAGTTCCACGAACGCCTCGGGTGCCGCCATGTTCAGTGTGGCGATCCGCCGGGTCTGCGCACCGCTCTGGTAGTGCGCGAGCACCCGTCCCGTCGTGAGATGGAGCGGATACTCCGGGTCGACGTCCTCCTCGGGCGGACGGTGCTCGACCGGCACGAACCGGGCGCGCCCGTCGGGCGTGGCGAAGCCGTCCAGGAAAGGCCGGGGAGTACCCGGGTGATCCTCGGCCGGGCAGGGCCAGAACACCCCGGTCTCGGCGGCGATCCGCTCATAGGTGATGCCGGCGTAGTCGGCGATCCCACCTGCCGAGGCCCGGCGGAGCTCATCGAAGACCTCGCGCGGATCGGCGGGGAAACCCTCGGCTCCGGCTGTCCCGCGCAGTCTCGTGGCGAGCCCCCGGAGAATCTCAAGGTCGCTCCGCACCCCTGACGGCGGGGCGGCCGCCTGGCGGCGGAGCAGCACCCGGCCTTCCAGATTCGTCATGGTGCCGCTCTCCTCGGCCCACTGGGTGGTGGGCAGCACGACGTCGGCCATCGCGGCGGTCTCCGACAGGACCAGGTCCGAGACCACGAGCAGGTCCAGTGAGCCGAGCCGCTCGGCGACGTGCCCGGCACGCGGCGCGGAGACCAGCGGGTTGGAGCCGAACAGCAGCAGCGCCCGGGGGCCGCCGCCGGTGCCGAGCGCGTCCAGCAGTTCGTAGGCGGAGCGGCCGGGTCCCGGCAGGTCATCGGGGTCGACGCCCCACACGGCGGCGACGTGGGCGCGGGCCGCCGGATCATCGATCCTGCGGTAGCCGGGGAGCTGGTCGGCCTTCTGCCCGTGCTCGCGGCCTCCCTGCCCGTTGCCCTGCCCGGTGACACAGCCGTAACCCGACCCCTCGCGCCCCGGCAGCCCGAGGGCGAGCGCGAGGTTGACGAACGCGCTGACGGTGTCGGTGCCCTTGGCGTGCTGCTCGGCGCCGCGCCCGGTGAGGATCGCCGCCCGGCTCGCGCCCGCGAGGATCGCGACCGCGGCGCGCATCCGGGCGACCGGCACACCGGTGATCCGTTCCACTCGCTCGGGCCACCAGGCCGCGACCGAGGTGCGGACCGCGTCGAACCCGCTCGTCCTGGCGGCCACGTATGCCTCGTCGACATCACCTTCGGCGACCACGATGTGCAGCAGGCCCAGGGCCAGAGCCAGGTCGGTGCCGGGGGTCGGCTGCAGGTGCAGGTCGGCCTGCCGGGCGGTCGCGGTGACCCGCGGGTCGATGACGATCAGCCGGCCGCCCGCCGCGCGCATCGCGGTGAGGTGACGGACGAACGGCGGCATGGTCTCGGCCACGTTTCCGCCCGCGATCAGGACCGCGTCGGCGCGGGCGAGGTCGGTGATCGGGAAGGGCAGACCACGGTCCATCCCGAAGGCTCGGTTGGTGGCCGCGGCGGCCGAGGACATGCAGAACCGGCCGTTGTAGTCGATCTGGCTGGTCCGCAACACCACCCGGGCGAACTTGCCGAGCAGGTACGCCTTCTCGTTGGTGAGGCCGCCGCCGCCGAACACGGCCACGCCGTCGGGGCCGTGTTCGGCCTGGACGGCACGTATCCGGTCGGCGACAAAGCCGAGCGCCTCGTCCCAGCCGACCTCCTCGCCGTGCAACAGCGGGGTGGTCAGCCGCTCGCCGGTGAGAAGCTCACCGGCGGTCCAGCCCTTCTGGCACAGTCCTCCCGCATTGGCCGGGACGTCGTGACGCGGAGTGATCGTGACGGTCTCGTCCACCGCGACGTTCATGCCGCACTGCAGAGCGCAGTAGGGGCAGTGCGTCGCCGTCCCACCCTTCACAGGTGTCTGGGGGGGAAGTGAGACCGGCATGGGTCCGATGGTGCTTTCAGGCGGTTTCACCGTGAGGTCTCCCCTGTTACCGATGTGCTACAAGCCACTAACCGTGTTCACATTCGCAATGAGGTGGATGTGAGTTATCCGTCGGCCCGGCCGGTGCCGGATGTGAGCACGGCGGGTGCCGGGCCTGGCCGGCGCTCACACCCGGGCCGCCGCCAGGCTCGGCGCACTGCCTGCGGCACGCAGGTAACAGGCCCAGGTGATGACCGCGCACACCAGGTAGAAGGAGGCGAAGGAGGCCAGTGCGGCCCCCGCCCCGCCGGTCGCGGCGATGGAGCTGCCGAATCCGCGGTTGATGAAGAACCCGCCGAAGGCACCGATCACGGAGATGATTCCGATGGCCGCGGAGGCGTCCCGCTTCCCGACGGCCACGGCGGCGTCGTGAGCGGCCGTGCCCGGGGTGACGCCCGCGACCGCCTTGGCCCGGAAGATCGCCGGAATCATCCGGTAGGTGGAGCCGTTGCCGATACCGGTGGTGGCGACCAGGAGCATGTAGGCACAGAAGAACAGCGCGAAGCCGCGCTGGGACAGCCCCTGCCAGACCAGCACCGCCGCGCCCGCCATCGCGGCGAAGTTGACGAACGTCACCCGCGCCCCGCCGAGCCGGTCCGACAGCCAGCCGCCCATCGGGCGGACCAGGGAGCCGAGCAGCGGGCCGAGGAAGGCCAGCCAGACCAGCGAGGCCTGCTCGGGAAACTGGCTCTTGATGAGCAGCGGGAACGCGGTGGAGTAGCCGATGAAGGAGCCGAACGTACCGATGTACAGGACTGACATGATCCAGGTCTGGACCCGGCCGACGACCTTCAACTGGTCCGCGGGACTGGCCTTGGCCGAGGTCAGGTTGTCCATGAAGAAGTAGGCGCCCACCGCGGCGGCCAGGATGAAGGGAATCCAGAACAGCCCCGCGGCGGCCAGCCCGAACGCCCCGATCACCAACGGCATGAGAAGTTGGACGGAACTGACCCCGATGTTGCCGCCGGCCGCGTTGAGCCCGAGCGCGGCCCCCTGCCTGTCCCGGGGATAGAAGTGGGTGATGTTGGCCATGCTGGAGGCGAAGTTGCCGCCGCCCAGCCCCGCCGTGGCCGCGATGGCGAGGAACACCCAGTAGGGGGTGCCGGGGTCGCCGACCGCGACGGCCAGCAGCACCGCGGGCACGAGCAGGAGCAGAGCGCTGACCACCGTGAAGTTCCGGCCGCCGAACCTGGCCGGGGCGAAGGTGTACGGGATGCGCAGCGCCGAGCCGACCAGGTTGGGCAGGGCGACGATCCAGAAGAGCTGGTCGGTGGAGAAGTCGTAGGAGCCGAGTTGCACGGCCACGATGCTCCAGACGGTCCACAGCGTGAACCCGAGGTGCTCGGCGAAGATGGAGAAGACCAGGTTCCGCCTGGCCACCTTCCGGCCGTGCTCCTGCCAGAAATCCGGATCGTCGGGCCGCCAGTCGCTGATCCAGGGCCTCATCGTCTGTCCTCCTGTGGTTTCGGGGGGCTTCGATCCCCGAAACTAGGAGGGCGGCGTTACGCACATTCACTGTCTGTGATGGTGCACCGGTTACACGTAACTAACCCTGGAAATACGCAATGCACACGCCGCACACTCGCAACACTCCGGAAACCCGGAAGGTGCGGGAAGCCGGCGACCGTTCGGTCACGAACACGCTCTGTCACGATCCCGGGCCCCCAGGGCAGCGGCGCGGCCGGCTCCTGGAGTGTGATCGCGCTCACGGTCACGCCGCCCGGAGATGCGGTAAGGCGTGGGCCGGTCGGAGCGCGCCCACCGAAGCACACTCACAAGTAACGGCAATGGTTGAGCCGGTGCGACAACGGGAACCGTCACCGGTGCCGATTCATCCGCCTCGGGGAGTGCGCGTGGCCGTCCAGCCGATCCGACTGTTCGACGATCCCGTGCTGCGCACGGTGGCCGAGCCTGTGACCACCTTCGACCGCGCGTTGCGCGTCCTGGTGAAGTCGCTCCAGGCCACGATGCGTGCCGGCACGGGCCGCGCGGGACTCGCCGCCCCGCAGATCGGCGTCCCGCTCAGGGTCGTCGTCTACGAGTTGGACGGCAAGTCCGGCCACCTGGTCAACCCGCGCCTGGAACTGTCCGAGCGAAGGATCGTGGCCGACGAGGCGTGCCTGTCCGCCCCCGGCCACTGGTGGCCACTGGAACGCTCCTACATGGTCACGGCCCGCGGTCGTGACATGTTCGGCAAACCCGTCACCGTCCGGGCCCTGGGCATGCTGGCCCGCGTTCTCCAGCACGAGGCCGATCACCTCGACGGCACCCTCTTCATCGACCGCCTCCCCGAGGAGGAGCGGGAACGCTTCCTCGCCTCGATCTCTTGACTTGCACGCCTCACAACTGTCCGATAGAGTGTTGCAGTTGCAGTCGTAGTTCTCAGCTTAGCCTTATCATCTCAAGTGCTTATGAGAAGTCCGCCGACAGCGGACGTTACAGTTTCTCCGGATGGTTTCCGCGGGTGCATGGTAGGGTCCGCAACGCAGCCCCGTGCCGCCGACCTGGTGGTTCGGTGAGGCTCCCAATGAGGAGAAGTAGTTTTGTCTGAGGGCACCGTTAAGTGGTTCAACGCCGAAAAGGGCTTCGGATTCATCGCACCGGATGACGGCACCGCCGATGTCTTCGTGCACTACTCGGCTATCAACTCCAGCGGCTACCGCAGCCTGGAGGAGAACCAGCGTGTCAGCTTCGTCACCACGCAGGGCCAGAAGGGCCCGCAGGCCGACAAGGTCGAGCTCATCTGACCTGGTTTGACCTCAAAGGCTTCGGGCTGAGCCCGCACCGCGCAAGCGGTGCGGGCTCAGTCATTTTCCGGCCCCTGCTCCACCGCCGGGGAGTGCTCTCCAGGCGGTCACCCGAAGAGCACTGGCCTCAGAGCGGGCAGGGCGGCTCTCAACGCGGCCGAGAGCCCCGGGCAGCGCCAGAGAGGGCCGGACACCCCGCCTTCAGAGCGCGACTCCGAGCAGCACGTCCGCGATCCGCCCGACAAGGAGCGGCGCGCCCGGGTCGCTGCCGCCCTCCGACAGGGCACGCTCGGCCCAGTCGTCGATGACCGCGAGGGCGCCGGGGGCATCCAGGTCGTCGGCCATCCGGGCACGGACCCTGTCGAGCACGACACCGGCGTCGGGACCGGTCTGCAGGCCCGCCGCCGAGCGCCAGCGCGCCAGCCGCACCTCCGCCAAGGCAAGCTGGTCGGAGGTCCACTCCCAGTCGGAGCGGTAGTGATGCGCCAGCAGGGCCAGCCGGATGGCCATCGGATCGGTCTCCCCGCGCAGGTGGGAGACGAAGACCAGGTTGCCCTTCGACTTGGACATCTTCTCGCCGTCCAGGGCGACCATGCCCGCGTGCACGTAGGCCTTGGCGAAAGGCCACTCGCCACACGCCACGTGGCCCTCGTGGGCGCCGCACTCGTGGTGCGGGAAGATCAGGTCGGAGCCCCCACCGGCGACGTCGAAACCACTGGACAGGTTCGCCAGAGCGATCGCGGTGCACTCGATGTGCCAGCCGGGCCTTCCCTGACCGAACGGCGAGGGCCAGGACGGCTCCCCCGGGCGCTCCGCACGCCAGAGCAGCCAGTCGAGCGGGTGCTTCTTGCCCGGGCGGTCCGGGTCCCCTCCGCGCTCGCCGAACAGGGCGAGCATCTGCTCCTCCGGGTAACCGGAGACGGCACCGAACTTGGGGGCCGCGGCCACGTCGAAGTAGACGTCACCCTCCAGGTCGTAGGTGGCGCCCTTGTCACGCAACAACTCGATCAGGGCCGCGACCTGGTCGATCACCTCGGTCACGGCGATGTAGTCGCGCGGCGGGAGGATGCGCAGCGCCTCCATGTCCGACCGGAACAGCTCGATCTCGCGCTCGGCGAGGTCACGCCAGTCGATGCCGGTCTGCTCCGCGCGTTCCAGCAGGGGGTCGTCAACATCCGTGGCGTTCTGGGTGAAGTGCACCTCGTGCCCGGCATCTCGCCAGGCCCGGTTGACCAGGTCGAAGGCGAGGTAGGTGTTGGCGTGGCCCAGATGGGTGGCGTCGTAGGGCGTGATGCCGCAGACGTACATCCGTGCCGTGGGACCCGGCTTTGTCGGGACGACATCTCGCACAGCGGTGTCGAAAAGCCGCAGCGGGACACCGGCACCGGGAAGCCGAGGAACCTTCGGCGCAGACCACGATCTCATAAAGTGAGCCTATCGAGCAGACAGACCACCCCGATCAGCTCGGGGTGGCGGATACAGAGGCATTCGTCTCAACTCCGCGAGGTGCCCAGATCATTCCGTGCGGACTTCACGGAAGGCGCCCGGATCACGGGGGGCGGCGGTGAAGTCGTAGCGGACGCCGCCCGGCGCCAGGGCGAGCAGGGTGACGGAGAGAGAGCCGAAGATCCGCCCGTCGGGCAGCTCATGATGAATGATCATGGACCGGAGGTCCTCAGGGGGAATCCCCGCCCCGGTGGCGAGTTCCCGCCACTCCTCCCAGGGGCCGTCGAGTTTCGTGGGACGGCCGGCCTTTGCGAACAGGGGGCGGAAGAACGCGACGCGCTCGTTCTCCTCACCGCGTTCCCAGCCGCTGTTGACGATCATGTGGGTTCCCGGAGGAAGGACGTCTCGCTCCAGCACGGCCCCATCCCAGTGCCACAGGCAGGCCCCGGTGGGATCGGCGCGCAGCAGGTGGAAGGGGTCATAGCGGTCAAGGTCGCTCTCCACCGGCCGGCCTCCGGCGGCCGCCAGGAGCGGGAGGTCACCGCGTGAGCGGCGCGTCTCCTCCGGGGCGAGCACGCCGTGCCCGTTGAGAAGGGCCCCGACCCTCCTGGCCCGGGGGTCGACGGCCAGCCAGGTACCGCCGCCCTGAAGGTCTCGACCGCCGATCAGGCCGGGCCGGTCCTTGTGCCAGTGTCCCGCCGGCGGAACCCAGGGACGGCCGGTGAACTCATCACGCACCCCGACCACGATCAGGGGGATCTCGGCGCTCGGATCGATGCTGACGACAACCGTGCACATGCCCGGAGGCTACGCCTCCGCCGCGAGCGGGCGCGGAGCGGGGTCCTTCACCGGCAAGGAGTCCGAGGTCACGGCACCTGCCAGCCGGGGGCTCAGATCGGCGGCCACGGGATCGCCGGCCACTCCTTGGAGGGGAGGGGGTGCAGGCCGGCGTCGAGAAGCCTGCGGACCCGCGACCAGGTCGCCTCGACCTCGGGGAGGGTGAGGAGTTCTCGGAGGCGGCGGCCGAGCCGCCCCTGCTCCAGGTCGCGTTCGAGGCGGGTCAGGACGTTCATGGCCTCGCGGGACAGGGGCTTGCCGCGCCACTGCCAGAGCACGGTGCGGAGCTTGTCCTCGGCGGAGAAGGAGACCCCGTGATCGACCCCGTAGACATGGCCGTCGGCGAGCGGCAGCAGGTGGCCACCCTTGCGGTCGGCGTTGTTGACGACGGCGTCGAAGACGGCCATCCGCCGCAGCGAGGGCTGGCGACTGCGGATCAGCACCATCAGGTCGATCTCGGGGTCGGTGTCGATCCAGAGCTGGCACATTCCCGGGCCGAACGGGCCGTCCCGGTAGACGGTGGGTGGCACGATCCGCCAGCCGATCGCCGCGGAGACCTCGTAGGCGGCGACCTCGCGGGCGGCCAGGGTCCCGTCGGGGAAGTCCCAGAGCGGGCGCTCCCCCCGTACCGGCTTGTACACACAGGCCGCCGCGAGCCCGCCGAGCCGGACCGAGCAGTAAAGCGTCATGTTGGTCGCCTCGACCAGGCGACCCGCCACATCCAGCCGTCCGTCACGGAGCAGACGCATCGCGGTCTCGTCGTCCAGCCCCGCGGCCGGCGCCGTGCTCAGCGTCGGCTCGCTCTCAGCGCTCATTCGCCTCCTCCACCAGATGAAGCGCTACTACCCCGGTAACCGTTGAGCCGCACACAAATATGCCCTTCGGCATCGAGAGGCTGGGCGCAGAGCGGGCAGGGCGGACGCCCGGCGGCGACGAGTGCCATGGCCCGCTTGGTGAAGGCCCTGGCGGCGCTTGGGCTGATGTGCACGCGCAGCACCGTGAGATCGGCGGACGAGGACGGCTCGAACTCCTCCTCGACCCCGGCCTCCTGGGCCTCGATGACCACCTGGTCGGCCTCGGGGTCCCAGGCCAGGGCCATGGTGCCGACGCGGAAGTCCTCACTGATCGGCACGTCGAGAGGGGCGTTGTCGGCCAGCGCGGCCGGAGCGACGGCGGGCACCGGGACACCGGCCTCGCCGCGCCGCAACACCTCGTCGAGCAGTTGGTCGAGGCGGTCGGCCAGCGCGGCCACCTGGAACTTCTCCAGCGCCACGGTGGTCAGCCTGCCCTGTCCCCGCGCCTGCAGGAAGAAGGTTCGTGAACCCGGTTGCCCCACGGCACCGGCCACGAATCTCTCGGGTGGATCGTAGTCGAAGACCGGCATAGCCCGACCTTACGTGGTCCCGGATCCGCCGCCGACTGCGGCATCACTCCCGGTGGGATTTTCTCCCCCGTCCTCGCCTTCCGAACCCTCCGCGAGGCGCAATCCAGCCATATCCCCACCCGTGTCGTTGAGCCTGAGCACGAAGGGGCGCAAGGGGGTGTAGCGAATGACGGTGAGCGAGGCCGGATCAGCGGTTATCCGTTGGAACTGGTCCAGATGCAGCCCCATGGCGTCGGCCACGATGGCCTTGATCACGTCTCCGTGGCTACAGACGAGGTAGACCGCCTTCGGGCCGAGACGCTCGTTCCATTCCCTGACCGCCGCCACGGCGCGGTACTGGACGGCCGGCAGAGATTCTCCCCCGGGGAACGTCACCGCGCTCGGATGGGCCTGCACCACCGGCCAGAGGGGGTCCTTGACGAGTTCGGCGATCGGGCGGCCCGTCCAGTCACCGTAACGGCACTCGCCGAAGCGCTCATCGGTCAGCACCTCCGCCCCCTGTCGCCCCTCGGCGACCGCCTGCGCGGTCTCCTGACAGCGTTCCAGCGGGCTGGAGACGATCGCGTCGAGCTCCAGCGAGGTCAGCCGGGCGGCGAGGGCCTTCGCCTGGGCCTGTCCCGCGTCGCTGAGGTGAACGTCCGGGGTCCATCCCGCGAGGACCGGACCGGTGAGGTGGGTAAGGCCGTGTCTGGCCAGCAACAAGGTCGTCACGCGGGCAAGTCTTGCAGCCCTCACTCCACTACTTTTAAGTGGCCGAGCGGTAATCTGGCCGGATCATGGAGCAGCGCTATGTGGGCCGGAGCGGCTTGTCGGTGTCCCGCCTGGGACTGGGGACGATGACGTGGGGGCGTGACACCGGCGCCGAGGAGGCCGCGGCGCAGCTCCGCATGTTCGCCGAGGCCGGCGGCACGCTCATCGACACCGCCGACGTCTACACGGGCGGCGACGCCGAACGGCTGCTCGGGCGGCTGCTGCGCGACTCGGTGCCGCGTTCGGAGCTGGTGCTGTCCACCAAGGCCGTGCTCACCCCCGCCGGGCGCAGACCCCGCGACGCCTCAAGGAAGCACCTGGTCGCCGCGATCGACGCCTCCCTGACCCGCCTGGGCGTCAACGAGGTCGACCTGTGGCAGCTGCACGCCTTTGATCCCGACGTCCCGCTGGAGGAGACCCTGGCCGCCGTGGACGCGATCGTGTCCTCCGGGCGGGCCGCGTACGCCGGGGTGTGCGACTACGCGGGCTGGCAGCTGGCGACCGCCGCCGTGGGGCAGCGGGCGGTTCCAGGACGGGTGCCGATCGTCGCGGCCCAGGTCGAGTACTCGCTCCTGGCCAGAGAGGCCGAGCGCGAACTGATCCCCGCCGCCGAGCATGTCGGCGCCGGGGTGCTCGCCTGGTCGCCGCTCGGGCGCGGGGTCCTCACCGGCAAGTACCGCACGGGCATCCCCGCCGACTCCCGGGCCGCCACCCCGCACTTCGCCGATTTCGTCACGCCCTACCTCGACGAGCGGTGCCGCCGGGTCGTGGAGTCGGTGACGACCGCCGCCGAAGGGCTTGGCGTCTCGCCGCTGTCGGTGGCCCTGTCGTGGGTACGCGACCAGCCGGGGGTGGCCTCCGCCATCGTCGGCGCCCGCACCCACGCGCAGCTGTCCGGGGTGCTCCAGGCCGAGGACCTGGCATTGCCCGTGGAGATAAGGGAAGCACTCGACGACGTGTCGGCCGACTGAGACGCCCGGGACGGAAACCGAACGAGAATTCGCCTCGCGTATCACTAGTCGATACCGAATAGCAACTTTCCGTGAAAAAACCGGGCCCCCCCACAAGACTGTCGAACAGGTAGCGGGGGCACCCGGATGTCGGCAGCACATCACGGCCGATATCCGACCCGGGGGAAGGGAGACGAGTGCGAACCGCGATGTCGGCAGGCGCACTGGCGCTGGTGCTGGGCAGCGGGATCCCGGCGGTCTCGTCGGTGGACACCGCCCGGGCGGACACCGTCACGCAGGTGGACGACTGCGATCACGGAGGGCTGCTGGGCACCGTGACGGGCGGGATCTGCCGGACCGTGGACAAGGTGGTGAGCGGCATCACGGGCGACGCCTCCCCGCTCGCACCCGTGCTGGCCCCGCTCTCGTCCTCGCCCGCCGGTGACGACACCGCCGGCACCACGGCTCGGACGCCCACCGCCGAGAAGACGTCCCCCGTCGGGGAGGAGACACCGGCACCGGCCACCTCGGCCGCCGAAACCCGACCCGCAGCGGGCGAGGAGACCCCCTCGCGCCCTGAGGATCCCACCGGCACCTGCCGGCCCACGGCGGCCTCCCCCAAATGCCCGGACCCGTCGGAGAGTCCCCTCTCTCAGGAGGCGGCCCGGCCCAAGCCGTCGCCGAGCCCCTCGCGCGACCACGGCCACCGGCCCGCGCGGAAGAAACCGGTTCCGGTGCCGACCGGCTGGACGCGACAGCCCTCACGGTCGCCGTATCCGGAGGCCGACACGCCCGCGATCGACGTGGACGCACCGGTGACCTCCGAGCCGTCACCCGTGGTCGACGCCGAGGCACCCCGGGTGGAACTGCTCTGGCCGGCCCCGCTGATGCAGGAGTTGCAGCGGCAGATGTCAAACGAACGGCCGGTGACGCCCAGCCGGTCATCCGACACGGCGGGCACCGTGCTCACCACCGCGGTGCTCATTCTGGCCATCCTCGCGGTCCGCCTGCTGTACAGCAGGCGGAAGGTCAAGGAGTCGATCCCCTTCGAGCCGGTGCCACCGGGCCATCACCGGGTGGCCTAGGTCCTGTCCTGCGGATCTTGCCGTGGCGAGGATCGGTCAGGTGGTGTCTCGCAGGGCGGAGGAGGGAGCCGCAGCGTGCTGCGGTGACCGACGACAACGCGGCGAGGCGCCGCCTGACCGACCGCGGTAGGCAAAAGATCCGCAGGACAGGGCCTAGCCCCCTGCTCTCTGGATCTTTTGCCCACCTCGGTCACGGGCGCCACCTGACCCGCGGGACAGGATCTAGGCTCCGATGGCGTGCACGCCGCCGTCGACATGGACGATCTCACCGGTCGTGGCGGGGAACCAGTCCGACAGCAGGGCGACACACGCCTTGGCCGCCGGAATCGGGTCGTTGATGTCCCAGCCGATCGGGGCCTTGGCGGGCCAGCTGTCCTCGAACTCGCCGAAGCCGGGGATGCTCTTGGCGGCCATGGTCCGGAGCGGACCCGCCGCGACAAGGTTGACCCGGATGCCGTGCTTGCCCAGATCGCGGGCCAGGTAGCGGGAGCAGGACTCCAGGCCGGCCTTGGCCACCCCCATCCAGTCGTACACCGGCCAGGCCTTGGTGGCGTCGAAGTCGAGGCCGACGATCGCGCCGCCCTCCTTCATGAGCGGGAGCGCGGCCACCGCGAGCGACTTGAACGAGTAGGTGGAGACCTGGACGGCGGTCGCCACGTCCTCCCACGAGGTGTTCAGGAAGTTGCCGCCCAGGGCGGTCTGGGGGGCGAACCCGATGGCGTGCACCACGCCGTCCAGGCCACCGAGGTGTTCGCCGACCCGGTCGGCCAGGGAGTCGAGGTGCTCGGTGCTGGTGACGTCGAGTTCCAGCACCGGCGGCGGCTCCGGCAGGCGCTTGGCGATGCGCTCGACCAGGCTGAGCCGGCCGAAACCGGTGAGCACGATCTGGGCACCCTCCTGCTGGGCCAGTTTGGCCACCGAGAAGGCGATGGAGGAGTCGGTGAGCACCCCGGTGACGAGAAGCCGCTTGCCTTCGAGAATTCCCACGTCAGTGCCCCATTCCAAGGCCGCCGTCAACGGGGATGACAGCCCCCGTGATGTAGGCGGCGTCCTCGCCGGCCAGGAATCTGACCACGCGTGCGATCTCCTCAGGGCTGGCATAGCGGCCCAGGGGGATGTTCTTCCTGATCTGCTCTTGGTACGACTCGTCGAGCTCGGCCGTCATGTCGGTCTCCACGAAACCGGGGGCGACCACGTTGACCGTGATGTTGCGCGAGCCCAGCTCCCTGGCCGCCGACCGGGCGAAACCGATCATCCCGGCCTTGGAGGCGGCGTAGTTGCTCTGCCCCGCGGAGCCGAGCATGGCCACCACCGAGGAGATCAGCACGATCCGCCCGCGCTTGAGCCGCAGCATGCCGCGGGTGGCGCGCTTGGCGACCCGGTAGGCGCCGGTCAGGTTGGCGTCGATGACATCGGTGAAGGTCTCCTCCTTCATCATCGGCAGCAGCGTGTCCTTGGCGATGCCCGCGTTGGCGACGAGCACCTCGACCGGGCCGTACTCGGCCTCGACCTTCGCGAACGCGGCGTCCACGTCGGCCGTGCTGGTCACGTCGCAGCGCACGCCGAACAGCCCCTCGGGGGGCTGTCCGGAACGGTAGGTCACGGCGACGGCGTCGCCGGCCTGGGCGAGTTCGCGGGCGATCGCGAGGCCGATGCCGCGATTGCCGCCGGTTACGAGAACAGATCGAGCCATGCTCAGACGGTATCGGCTACTTGGGGGTAACCCTCTTGTCCGGGAAGGACAAGATCACGGGGTTAGGATCGTTGACATGCGCCAGATCGACTCCGACTTTCTCGCCCTGCCGCTGCGGCGGCTGGCGGACGCGGCCCTGCAACGCGCCCGGGACCTGGGCGCCGAGCACGCCGACTTCCGGCTGGAACGCATCCGCGGAGAGACCGTACGCCTGTCCGACGCCGCACTTGAGGGCTCCATCGACGCCGACACCCTCGGCTATGCCGTGCGGGTCGTCAAGAACGGCACCTGGGGCTTCGCCGGAGGCATCGAGCTCACCCCCGAGGCGGCCGTCCGCGTCGCCGAACAGGCGGTGGAGGTGGCGCTCGTCTCGGCGGCGATCAACCGCGAGCCCGTCGAGCTGGCGCCCGAGCCGGTTCACTCCGACGTCACCTGGGTCTCCTCCTACGAACTCGACCCATTCGAGGTGCCGATGCGCGACAAGGCGGAATTGCTCGCCGACTGGTCGCGCGGCCTGCTGACAGATCCCAGGGTGGACCACGTCCAGGCGTCGCTGATGCAGGTCAAGGAGCAGAAGTTCTACGCCGACACGGCGGGGACCTCCACCACGCAGCAGCGGGTGCGCGTCCACCCCCAGCTGGAGGCGATGAGGGTGCTGGACGGCCGCTTCGACTCGATGCGGACGCTCGCCCCGCCCGCGGGCCGGGGGCACGAGTACCTCACCGGCACCGGCTGGGACTTCCCCGGCGAGCTGGCGCGCGTTCCCGAACTCCTCGAAGAGAAGCTCAAGGCCCCCTCCGTCGAGGCCGGCCCCTACGACCTGGTGATCGACCCGTCGAACCTGTGGCTGACGATCCACGAGTCGGTCGGGCACGCCACCGAACTCGACCGCGCCCTCGGCTACGAGGCGGCGTACGCCGGGACGAGCTTCGCCACCTTCGACCAGCTCGGCAAGCTGGTGTACGGCTCGCAGGTGATGAACGTGGTCGGCGACCGCACCGTCGAGCACGGCCTGGCCACGATCGGCTACGACGACGAGGGCGTGGCGACCAGGGAGTTCGACATCGTCTCCGGCGGCGTACTGGTCGGCTACCAGCTCGACCGGCGGATGGCGCTGCTGAAGGGCCTGGGCGCTTCCAACGGCTGCGCCTTCGCCGACTCCCCCGGCAACACCCCGATCCAGCGCATGGCGAACGTGTCGCTGCGACCGGCGCCCGACGGTCCCACCACCGAGGAGCTGATCTCCGGCGTCGACCGGGGCATCTACGTGGTGGGCGACAAGAGCTGGTCCATCGACATGCAGCGTTACAATTTCCAGTTCACCGGCCAGCGGTTTTATCTGATCAAGAACGGCAGGCTCGCCGGGCAGTTGCGCGACGTCGCCTACCAGGCCACGACCACCGACTTCTGGCGGTCGATGGCGGCGGTCGGCGGGCCGCAGACGTACGTGCTCGGCGGGGCGTTCAACTGCGGCAAGGGGCAACCTGGCCAGGTCGCCCCGGTCAGCCACGGCTGCCCGTCGGCGCTCTTCCGCGGCGTGCGCGTCCTCAACACCGCCCAGGAGAGTGGCAGTTGAGCGCGTACGGCGAGCGGGCGGACGAAGGCGGCGGCCGGGCGAGCCGGCAGGAGAGGAGCGGGATGAGCCCCCAGGAGATGATCGAGAAGGCTCTTGAGCTCTCCACGGCCGACGAGGTCGTTGTGATCGTGGACGAGGGGTCGAGCGCCAACCTGCGTTTCGCGGGCAACACCCTCACCACCAACGGTGTGTCCCGCTCCGCGCAGCTCACCGTGATCTCGATCGTGGGGCGGGGGGTGGGCGTGGTGTCACGGGCGGCGGTCCGCCCCGACCAGCTCGACGACGTCGTGGCGGCCGCCGACCACGCCGCGGAGGACGCCCAGCCGTCCGAGGACGCCCGGCCGCTGCTGGAGGGCACCCGCGCCGACGGCTGGGACGACCCGGCCGAGCCGACCTCGATAGGGGTGTTCGGCGCCTTCGCCCCCGCCCTGGGCGAGGCCTTCACCGCGGCCGAGGCGAGCGGGCGCAGGCTGTACGGGTTCGCCGAGCACACGGTCACGACGACCTTCGTGGGCACCTCCACGGGCACCAGGCTGCGGCACACCCAGCCCACCGGCCGCCTGGAGCTCAACGCCAAGTCCTTGGACATGAAGCGCTCGGCATGGACGGGCGTGTCCACCCGCGACTTCTCCGACGTCGACGTGGCGGCTCTGGACGCCACCCTGGCCCGGCGGCTCGAGTGGGCGAAGAACCGTGTCGACCTGCCCGCGGGCCGGTACGAGACGCTGCTGCCGCCGACGGCCGTGGCCGATCTGATGATCTACCTGTACTGGACGGCCGGGGCCCGCGACGCCCTGGAGGGACGCACCGTCTTCTCCAGACCCGGCGGCGGCACCCGCGTCGGCGAGGTCCTCTCCGAGTCGCCGATCCGCCTGTACGGTGACCCCGCCGAGCCGGGCATCGAGTGCCCGCCGTTCCTGGTGGCGCACGCCTCCAGCCGGGAGAGCTCGGTGTTCGACAACGGGCTGCCGCTGGCGGCCACCGACTGGATCTCCGACGGCAGACTGGCCAACCTGCTGCAGACCCGGCACTCCGCCGAACTGACCGGCCTGCCGGTGACCCCGGCCATCGACAACCTGATCATGCGAGGCCCCGGGGGCGGCCGGTCGCTGGAGGAGATGATCGCCTCCACCGAGCGCGGCCTGCTGCTCACCTGCCTGTGGTACATCCGCGAGGTCGACCCGCAGACGCTGCTGCTGACCGGCCTGACCCGCGACGGCGTCTACCTGGTGGAGAACGGCGAGGTCGTGGGCGAGGTGAACAACTTCCGCTTCAACGAGAGCCCGGTGGACCTGCTCCGCCGCCTCACCGAGGTCGGCGCCTCCGAGCAGACCCTGCCGCGCGAGTGGAGCGACTACTTCAACCGCGCGATCATGCCGGCGATCCGGGTGCCCGATTTCAACATGTCGACGGTCAGCCAGGCCAGCTAGGCCCTGCCTGGCAGACCGTGCCGCGGCGAGGAGGGGGCCTCCACCGGGGGCCCGCCACGGGCGGGCTCAGTCGTCCTCCAGCCGGAATCCGACCTTCATCCCGACCTGGAAGTGCCCGACCTCCCCCTCCTCGATGTGCCCTCTGATCTCGGTCACCTCGAACCAGTCGAGGTGACGCAGGGTCCGGGAGGCGCGGCGGACCCCGTTGCGCACGGCCGCCTCGATGCTCTCCCCCGAAGTGCCGACTATCTCGGTCACCCGGTACGTTCGATCTGTCATCTCATGCTTCTTCCCGGAAAGCGATGATTACATGACCGTTCGCCACCAGCCGATATGAGGCCTAGATTGGGAATCGTGAAGGGATGGCACAAGCGCCCGGTGGTTCATCAGGTGACGGATGCCCAGCCCTCCCTGAGTGCCGACATCGGCAAGCGCGAGAAGAGCTACTTCATCAAGATGGGGATCCGGCTGATCTGCCTGATCCTCGCCTTCACCGTGCCCGCTCCGCTACCCGTCCGACTACTGCTCTTCGCCGGTGCGATCTTTTTACCATACATTGCCGTGATCGGGGCCAACGCGCCGCCACGTGGGGTGACGGGAGCCCCTGACGTGGAAGATTCCGGACAGAGCGAGATTCCACGCCACCGACGCGAGATCGGGTCGTGACTAAGTCTTGACGCACTCTAAGGGTTGTAGGTGTACGCTTTAGCCAAGTGCCCTGGTCCCCCGTCGGGGCACTGGTGCCGGCGTTCCGGGCCCCCGTCGGAACGCCGATGAAGCGACGCCGGGTGGTTTGCCCCCGTAACCACCCGGCGTCGCCCTTTTCTTATGGCTTTTACTTGTTCTCGCCTTTTCTCTGATGTTATTTCTCACCCTGTGTATCGGTTGTCTGCTCCCAGTTACGCGCCAGTGCGGTCAGCCTTTCCACGACATCCGGCGGCGCCGTGCCCGCCCCCAGCGCCACGCCGAGCAGATAGGCCGTCAGCGGCGCGGCCGGCCGGGCCACCCCGTGCGCGACCTCCTTTGTCAGGTCGAGCACCTCGTCACGATCGACTGTCGCGGGATCGATGCCCAACTCCCGGCAGACCAGCGCGGTCCACTCCGTCAGCACGTTCAACTCTCACTCCTTCTCAGCGGTAGCGCCCGCCTGGGCCCGCGCCCGCTGTAGATCGTCCATGGTGTCGCAATCGAACCACGGCCGCCCGGCGAGATGAAGCGTGACCGGGTCGAGCGGGGCCAGCAGCCCGTGCAGCGACCGTCCCTCGTAGCGGGCGAGCGCCCGCGTCAGACTCGTCGTATGCCAGACCCCGGCGAGCCACTGCTCGCGGCCACCGTCGTCGACGAGCACCGCTCCCGCCCGTGCCCCCTCCGCGTACGCCACCGTCCCCGCGCCTGCCGCGTCCAGTAGCGCGGACACGTGCTCGGCGGTCAGGAACGGAAGGTCGGCGGCGAGCAGCACCACCCACGGCGCGGTCACCTCGGCCAGCCCCGCCCGCAGCGCCGGAACGGGGCCGCCTCCGGGTGGATCCTCACGGCGGAAGATCGCGCCTGGCAGCCCGGGGCGGGGCGGCCCGACAATGACCAGCCTGCCGGCGCCGGGCACAGCGGCGGCCACCGACTCGACCAGCGGGCGGCCCGAGACGTGCAGGGCGGGCTTGTCCCGGCCGCCGAGCCGTCTCGCGAGACCGCCCGCCAGGACGCAGGCGTCGTGGCGGGCGGTCATCCGCCGATGGCGGACATCGGGCGGGACGGCTGCAGGAAGGCCGGGTCGTCGATGCCGTGACCGGCCTTCTTGATCCGGACCGCGGACCGCCAGCGCTCGACGATCTCGTCGTCGCTCGCCCCCGAGCGCATCGCGCTCCTCAGGTCGGACTCGTCGGTGGCGAACAGGCAGTTGCGGATCTGGCCGTCGGCGGTGAGCCGCACCCGATCGCACGCACCGCAGAACGGGCGGGTGACCGAGCCGATGACGCCGACCTTGGCCGGGCCGCCCTCGACGAGGAACAGTTCCGCAGGAGCGCTACCGCGTTCCACCGGGTCGGCGTCGGTCAGGTCGAAGGCGTCCTGGAGCCGGGCGAGGATCTCGTCGGCCGTGATCATGTTCTCCCGGCGCCAGCCGTGCTGGGCGTCCAGCGGCATCTGCTCGATGAACCGCAGCTCATACCCCCGTTCCAGGCAGTAGCGCAGCAGCGGTACGGCCTCGTGGTCGTTGATCCCGCGCATCAGCACGGTGTTGACCTTGACGGGACGCAGGCCGGAGGCGTGGGCCGCCTCCAGGCCCTCAAGAACGTCGGCCAGCCGGTCACGGTGGGCGAGCTTCTTGAAGGTCTCGCGGTCGAGGGTGTCGAGGGAGACGTTGACCCGGTGCAGGCCGGCGGCGGCCAGGGCGGCGGCCATCCGGCTCAGCCCGATCCCGTTGGTGGTCAGCGAGACCTGCGGGGTGGGGCCGAGCGCGGTGGTGCGGGTCACGATGTCGACCAGTTCGCGGCGGAGCAGGGGCTCGCCCCCGGTGTAGCGGACCTCGGTGATGCCCAGCCGCTCCACCCCGATGGTGACCAACCGGACGATCTCGTCGACGGTCAGCAGTTCGGGTTTGGGCAACCATTCCAGGCCCTCGGGCGGCATGCAGTAGGAACAGCGCAGGTTACAGCGGTCCGTGAGGGACACCCGCAGATCGGTCGCCACACGACCGAACAAATCCTGCAACACGGGGCGCCACCTCCCAGTCGGTCATCTATTAAGCAGGGGGCCAGCCTATGGCCGGCCCCCCACTTGACCCTAAACGAGCTTCAACCACTTCAACATCATCACGAGATGGTTGATTCCTTGGGAGATCACCAGATCTGCCTGGATGATCCGGTCCCTGAGATCCCCGCGTCCTCACGTCCCTCGGAACGGCCCCGCACGCCCTGGTCGCAGACCGATCGCTCAGCCCTTGACGCAGACCAGCCGCCGCAGGTGCGCGATCACCTCGACCAGGTCGGTCCGCGCGGCCATGACCGGCTGGATGTCCTTGTACGCGCCGGGGATCTCGTCGATCACCCCGGTGTCCTTGTGGCACTCGACGCCGGCGGTCTGCGCCTTGAAGTCCTCCAGGGTGAAGGTCTTCTTCGCCTTCTTCCGGCGCATCCGCCCGAAAACCAATGGGATATCACGTTGGACATGGGCAAACTGGATCTCGCAACGAAGGAGATCACAATGCCGAACCAGCCCGCACCGAACCTGGTGTCGTGGGCCAGCGAGATCGACGAGGGTACGATCACGCAGGCCGCACGCGCCGCCCGCCTGCCGATCGTCTCCGGACACGTCGCTCTCATGCCCGACGCGCACATCGGTATCGGCGCGACGGTCGGATCGGTGATCCCCACCGAAGGGGCCATCATCCCGGCCGCCGTCGGCGTCGACATCGGCTGTGGCATGGTCGCGACCGAGACGACGCTCACCGCCGCCGACCTCCCGGACACCCTTGAGGCCCTGATGCCGCTGGTGGAGAAGCGGATCCCCGCCGGCGTCGGCAAGGGCCACGACGACCCGTCCATGGACCGCGCGCTGAGCGACCTCGGCCGTCCGCACACCGACCTGACTTCTCATCAGGAGAAGAAGGTGTCCCTGCAGTTCGGCACCCTCGGATCCGGCAACCACTTCGTCGAGGTCTGCCTCGACGAGCGTGACCGGGTCTGGACGGTGCTGCACTCGGGCTCGCGCGGCATCGGCAACCTGCTCGCGACCAAGCACATCGTCGACGCCAAGAAGGCGATGAAGAAGCAGGCGATCGGCCTGGAGGACCCGGACCTGGCCTACCTGGTGCAGAACACGCCGGAGTTCACCGCCTACATCGAGGACATGCTGTGGTCGCAGCACTACGCCATGGCCTCGCGTGCCCGGATGGACAAGGTGCTGAGCAACGCCCTGTTCCAGGTCGTCGGTAAGGGGCAGCGGCTCCGGACGATCAATTGCCATCACAACTTCACGCAACAGGAGACGCACGACGGCAAGGACCTGTGGATCACCCGTAAGGGAGCCATCAAGGCCGACACCGGCGACGAGGGCGTGATCCCAGGCTCGATGGGGACGCGCTCGTACATCGTGCGCGGGCTCGGTAACCCGATGTCGTACAACTCCTGCTCCCATGGAGCCGGCCGCAGGATGTCGCGCACCCGGGCGAAGCGTGAGCTGACGGCCGCGTCCCTGACCGAGGCGATGCGCGGCCGCACCTGGAACGCGAACCGCGCCGCCGCTCTGGTGGACGAGCACCCGCAGGCGTACAAGTCGATCGACCAGGTGATGGCAGACCAGAAGGACCTGGTCGCGATCCAGCACACGCTGCGTCAGGTGTTCAATTACAAGGGCTGAACCTGCACCTTCTGCGCCCCGTCGCCAATCACAGGTGGCGGGGCGCTGCCCCGTACAGCCGGCTTTCCCGTTGAGCTACAACTGACGCAGCACCCGCATGGCGTCCATCTCGATACGCGAAAGATCGTGGAGGATGACGCCGGCCTGCTCGAGGTACCCCGCGTCGCCGCTCTCTCCGGCCTTCGCGATCAAGGTGGACACGTCCGTCCACAGGACGGCGGCATCGGCGTACAGCCTGTGACCGGCGCGGAGGTTGTTGTTGTCGATCAGCCGGGTGCACTCGTCGAGGAAGTCGCGATAGAGGGCGCGAAACAGGGCACCGCCGGTGCCGCCCTTCTCCATGAGGAGGGCGGCCTGCGGCAGGTCCCGCTGCGGCTCGCCGGCGCGTAGCAGCCATCTGGGCACCTGTTTGCCGGCCTTCTCGATGCCGCGGTGGCCCAGGTTCGCGATGGGAGCGGCGAGGAAGGCGTCGGCGCAGTCTTTGATGGCGGGGATGATCTGGTCCTGCCAGGAAGGCGGGTGAGCCGGCAGGGTGATGGTGAAGGATCGGTTCCTGGCGGTCATCGGGCCGCGTTCGGCCCGCGCCATGGCGAGGCCGGCCCGGCTGGTGCGCACCGCTCCTCCCTGCTGGTCGGTGTCCACAAGGTGGACGTCGTGCTCGTCGTAGCCGTACATGGCGACGACATGACCGCCGAAGTGCACCTTGGAGCGGAAATAGTCCAGGTGGTAGCAGTCGAGCTGGAGGCCGACCGGCCGACCGGCGTCGATGGGGGCGGCCACGTTCTCCCACGCCTTGCGCGGTGAGGTGGTCTCCTCGGCCGTTAACGTCAGCCTCAGCCTGGCGGCCAGGTTCCTGGTGAGGTCGAAAGGCTTGACGCGGCCTCCGAGAAAGGGGAACGCCATGCCCTTGCTGTCCCAGTAGATGAAGGACAGGCCCGAGCCCAGCCCGAACAACATGGGCTCGGACAGATCAAGTCCCTCATGCCGCAACAGCACCCCCAGCGCCGTCGTCTCGCAGTGGTGCATGCCACGGGCCTCGATGTCCTTCACGATGGTCATGCGTCGCTCTCCTCATGCTGACGCGGCGAACGGTCACACCGTCCCCTTCATGATCAACCACTGGGAGTAGCATGAGGCCTCCCACAGTGGGAGAGTCCAGCCGGGACCCGTGATGCACGTCCGGCATCACCGCGACCCCCTGCACCCACGGCAGGTGTGGTCGCCGACGAGAAGTCCCCGGCCGAGGTGGCAAGGTGAGATCTCTTCCGAAGCCTTTCCGGCGGCATGTCGAGAACGCACCCGCGGCGCCGACTGCACTGTGCACACCGACCACGATTCTCAAGGAGATCCGAACGTGGAAGCCATGAAGACGGATGCCCTGAAGGTGCCGGGCGCGACCCTGCACTACGAGATCCGCGGCACGGGCCCCGTCCTGCTGCTGATCTGCGGCGGGGTCTACGACGCCGCCGGATACGCGGCCCTGGCCGGGCAGCTCGCCGACCGGTACACGGTGGTGAGCTATGACCGGCGCGGCAACTCGCGCAGCCCCCTGGACGGGCCGCCGGAGCAGCAGAGCATCGAGGTGCACGGCGACGACGCGCACCGGGTGCTGGCGGCGGTGGGCGTCACGGCGGACGAGCCCGCCTACGTGTTCGGCAACAGCTCCGGCGCGATGATCGGCCTGGAGCTGGCCGCCCGCCACCCCGGGCAGGTGCGCGCCCTGGTCGCCCACGAGCCCCCGCTCTTCGAGATGCTGCCCGACCGCGACCACTGGCGCGATGTCATCCGGAACGTGCGGAACACCTTCGCCAAGGAGGGTGCCGAGGCCGCAGGGCAGGTCCTCACCGCCGGATTCGAGATGAGCAGCGAGCCGGCGCGGGACGACGCGGCCGCCGACGAGCAGCAGCGCGTTCCGGGGGGCGGGCAGGGGCCGCAGGGGGAACCCGAGCCGGAGATGCTGGAGATGATGGCGCGCCTGGCGAGGAACATGGAGTTCTTCATCGGCTACGAGGTGCCGCCGTTCGCCACCTACGTCCCCGACGTCGCCGCGCTCCTGGCGTCCTCGGTGCGGGTGGTGGCGGCGGTGGGCGAGGCGTCGGAAGGCGAGCCCCCGTACCGGGGCGCCCTCGCCGTGGCCGAACGGCTGGGAACCGGGCACGTGGTGTTTCCCGGCGACCACGGCGGCTTCGGCGCCCAGCCCGTGGCGTTTGCCGCGAAACTTCACGAGGTGCTTTCGAACTCATAGAACGGCGGCTTGGCCGGAAGTCGCGCAGCCCCTGGCCGCGAGCGCGTTCAGGGGCTGCGCACCGTCCTGGGTCGGCCGGCCCGGACGAGGGACCGGATCTCGGAACCTTCCTGGCGGTCGTGGCACCGTCCCCGCGAACTCCTCCCGCATCGCGCGGGCGCCCCTCGGCGTTCACCGGACCCGGCGCTAGAGGCGGAAGTCCCAGTCGATCAGGCCCGCGCGCAGGTCGTCGGCGAGACCTCGGACATAGTCGAGTTCGGCCTTGAGCACGGCCCGCTGGTACTCGGTCTCCACCAGGAAGAGGCGCGGGAGGAACTTCGCCCCCTCGGTCAGGTCGCGGCCCAACTCCGACAGTCGCGCCTCCAGGGAGATCAGGCGCTCGTCGAGCGCCGCACGGACCTCATCGGGCGGCAGCACGGGCATGAAGGCGAGTGCGGCGGGGAACTCCGGGAACTCGCGGGCCCGCGCGGAGAGCATCGTCCGCATCCACTGCCGCAGCGTGTCACGGCCCGCGTCGGTGGGCTCGTAGACGGTCCGCTCGGGCCGGTTCTCCTCGCGCGAGGTCTCACGGACCGCGATGAGCCCGTCGCGGAGCAGCCTGTCGATGGTCTGGTAGACGCTGTTGCGCTGCGCGACGTTGACGACGTCGTCCTTGTGCCGCTCCTTGATCATCCGCTGCATCTGGTACGCGTGCATCGGCGCCTCACAGACCAGCGAGAGCAGCGCCATGGCCAGGGGGGATCGCCTCGTAGACATGGTGCACATCGTAACGGCCTACCACAGAGTAGTTATTCTATGTATAGTCATCTTATGACTAAAAAAGCCCTGATAGCCGGCGGGGGCATCGCCGGCCCGGTGACAGCGATGGCCCTGCGGCGCGCCGGCATCGACAGCGAGGTCTTCGAGGCGTACGACCAAGGTTCCGATGGCGTGGGCGCCTTCCTCACGCTCGCGGTCAACGGGCTGGAGGCGCTACGCCCCCTCGACCTGCACGATCTCGTCAGCGACCTGGGCATGGACTCCTCGCGGATGCTGATGTTCAACGGGCGCGGCAGGCCACTCGCCTCCGTCTGGCAGCCCAGCCGGACGCTGAAGCGCGCCGACCTCTATCGGGTGCTGCGCGACGAGGCCGTACGGCGCGGCGTGCGGATCCACTACGGCAGGCGCCTCACCGACGCCTCGATCACCGCGGGCGGGGTGCGCGCGGTCTTCGCCGACGGCAGCGCGGCCGAAGGCGAGCTGCTGATCGGCGCCGACGGGCTCCGCTCGCGTACCCGCACGATCATCGACGCCGGGGCGCCTCGCGCCCGGCACGTCGGTCTGCTCAACACCGGCGGTTTCGCGCACGGCGTCAAGGTGCCCGGCGAGCCGGGAACGAGCCACTTCATCTTCGGCAGGAGATGCTTTTTCGGCTACCTGATCCATCCGGACGGAGATGTGTGGTGGTTCGCCAACCCGCCGAGTCCCAGGGAGCCGACTCCGGAGGAACTCGCGGCGATCACCCCGGCGCAGTGGCGCACCAGGCTGACGGAACTGTTCAGCGGCGACACCGGGCCGATGCTCGACATCATCGGCGCGACCGATCACATCATGGCCGGCTGGAACACCTACGACTTCCCGACCGTGCCGAAGTGGTTCAACGAGCGCATGGTGATCCTGGGCGACGCCGCGCACGCGACCTCGCCTTCCTCCGGCCAGGGGGCGTCCATGGCGATCGAGGACGCCGTGGTGCTGGCCAAGTGCCTGCGGGACGTCCCCGGCACCCGCGACGCGTTCGCCACCTTCGAGGCGGTGCGGCGCAAGCGGGTGGAGCGGATCGTGGAGCACGGCAGACGCAACGGGAGCGGCAAGGCACAGGGAGCCGTCGGCGCCTTCTTCCGCGATCTCGCACTACCGATGATCATGCGGCAGGTGGACAGGAGGAACGCGCTGGCCTGGATGTACGACTACCGGATCCCGTGGAACGAGCCGGCCTCCGCGACCTCCGGCTGAGAGGCGCCCGGCCTGCGGGGTCAGGCCGCGGTGATGGCGGTGCCGCGCGCGAGGAGCAGCAGGACGGCGACCGCGGCGACGGCGACCGCCACGGCGAAGGGAACGCGCGGCGAGGTTCGGCCCAGCGCCACCCCGCAGGCGGTGAAGGCTCCGGCCACCGCCAGCGCCGCCCAGCCCCCCGCGCCCGGCGGCCCCGTGGGGCCGAAGACGAGCAGGGCGGTCGCGGCCAGCAGCGGCAGCGGGATCAGGACGCGGACGCGGGCGACACCGAGCCGCTGCGGCCAGCCCAGGACCCCACCGGCGAGGTCCGCGGGGATGTCGGGGAGCACGTTGGCCAGGTGCGCCCCGCAGCCGAGCAGCGCCGCGGCCAGGACCGCCCACCAGGCGGGCCACGGATGTCCCGGCAGGCCCAGGGTGACGAATCCGGGAAGCGAGCCGAAGCCCACCACGTACGGCAGCCAGGAGAGCGCGGTCGCCTTGAGCCCGAGGTCGTAGGCCCAGGCCGCGGTGACGCCGACGAGGTGGACCGCACCTGCCGCCGGCCCCGAGGCCAGGGAGAGCGGCACACAGAGCACCAGGGCCGCGATCGCGGCGACCCACACCGTGCGGACGTTCACCGTACCACCGGCGACGGGCTTGCCGGTGCGGCCCGCGGCGGCGTCCCGCGCCGCGTCCACCGCGTCGTTGCACCAGCCGATCGAGAGTTGCCCGGTCAGCACCGCCGCGGCCACCAGGACGCACCCGGCCGCGTCGCGCCCGCTCAGCGCGGCCAGCGCGGTCACCAGGACGGTGACCGCCGCGCTCGGCCCGGGGTGGCAGGCCAGCAGCAGCCCCCGCGCAACCCTGAGCACCGGCCCTGTCCCCGGGCACATCGGCCGGCTCGTCGTCACTGATCGATCGTAGGCCGAGGCGCCCAGGAAAGCGGGTACCGAACATCCCAAAAAAGCGGACATCGCTCCGAGAAACAGACAGCGTCGCGAGGTGAGATGTCCCGAGGAACGGACAGCGAGGCTGTCGCGACGCATGCCGCAGATCCAACTGGGCAAAAGGCAAATGTCCGCTGTTCGCGAGCCGGGGGTCTGTCCTATGACGCGAATCATCGCTGTCCGCGGCGCGCTCCCACCGAACCGGCACTCCCAGGCAGAGATCACCGAGGCGTTCGCACGGGCGTGCCTGCCCGAGGGTGCCAACCGCCGGCTGCTCGACCGGCTGCACACCTCCGCGCGGGTGGAGTCACGGCACCTGGCGTTACCGCTCGAGCAGTACGCCAAGCTGGACGGCTTCGGGGCGGCCAACGACGCCTTCGTGGAGACGGCCGTGGAGCTGGGCACCGAGGCGCTGGGCGGCGCGCTGGAGGAGGCCGGGGTCCTCCCCGAGGACGTGGACATGATCCTCTTCACCTCGGTGACCGGCGTCGCGGCCCCCTCGGTGGACGCCAGGGTGGCCGGGCGGCTCGGGCTTCGCCCGGACGTCAAGCGGATCCCCATCTTCGGACTGGGCTGCGTCGCGGGGGCGGCCGGAATCGCCCGGCTCCACGACTACCTGCACGGCTGGCCCGAGCAGCTGGCGGTGCTGCTCTCGGTCGAGCTGTGCTCCCTCACCTTGCAGCGCGGTGACGCCTCCGTCGCCAACATGGTGGCGAGCGCCCTGTTCGGCGACGGGGCGACGGCCGTGGTGGCCTGCGGTGACGAGTGGCGCCCCCGGCGTACCGGCTCGCCCGCGACCTCCCGGGCCGGTGCGGTGAGTGGCGCGTCCGCGACGACGCGGCCCGCGGGACCCGCGGGGTCCTCTCCGGCGGCGGGCGCTCCCGCGACCGCCTGGCCCGCGGGGCCCGCAGGCTCCTCCCCCTCCACCGGCGAGCCGGCCTCCCACCGGCCCTGCGGACGGGCGGCTCCGGCGGTGGTGGCCTCGCGCAGTCACCTGTATCCCGGCTCCGAGCACGTGATGGGCTGGCACGTCGGCGACACCGGCTTCCGCGTGCTGCTCGACGCGAGTGTCCCCGAGGTGGTGCGCACCTACCTGGCCGACGACGTGCACGACTTCCTCGCCGACCACGACCTGAGCAGCGAGGAGGTGACGGCGTGGGTCTGCCACCCGGGCGGCCCCAAGGTCCTGGAGGCGGTGGCCGAGACGCTGCGGCTTCCCGAGGACGCGCTGGATCTCACCTGGCGCTCGCTCGCCGCGATCGGAAACCTCTCCTCCTCCTCGGTCCTGCACGTCCTGCGGGACACGCTCGCCCTGCGGCCACCGCCGCCCGGCACTCCGGGGATGCTCCTGGCGATGGGGCCGGGCTTCTGCTCCGAACTCGTACTGCTGCGCTGGTAGGAGCCCGATGTCCTGGCATCTGTCGTCCTGGTACCTGCTCCTTGTGCTGCTCATCGGCCTTGAGCGGATCGCCGAACTGATCGTCGCCCGCCGTAACGCGCGATGGAGCACGGCGCGCGGCGGGGTGACGTACGGGCGGGGCCACTACCCGTGGATGGTCGCCCTGCACACCGCTCTGCTGGCCGGATGCCTGCTGGAGGCGGGTCTGGCCGGCCGGCCCTTCGTGCCCGCGCTCGGCTGGCCGATGCTCGCCCTGGTGGTCGCCGCACAGGGTCTGCGCTGGTGGTGCGTGGTCTCGCTGGGCCCTCAGTGGAACACCCAGGTGATTGTGGTGCCGGGCCTGCCGCTGGTGGAGCGGGGGCCCTACCGGCTGCGCCTGCTCCGCCACCCCAACTACGTGGCGGTGGCCGTCGAGGGGGCGGCGTTGCCGCTGGTGTACGGCGCGTGGGTCACCGCGCTGACGTTCACGGTGCTCAACGCCGCGCTGATGAGGGTGCGGATCCGCTGTGAGGAGGACGCTCTGGCCTCGCTCGCCACGGCGACACCGGACGGCGCACCGCCCGCCACCGGGCGGGCGCCGGCATGATCGACGTCCTGATCGCGGGCGGAGGGCCGGCCGGGCTGGCCACCGCCATCCACGCCGCCCTGGCCGGGATGGAGGCCGTCGTCGTCGAGCCCAGGGCCCTACCGGTGGACAAGGCGTGCGGCGAGGGGCTGATGCCCACCGGGGTCGCGGCCCTGCGGTCGCTGGGGGTGCGGGTCGAGGGCAGGCCGCTGCGCGGCATCCGCTACCTGGACGGCCGTCACGAGGCGGAGGCGGCGTTCCGCGACGGCTCCGGCCTGGGCGTACGGCGGACCACGCTGCACACCGCACTGTCCCTGCGGGCGCGGGAACTGGGCGTGCGGGTCGTTCCCGGCAAGGTGGACGGCGTGCGACAAGACTGCCGTCTCGTCGAGGCGGCGGGACTGCGAGCCCGCTGGCTGGTGGCCGCGGACGGCCTGCACTCCCCGCTGCGCGCCCTGCTCGGACTGGAACTGCCCTGCCGCGGGCCGCGCAGGTACGGGCTTCGACGGCACTACCCGGTCGCGCCGTGGACGGACTTCGTCGAGGTCCACTGGGCGGCGGACGGCGAGGCGTACGTGACGCCGGTGGGCGAGAACCTGGTGGGCGTCGCCGTGCTGAGCTCTCGACGGCGCGGCTATCCGGAGCACCTGACGGACTTCCCCTCGCTCCTGGAGCGGCTGGAGGGACCGGCAGCCACCCCGGTGCGCGGGGCGGGGCCACTGCGCCAGCGGGTCCGCGCCCGGGTGGCGGGGCGAGTGCTGCTGGTCGGCGACGCGGCCGGCTACGTCGACGCGCTCACCGGGGAGGGGGTGTCGCTCGCGCTGACGTCCGCGCGGTTGCTGGTCGACTGCCTGCGGGCCGGTGCCCCCGGGGCGTACGAGGCCGCCTGGCTGCGGTTGTCGCGACGGCATCGGCTGCTCACCGGGGCGCTGGTGGGCAGCCGCCGTTACCGGGCGGCGGGGCGGCTGATCGTCCCGGCCGCCCGGCGGCTGCCCGCCCTGTTCGGCGCGGCGGTGCATGCCCTGGCCTGACCCGGCCACCGGGCTCCGCGCCGCTCCGTTCCCGGATGGAGATCACGGACGCGCGGCCGTCGGGGCGGCTCCCACCACCTCCGGCGTCCCGGGGCGGCAGGTGACCTCACATCAGCGTGGCGAGACCTTGTGGACGACCCCCAGCCTGGGGGCGTAATGCGTCGTGCCCTCGAACCTGAGCCGCCACTCACCGCCGGTACGCCCCTCCACCATCCTGGTGAAGCGTCCGTGGGAGTCGGTCGTGGCACCGGCCGCCTTCGTCCAGTCGGCGTCCCTACCGGCCCGGTGCATGATCTCGACGGGCTGGCCGGGGAAGGGGGCGTAGTCGAGGTGCCCCTGAGGGTCGACCCGGTTCAGCGCGCCCGTCACGCGCACCCCCGAGCCTCCTGGGGCCACCTGGACTCCGCCGAACCTGGTCAGACGCTTCAGCAGGAAGCCCTTATGTCCGGTGACCTCGGCGCCGTCCGCGCCCCTCGCGGTCACGGAGACGGTCCAGGGCCCGGCCGGATACCAGCGGCTCAGGCTCTTCTCCGGCGCGAACCGCCAGGTCTCCCACCCCTCCCACGGACGGAACCCGGTCATCCCCGCCGCGCCCGGGGCGAGGCGGGCGGACACGGTCGGGCCGGGTACGGGACCGGGCGCGAGGGCGGGGCCCCTGCCGGGACCGCCGCCCGGGCGGGACGCGGTGACAGGGAAAGACGTTCCCTTCGAAGCGGGGGTCGCACCCGGCTCGACCTTGATCGTCACCCCCTCGGGGCCGATGACGCCTCGGGCCACCACCTCTATCACCATGCGTACCGTGTCGGCGGGCCCGACCACGGGATTCGCGGGACGCAGGGTCACCGAGCGGATCGTCAGGTCCTCGGCTGCGGCCGCCGGAGCTCCTGCCGGTACCGGCAGGGCCACGGCCCCGGCCGCCAGGGATGCGAGAAGGACTCTCAACGTCATGACCAGGAGGCTAGGAGTCCGCCGGTAACAGGCAGGTAGAGGACACACGCCCCGTTGGGCAAAGCGGCGCCCGGCCGGCGCCGGAGACCGAAGTCCGAATCCGGAGCCGGCGGGCGGCGGTCAGTCCTCGTACATGCCGTCGATGATCTCGGCGTACTTGGCGTGGATGATACGACGCTTGAGCTTCAGGCTCGGGGTGAGCTCCGCGGTCTCGGCGGTCCACTCCACCGGCAGCAGGCTCCAGCGCTTGACCTGCTGGACCCGGGCCAGTTTCTCGTTGGCGACGGCGATGGCGCCCTCGACGGCCTTGAGGACGTCGGGGTGATCGGCGAGGTCCGCCAGGGTGGTGAACGTGATGCCGTTGGCCTGCGCCCAGCCGGGGGCCACCTCGCCGTCGAGGGTGAGGATCGCCACCGGGTAGGGCCTGCGGTCGCCGTAGGCGAGGGCCTGACCGATGAGCGGGTGCTCCTTGAGGTAGTTCTCGATGTTGGCCGGGGAGATGTTCTCGCCTCCCGCGGTGATGATGAGCTCCTTCTTGCGGTCGAGGATGCTGACGAAGCCGTCGGCGTCGATGGAGCCCACGTCACCGGTGTGCAGCCAGCCGTCGGCGTCGATCAGCTCGGCGGTGGCCTCCGGCCGTCCCAGATAACCGTGGGTGTTGGCCGGGCTGCGGGTGATGATCTCGCCGTCCTCGGCGATGCGGACCTCGACGCCGGGCCCCGCCTGGCCGACGGTGCCGAGCTTGAAGCTGTTGGGGGCGTTGGCGGTGAAGGCACCGGTCGTCTCGGTCATCCCGTACACGTCCAGGACCCGCAGGCCGAGGCCGGCGAAGAAGCGCTGGACCTCCAGCGGCATGGGCGCGGCCGCGGTGGCGAGCCAGCCCGCGTTGTCGAAGCCGATCATCGACCGGATGATCGACAGCAGCGCCGCGTCGGCCTGCTCGTAGGCGGCCAGGACCTCGGGCGAGGGGGTACGCCCGTACTGGTTGGCCTCGATGTAGGCGAGCCCGGCGGCCATGGCGTTGCGCACGCCCTCCTGCTGCTCCTCGGGCTGGGTGGCCAGCAGTGCCTGCAGGCGGGCCATCATCTTCTCCCACACGCGCGGGACGCCGAAGAACAGCACCGGCTTGACCTGGCCGAGGGTCGCGCCGAGCTGGGCGAGGTCGGTGCAGAAGTGGGTGTGGGAGAGCTTGAAGAGCGGCAGGTAGAGGCTGAGCACCCGCTCGGCGATGTGCGCGTAGGTGAGGTAGGAGATCTGGGTGCCCTTGCTGGGCAGGTCGGCCATCCTGTTGGTGGCCACGACCTCGAAGAACACGTTGGAGTGGGTCAGCGGCACACCCTTGGGGTTGCCGGTGGTGCCCGAGGTGTACAGGACCGTGAGAACGTCGTCGGCGGTCACCGCCTGCCAGCGGGCGTCGACGACGGCGGGGTCGGCCGCGAGCCGGTCGCGGCCGAGGGCCAGGAAGTCGTCCCAGGAGACGAACCGGTCACCGGCCGGGGCACCCTCCAGCACGATCACCTTGCGCAACTCGGGAAGGTCGTCAAGGACCGGCTCCCACCTGGCCAGCTCCGCCGGTCCGCCGAGCACCGCGATCTTCGCCTTGACGTCGCCGGCGACGAAGGCCACCTGCTCGGGGGTGAAGGTCGAGTAGACCGAGCACGACACCGCGCCGGCGTGCACCGCGCCCAGGTCAGCCAGCACGTGCTCACTGCGGTTCACCATCATGAGCGCGACCGCCTCGCCGGGCTCCAGCCCGAGGGCGGCGAACCCGGCGGCGATCTCCAGAACTCGCTGCCGGGCCTCGGAGTAGGTCAGGGTGGACCAGCCCCCCTCGACCGGGTCGGAGTACGCCGGGGCGTCGGGGTCACTCTCGGCCGCCTCCCTCAGCTGATCGCAGACCGTCCGGCCCGCGATCTCCCTCTCGATGGCCGCCCGCTCCTCAAGGACACCGGTCATACAGAGCCTCCTGAAAGTGCTTACTTGCACGAGTGGCATGCATCGCACCACACGCCGTTCCTCCCGGACAAGCCCCTGAAAGGGAGAAGAAACATCACAATGCACGGCCGCCTTCGGCATCCCGACAGGATGCGCACGTAGAGTTGCTACTTGATCACGCCGTGACATTCTGGGGGGCGCATGCCATCGGGGAGACGTGCCCGCGAGAAGACCTTCTTCGGGCACCCGCGCGGCCTGGCGACACTGTTCGGCACCGAGATATGGGAGCGCTTCAGCTGGTACGGCCTGCGGGCCATCCTCGCCACCTTCATGGCGGCCTCCCCCGCCATCGGCGGCCTGGGCCTGAGCCAGCAGACCGCCCAGGCGGTCGTCGGCATCTACGGCGCGCTCATCTATCTCGTCGCCCTGCCCGGCGGCTGGATCTCCGACCGGGTGCTCGGTGCCCGCAAGGCGGTGCTGTGGGGCGCCTCCATCATCATGTGCGGCCACATCAGCATGGCCATCCCCGTCGAGACCGGCGCCTTCGTCGCGCTCGGACTGCTCCTCATCATCGCCGGGACCGGGCTGATGAAGCCGAACATCTCCACGATGGTCGGCAAGCTCTACCCCCAGGACGACGACGCGCGCAGGGACGCGGGGTTCTCGATCTTCTACATGAGCATCAACATAGGCGCCTTCATCGCCCCCCTCGTCGTCGGCTGGCTCGCCTCGGGCAACCGCTGGCACCTGGGCTTCGGCGCGGCGGCGGTCGGCATGGCCCTGGGCCTTGCCCAGTACGTGCTGGGCAGGCGGCACCTGAAGGACGTGGGCGAGCGGCCGGGACACCGGCTGACCCCGCGCGAGCGCAGGCACTTCGGCCTCGCGGCGGCCGTCGCCGCACTCGCGGCCTGCGGCGGCCTGGCCGTCTGGACGGCGTCGGGCACCTTCGACCTCGACACCTTCGCACTCGTGATGACGTTGTTCATCGTGGCCGTGCCGGTGTTCTACTTCGGCTACATCCTGCTGGGCAGCCACAACCTGACCGATGACGAGCACTCCCGGATGAAGGCCTACATCTGGCTGTTCATCGCCGCCGCCATCTTCTGGATGATCTACGACCTGGCGCCGACCGTGCTGCTGTTCTTCGCCCAGAACAAGACGGACCTGTCACTGTTCGGCATCCGGATCACCCCTGCCACCACGCAGTCGTTCAACCCGCTGTTCATCATGATCTTCGTGCCGGTCTTCGCGGCGCTCTGGGTCAGGCTGGGCAACCGGGTGACCGCTCCGCACAAGTTCTCGGCGGGACTGTTCATCAACGGCCTGAGCTTCATGATCATGGCCCTGGCCGCCAAGCTGGCCGAGAGCGGGAGGATCTCGGTCTGGTGGCTGGTGCTGGTCTATCTTGTCCAGGTATTCGGTGAGTTGTCGCTGAGCCCGGTCGGCCTCTCGGTCACCACCAAGCTCGCCCCCGAGGCGTTCAAGAGCCAGATGCTGGGACTGTGGTTCATCTCCATCTCGGTGGGCGATGCCGTGGGCGGGCAGACGGGGCGGCTGAAGAACTACATGTCGGAACCCGCGTACTTCCTGACCCTCGCACTGATCGCCGTCGTGGCGTCGCTGGTGCTGCTCGCGTTCGCCGGCAGGCTCCATGCGATGATGCGCGAGCACCGGCTGCCGAGCACCGCCCCGCCCCCCTGACGTAAATCCCATATATCCGGTCATGGGATGATTTGTCGGTGAACAATGTGCTCGATCTCGTCGGGATCTTCGTCTTCGCTCTCTCCGGCGCCCTGGTGGGCGTGCGCAGGCGGCTCGACGTGGTGGGCATGGCCGTGCTGGCCGAGATGACCGCGCTGGGCGGCGGAATCGCCCGCGACCTGATCCTGAACGTGCGGCCCGCCGCCTTCTCCAGCATCGGCTACGTGGTCGTGCCGGTGCTGGCCACGGTGATCGTGTTCTTCTGGCACCCGCAGGTGGAGCGGGTGATGCCCGCGGTGAACGTGCTGGACGCCGCGGGCCTCGGGCTGTTCTGCGCGGTCGGCACCGAGAAGGCGATGTACTTCGGCCTCACCCCCCTGCACGCGGCCCTGCTCGGGATCATCACCGCGGTCGGCGGCGGCATCCTGCGTGACGTCCTCGCCGGGCAGGTCCCCACCCTGCTGTACGACCGCCAGTTGTACGCGGTGCCCGCCATGCTCGGCTCGGCGGTCATGGCACTGCTCTACACCCTGAACCTGCACGGCTGGCCGGCCACGCTGTCCGCCGCCCTGCTGGCCTTCGGGCTGCGCATCGTGGCCATGCGGCTGAAACTGCGGGCCCCGCTGGCCAGGGGCGTCACCTCCGGGTAAGCCCTCCCGGGGCGGGCTCAGAGGGCGGGAGTGAGCGGCTCGGCGGGCCGGGTGCCGTACGCCCCCCTGAGCCTGGCCTCCGCGATGCGCCGCACCGCCTCGACGAGGACCCGGGGCGGCTGGGTGAAGGGCAGCCGCAGCCGCCCCTCCAGCGTGCCGTCCACGCCGAACCACTGCCCGGGGGCCAGCCGGACCCCCTGGCAGGCCGCCGCGTCGGCCAGCGAGGTGGCCGAAGGTTCCGGCAGCCGCACCCAGAGCGAGCCGCCGCCCCTGGGCGGAACGAAGCTCCAGTCGGGCATCCGCGCCGCCAGCTCGGCCGCCAGGGCGTCCCTGGAGGCGCCGAGGAGACGGGCGCGCTCGGCCCTGGCCCCCTCGATGTCCTCGAACAACCTGGCCACCACCAGCTGTTCGAAAAGCGGGCTGGCGATGTCGATGGAGGCGCGGAGCACGGCAAGACGGCGGACCGTGGCGGCGGTGGTGCGGACCCAGCCGATGCGCAGCCCGCCCCACCACAGCTTGGACGCCGAGCCGATGGTGATCACCCTCCCGTCGGTGTCGAAGGCGGCCAGCGGCGTGGCCCGGGCCTCCTCGTCGAGCGCCAGCTCACACCAGCTCTCGTCGACCACCAGAACCGTGCCGTAGCGCCGCGCCGCACCGGCCAGGGCCGCTCGCGCCGCGTCGTCCATCAGGTGCCCCGTCGGGTTCTGGAAGTCGGGGATCACGTACGCGAGGCGGGCGGCCGACTGGCGCATCGCGCAGGTCAGCAGGTCCAGGTGGCGCCAGCCCCCGTCGGGGATGCCGACTCCGACGATCCTGGCACCGCGCATCCTGGCCAGGTCGATGGCGTGCGGGTAGGTGGGCGACTCCAGCAGCACCGGGTCCCCGCGCGAGAGCAGCATCGTGGTCACCAGGTGGATGGCCTGCTGGGCTCCGGTGGTCACCAGGATCTGCTCCGGCCGGGTGGCCACCCCCCGCGCGCTGTAGCGGGCGGCGATCGCCTGGCGCAGCGGGGCGATCCCGAGCGGGTCGTAGCCCGTCCCGAGCGTGTAGCGGGGATACTGGCCGGTGACGGCGGCGATCGCCTCGGGCAGTGTCGAGATCGCGCTCGGGGCCGCGGTGTGCATCGGCAGCAGCCCGTCGTCCTCGGCGGCGATCCACGGGTTGTCCGCGCCCAGCGAGCCCGCGTCGGGCAGCGCCGTCCAGCTCCCCGCCCCCTGCCTGCTCTCCAGGTACCCCTGCTCGCGAAGGAGGTCATAGGCCGCGGTCACGGTGGTGCGGCTGACGCCCAGCGCCTCGGCGAGGTGGCGCTCGGCGGGCATCCGTACCCGCACCGGCAGCCGCCCGTCAAGGACCAGCGACCGCACGCTCTGGGCCAGCACCCGGTAGTACGGCCTGGCGCCGGGGGCGATCGCCAGGAGACGGGCGAGCTGGGGTCCACTGAGATACCGGTCCACACCAACCACCATAAGGCCACTTTTCATGATTGGCCCTTTTATCCGGAGGCGGCGGCCTGAACGATTGGGGCCATCATGAGCGAACCCTCCCTGCCCACCCTCGGCTCCCTTCCCAACCGGCTCACCCGCCTGTACGCGGGCCTGGCCCTCTACGGCGTCGGCATCGGCCTGCAGATCGAGTCCCAGCTGGGCAACAGCCCCTGGGACGTGTTCCACCAGGGGCTCTCCATCCACCTGGGCCTGTCGGTCGGCACCTGGATCATCATCGTGGGCGCCCTGGTCATGCTGCTGTGGATCCCGCTGCGGCAGAAGCCGGGGCTGGGCACCCTCAGCAACGTCGTCCTGCTCGGACTGTTCGCCGACGCGGTCATGTGGCTGGCCCCGACCCCGGACGCGCTCGCCGCGCGCTGGGCGTACCTGCTGCTCGGCGTCGTCGCCACCGCCGCGGCCACCGGCCTCTACATCGGCGCCGGTCTCGGCCCCGGACCGCGCGACGGCCTGATGACCGGCCTGAACCGCCTGGGCCTGTCCATCCGCTCGGCCCGCACCGTCATCGAGGTCACCGTACTGGCCGCGGGCTGGCTGCTCGGCGGGACCGTGGGAGTGGGAACGCTGGTGTTCGCCCTCGCCATCGGGCCGCTGACCCAGTTCTTCATGCCGCGGACCCGTCCGGGAGCGCGGTTGCGCTCCAGCCCCCCGGGGAGCGCGCCGAAGCGTTAGCTTCGAGGCATGTGGATCGAGGACTACGCTCTCATCGGCGACATGCAGTCAGCGGCCCTGATCGGCAGGGACGGCTCCATCGACTGGCTCTGCCTGCCGCGCTTCGACTCGCCCTCGTGCTTCGCGGCACTGCTCGGCAACGCCGGGAACGGCCAGTGGTGGATCGGCCCCGCGGACGCCGGGCGGCCCCACGCCACCCGGCGCCGCTACCGGGGCGAGACCCTCATCCTGGAGAGCGAGTGGGACACCCCCGGCGGCACGGTCCGGGTGACCGACTACATGCCCACCCGGCACACCAACCCCGACCTGGTGAGGATCGTGGAGGGCGTGTCAGGGACGGTGGAGATGGCCACCGAGATCCGCATCCGCTTCGACTACGGCCGGATCGTGCCCTGGGTGCGCCGCAGCGACGGCCTGCTGCAGGCCGTCGGCGGACCCGACTCCGCGTGGCTGCACTCCCCCGTCCCGCTCCAGGGCGGTGACTACGCCCACAAGGCGAGGTTCGAGGTCTCCGAGGGCGACAGCATGGCGTTCATCTTCACCTGGCACCCCTCGCACGAGCCCAGGCCCGAGGAGATCGACCCGTACGAGCAGCTGACCGCGACCGAGGAGCTGTGGGCCGAGTGGGTCGAGCGGTGCGGCTACCAGGGCCCGTGGCGCGAGGCCGTGGTCCGCTCGCTCATCACGCTCAAGGCGCTCACCTACGCCCCCACCGGCGGCATCGTCGCCGCCCCCACCACCTCACTGCCCGAGGACCTCGGCGGCGTGCGCAACTGGGACTACCGCTACTGCTGGCTGCGCGACGCCACCATGACCCTGGACGCCCTCATCGGCTCCGGCTACCTGGAGGAGGCCCGCGCGTGGCGGTCCTGGCTGCTGCGGGCCATCGCGGGCCGCGGCCAGGACCTGCAGATCATGTACGGCGTCGCCGGGGAGCGCCGGCTCACCGAGCTTGAGCTCGACTGGCTGCCCGGCTACGAGGACTCCCGGCCGGTCAGGATCGGCAACGGCGCGGTCGACCAGCTCCAGCTGGACGTCTACGGCGAGGTCCTGAACTCCCTGTACCTGTCTCGCGTCTCGGGCCTGGAGTCCGACCATCGGGCCTGGACCATCCAGTTCGAGCTGATCTCCTATGTCGAGGAGCACTGGGACGAGCCGGACGAGGGGCTGTGGGAGGTCCGCGGCCCACGCCGGCACTTCGTGCACTCCAAGGTCATGTGCTGGGTCGCACTCGACCGGGCCGTCAAGCACATGGAGACCTTCGGCAAGCCCGGCCCGCTGGCGCGCTGGAAGGAGCTGCGCGACCGCGTCCACGCCGAGGTCTGCGACAAGGGCTTCGATTCGGTACGCGGCACCTTCACCCAGTCCTACGGCTCGAACGAGCTGGACGCGGCCCTGCTGCTGATCCCGATCGTCGGCTTCCTGCCGCCGGAGGACCCGCGTGTGATCGGGACGGTGGAGGCGATCCAGCGCGAGCTGATGGTCGACGGCTTCGTGCTGCGCTACCCGGTCTCGGCCGACAACGAGGTGGACGGCCTGCCCGGCGGCGAGGGGGCGTTCCTGGCGTGCAGCTTCTGGCTGGCCGAGGTCCTGGCGATGATCGGCCGCAAGGACGAGGCAGTCGAGCTGTTCGAGCACCTGCTGTCGCTCCGCAACGACGTCGGCCTGCTCGCCGAGGAGTACGACCCCCGCTACGGCCGGATGGTCGGCAACTTCCCACAGGCCTTCAGCCACGTGCCGCTGATCCACACCGCCCGCGCGCTCAGCTGAGGCGACGGCAGCCGGCTGACCGTTTTATGCCCTTTAATCCCTATAGGGCGGCCAAGCCGACAGATTTCTTAAAAATCATCAAGAAATCTGGGATTCGGCTGCAACAATCCGGTGCGAGCGTGACTCTCATCCGCTGTAACACCACCGGAAAGGAACGAACCAATGAGCGATTTCGACGTGACCACCACGGACCTGGTCGACTACGACGGCGACGGGGGAACCGACGCCCAGCTGATCGACACCGACGGTGACGGCATCGCCGACGAGGAGCGCTACGACACCGACGGCGACGGCGTCACCGACGTCGTCTACCTCGACCACGACGGCGACGGCTACGTCGACGAGACCCGGGTCGACCTGAACGGCGACGGGGTCGCCGACTACACCGAGTACTCGGGTCCCTTCCCGACCGCCTGACGGAAAGAACCGGCGTGAGCCCGCGTGACCTCACCGGGAGGGGGCCCCGGATCCGGGTCACAAGGGCCGCCGACGAGAAAGGCGATCGATGAGGAACCGACGTGTGTTCCTTCCCCTGCTGTTGCTGGCCTGGCCGGCACTGACCGGCTGCGGCGCGGTGGCAGGACTCCGAGGGGAGACCGTCGGCACGCCCGCGGCATCCCTGCGAGGCGACGGTGTCGGCTCCCTGCGCCCCGGAGAGGCGGAATCCGTCACGCTGGGAACGCCGATCGGGTTCCTCCCGCTGCCCCTGGTGCTCGCGGTGGCGGCGGGCACCCTGGCCGCGGCGGCCGCGGGCCTGTATCTGTGGCATCGCAACCGCCGCCCCGCCCAGGCACCCGTGCCGGGCACCTGGCAGGCGGCCTCGTACGAGACACCGTGGCAGGGGACGCAGCCGCAGGGGACGCCTCCGTTCCCCGCGGGCCAGGCGGGCTCGGTGCCGGACCGACCCGCCGCCGACCCACCCGCCGGCCCCCCCACCGGCCCGTCGGAGGACCCGCTGTCCGAGGCACTGGCCCAGGTCTCCGGGAGCGGGATCAGCCCGGCGCTCACCCAGCAGGTGGAGAGGCTCTTCTCCGAGGGCCACCCCGGCCGTGCGGCCCTGGTCGGGGCCTGCGTGGGCTACCGGGACCAGCTCGCGGAACGCCACCCCCGGCTGGCCGGGACGCTGCTGGAGGCGCTGAACCGGGCCGGCGTCCAGGAGATCGTCGCGGACGGGCAGCGCTTCGACCCACGCCTGCACGAGGCGTTCGGCACCGCGCCGGCCGACAGCCCCGAACTGCACGACATCGTCGCCGAGACCGTCAGGCGAGGGTACGCCGACGGCGGGCACGTGATCCGCGTACCGCAGGTCGTCGTCTACCGCCATGCCTCACCGGGCTCCGGGGCGGAGCGGTGAGCGGCTCGGCGCCCCGCGAGAGCAGCGTGCCGCACCTCGCGACGGGCACCCGGTTCACCCCGGCCCTTCAGGCGGGCCCGCGGCCTCTCCCGGCCCGCGCGGCAGGTCACGAGAACGCACCGGACGGCCAGGGCGGTGACGCGTGAGCACCGGACCCGCGGATCTGCTGCGCCACCTGTGCGACACCACCTCGGCCAGGCTTTCCGGCGCGGAGCTGCGCGAGCGGGTGGCGCAGGTGCGCGCCGGCCTCGACGCGCCGCTGCGGGTCGCCGTGGCGGGCGCGGTCAGCAGCGGCAAGTCGACGCTGGTGAACGCGCTGCTCGGACTGCCCGTCGCTCCGGTGGACGCCGGTGAGTGCACCTTTGTCGTCACCCAGTACGAGTACGGCGAGGACGACGGCCGCATCACGATCGAGCTCCTTGACGGCGGCGTGGCCCACTCCCGGCTGTCGCCCGGCCACCGGCTCCCCTCGGAGCTCGGCGTCGACGTGGCCCGGATCCGGCGCCTGCGGGTCTCCCTGAACCTGCCGTCGCTGCGCACCGTCACCATCATCGACACCCCCGGCATGAACACGGTGACGGCCGCCAACGAGCGGGCGGCCAGGAGCATGCTGTTCGGCTCCGGTGAGGAGGACGACCGCGCACAAGCGATGATCTACGTGCTGCGCTACGTCCAGAAATTCGACGACACCACCCTCGCGGAGTTTCGCGGGCTGACCGACGCCTGCGGAATGAGCTGCGTCAACACCCTCGCCGTGCTCGGCCAGGTCGACCGGCGCGGCGACGAGGGCGACCCGTGGCCGACCGCCAGGCGGCTGGCCGCCAAGGGGTACGAGGACCTGCGCACCTCCGTCTTCGACGTGGTCCCGGTGATCGGCCTGCTGGCCGAGACCGCGCGGGCCCTCCCGCTGGGCGGCGAGGAGGTGGCGGCCCTGGAGACGCTGGCCGGGCTCGACGAGGACGACCTGGAGGACTACCTCCTGGACCTGGACGACTTCCGCTCCGCGCCCGAGATACCCGTGCCGGCCGAGGTGCGCCACCGGCTGGTGGAGCGGCTGCACCGCTACGGCATCACCAGCGCGGTCGAGGCGGTGCGCGCGGCCGGCACCGTCTCCCCCGAGGCGCTCACCTCCCACCTGCTGGAACGCTCCGGCTACTCCTCCGCGGGGCGGGCCGCGACCGGCTCCGTGGCCGCGGGCATCGCCCACTTCGCCCGCCGCGCCGACCAGCTGAAGGCACTCGACGCGCTGACCCGGCTCCGCGCACTCGCCAGGACGCCGGCGATGGGGGCCGACCGCGCCACCCTGGACGCGCTGGCGGCCCAGCTCGACGAGAACCGGCCGATCGCGACCTCCCTGGGCGGCCTGCGGATCTTCACCGCCGCCGAGGCGCTCGGCCGCGGAACGCTGGTCCTGAACGAGGAGATGACCGCCGAGCTGCTGCGCCTGGCCCGTCACGACGAGCCCGCCGAGCAGCTCGGCCTGCCCGCGGGGGCCTCCTCCGAGCAGATCGCCGCCGCCGCCACCGCGGCGTCGATGCGCTGGCGCACGCTCGCCATGATGAGCGAGGGACGTGCCGGCGGACACCGGGCCAGGGACGTGCTGACCGTCCTGGAGGACCTCGTCTCGGCGGCGTTGGAGGAGCAGGCACCCTCCGGCGGCGGGGGCGGCGAGAAGCTCCCGCCGGTCCGCGTGGACCCCGCCGCGATCGAGACGCTGCGGGCCTCCCCCATGGTCCCGGCCGACGACCGGCGGGCGCTGGAACTGCTGCTCTCCGGGGCCGAGCTGGCCACCCAGCTCGGGGCGCCACCCGGGACCCCGCGCGCCGAGATCGCCGGTTACGCCGCCGCCCTGAGCGCCCGGTTCCGCACCCTCACCCACCGGCCACTCCCCCTGCGGCAGCGACGGGCGGCCGAGACCCTCTGCGAGGCGTACGAGACCATCTGGTCGCACCACGCGGACGGTTCCTGAGGCGGGACACCGCCGAAAGGCGGCACCGGCCCATCCCCATCCATCCCCGACAGGAGAAAAGGATCATGACGACCCCCGACCCGACCGGCCCCGTGGCCAGGCTGCTGCGCTACGCCAACGAGGTCCACGCGCTGGCCGGGCAGTGCGGCAGGCAGGACCTCGCGGAGGTGCTGGCCGCGTGCGCGGGCCGCTGGAAGGACGAGTGCACCGACATCGTGGTCGCCGGGGCACAGAAACGCGGCAAGAGCCGGCTGCTCAACACGCTGGTGGGCCACCCCGACCTGCTCCCGGTCGACGCCGACGTCGCCACCAACTGCTTTCTGTCGCTGCGGCGCGGCCCCCGGCTGGCCGCCGTCGTCCACCGCAGCACCGACTCGGGGCCGCTGCAGACACCGATCACCATCGAGTCGATCCCCGACTACGCCTCGATGCGCGGTGACGCGGGCAAGCGCCGCGACGTGGTGAGCGTGGACATCACCCTCGACAACCCCCTGCTCGACGGGTTGCGGCTGCTCGACACCCCCGGCGTGGACAGCCTGACGGTGGGGCACCGGCAGGTGACCGTGGCCATGCTCCAGCGGGCCGACGCGCTGCTGTTCGCGCTCAGCGCGCAGGACCAGCCGGTGCTCAGGCACGAGCTGGAGTTCCTCGCGGAGGCCGCCGAACGGGTCCAGGCGATCGTGTTCGTGCTGACCAAGGTGGAGGATTCGACCAACTGGCGAAACCTTCAGGAGGAGAACAGGACCCGCCTGAGGACGTTCGTCACCGAGGCGATCGCCGCCGACCCCGCCAGGGCCGCGACGCTGGCCCCGCTCCTGGAGGCACCGTGGATCCCGGTGAGCGCCAAGCTCGCCGAGGCCGCCGAGGCCAAAAGGCGCGAGGGGCGCGAGGAACGGGCGAACACGCTGCGGGCGCGCAGCGGCATGGACGCGCTGGAGCGGCACCTGCGCGCCTTCGCCGAGGGCAGGGAGTCGGCGCGGGGCGCCACGGTGGTCGCCGCCGCCCTGTCGGTGCTGGGCTCGCTGGCGACCAGCGCCAAGGACGACGTCGCCGCGGGCTCCGACGACGACGGCGACGTCACCGCCCGGCTCGCCGAGGTGGACGCCGACCTGGCGGGCCTGGCCGAGCTGTCCGCGCGGCGCAGGGCGGGCATGGTGGCCAACACCTTCATCGGACGCGAGGTGGGGGGCATCGTGGGCGCGCGGGTGGCCGAGATCCGCCAGCCGTACGAGAACACGATCGCCACGCTGAAGAAGCAGGCCCAGATCGACCAGTACATGGCGGAGCTGCCGGTGAGCGTCCAGCGTTCCCTGGAGGCCGCCTGGTCGCAGATCGTCTACGACGTGGAGAAGCTGGCCAGGACCACGCTGGACGCCTTCGCCCGCGATCTCGGCCTCGACCCGGTCGAGCTGACCGCCGACAGGCAGGCGATGCCCAACCTGTCGCAGGTCCAGGTCAAGGGCGACATGGCCGCCGAGGCCCCGGAAAGCGTGGACCTCATCCGGGACGTGCTGCCCTCGGCCTCGATCGGGCTGTCCCTGGGCGGCTTCGCCACGGCCCTGCTCGGCCCGGTGGGCTTCATCCTGGTCGCCCCGGCCATCGGCGCGGCCATCTTCATGGGGCGGCGCTCGATGGAGAAGGTGCAGCGCAGCCAGGCGGCGATCAGAGGGGCGCTGCGCGACCAGTTCGCCGTGGTCACCAGGGAGATGACACTCGACCTGGAGCGGATGGTGGCCACCTGGCGGGTGAGCGTCGAGCAGGCCGCCGACGACACCCTGGCCCGGCGGCGCCGGGAGCTGGAGACCAGACGCGCCGAGCTGAAGTCCGCCTCCGCCCGCTCGGCCGCCGATCGCCTCAAGGCCCGCAAGTCGGGCCAGGACCGGATCGCCGCGATCGGCACCCTCACCACGCGCGGCCACGAACTCCGCAAGGAACTGGCCGGCGCGGTGGCCGCCCTGGGCACCGAGCAGCCGGTCCCCGCGGGAACCTGACCGGGCGGCCGCCCCCCTGCGGCAGCGCCGGTCACCCGAGTCCGGCGCTCTCATGGCCGGAACGACGGCCGTTCTCGTCCCCGGCCTCGGCCGGGGACGAGAACGGGGACGAGCACGGGTCAGAGCGGCAGGTGCACCAGGGTCGCGGGCCGGTCGCGGGTGGCGCCGGTGGCGTCGTCGGGGCGGTGCAGGCAGAGCAGGCCCGTGGCGACCCGGACGACCGGCTCGAACATCCCCGGCGTGCGATGCACCTCCCGCGCTCCGCCCGGGGTGATGTGCAGCAGCCTGCTGCGGCCCGCGTCCTGCATGGTCATCCACATCGAGTCACCGTCGGCGACCAGCCTCGGCCGCTCCCAGCGGTGGCGGGAGGTGAGGTGGCCGGCCAGGGTCGCCGACTGCTTGCCCATCAGGAACTCCAGCGTCTGGGAACGCTGGTCGAAGATCCCGACCGACCAGCCCCTGACGGGGCTCACCTGATCGGTGCCGACCGCGTAGATCTCGTTGCCCGCGGAGAACCAGCGCAGCGCGCCGCCCCGGGGACGCGGCATGACCAGCCTGGTCCTGCCGTCCGCGGTGTCGGCCTCCAGCCCCGCCGAGCCGGAGGTGAACCACCGGCCCCGGTGCAGGACCACCTGGTGCAGCCAGCCGCGCCCCGGCTCGCGCACCGTCGGGCGCACCACGCCGCCGGGGTCGACCAGGCACAGCACCTGCCATGGCCGAAAGTCCTGGTGCCGGTTCTGGAACATCGGCTTGTTGCTGCTGAACTGCCCGAGCACCACGGTGCAGCCCGGCGCGCCCACCGAGGAGGACGGCTCGGTGCCGCTGGGCGCCTCCTGGTCGAGCAGCCGGCGCAGCCTGTTGTCCTCGTTCAGGAACCACTGGGCGTAGGGACCCAGCTCGCGCGGCTGGGGCGCCTGGAAGGCGAAACCGCCGCCCAGGTCGAGCTCGATCATGGCCAGTTGGCCGGTCTCCCCCCAGGGCAGGCCCATCGAGGTGTCGACACCGACGACCTGGCGGGAGTGGAAGAAGACCCACGCCGTACGGCCGTGGGCGATCACGGTGGGGTTGCCCCACATCTGCAGCGGGTGGGTGGCGCGGATGGCGAGGTCGCGGGTGAGGGCGCGGACCAGCACCTGCGCGGGCCCGACCTGCTCCACCGCCACGACGCCCTCGCTGGAGGCGGCCCACTCCACGAGCCTGCCGAAGCCGAGCTCCCGGTCGTAGCGGCCCTCGATCCCGTCGAGTCTGCGCAGCAGGTGGCCGTGCTCGAAGGCCTGGTGGACGAAGACCTGGCCCGCCTCGATGCGCGCCTCCAGCACGCCGTCCATCACCTTCTCGATCCCCTGGACGCTGGGGCCGTCCCCGCCCGCCGCGCCCCCTCGGCCTGCGGGCCGGCCACCGAGCCCCCGGTGCCCTCCGGTGGCGTCGTCGCCGGGACCGGTGAGCACCCGGTGGCCGCCGGTGGCACCGCCCTCGGGACCGGTGAAGGCCCGGTGTCCACCGGTCGGAACGGCCACCGGCGCACCGGGCACACTGGGCGTGTGGTGGCCCACCGCCGGTCCGGCCGCCACCGGGCCGGTGAAGGCCCGCTGCCCCGTGCCGGCGACGCCGGGAGCGCCGGGAGCACTGGGGGCACTGGGGGCCTGTCCCGTGCCGGAAACACCCGCCGCACCGGCGGGCACCCGGTGGCCGCCGGTGGGGGTGCGGCCCGCACCGGGCTCGTGGTGCTCGACCTTGAGCTTCCAGGCCAGCTGCGCGGCGCCGTAGGCGACCACGATCTTCGGGTCGTCGTAGGTCCGCACCCGGTCGCCGAAGCGCTCGCGTACGGCCTTCTGGACCAGCGGCATCCGGCTGGGGCCGCCGGTCATGAACACCGCGGCCAGTTCGCCGGGCTCGACCCCCGCGCCGCGGATCGTCTCGTCCAGGATGTCGACCGTCCTGACGATCTCCTCGCCGATGAGATCCTCCAGGTCGGCCCTGGTGATGTGCACGTCCTCGTTGATGCCGACCACGTAGTGCGAGGAGGTGTCGAACTTCGACAGCGTCTCCTTGGCCTCCCTGGCCATCTTGAGCAGGTCCGCGGCGTAGCTGACGTAGCGGCGCTCGGGGTTGGTGGTCACCTGCTGCCACCAGTCGGCGTCGAGCCGCTCGATCTGGGCTCCGAGGAACGCGAAGACCTGTTCGTCGAACCCCTCGCCGCCGATCTCGTCGCTGCCGCCCGGCTCACCGACGACCGCGAAGTCACCGCCGTCCACGGTGAGCACCGCGGCGTCGAACGTACCGCCGCCGAGGTCGTAGACGGCCAGCCGCGACCCGCCGTCCGCCCGCCCGGCGGAGGCGAAGTAGCGGGCCGAGGCGACGGGCTCGTCGATGAGCACGATCCGCACGCCGCTGACGACCTTCCTGGCCGCCGCCAGCAGCACCGCCTTACGGTCGGCGTCCCAGGCCACCGGGTGGGTCAGCGCGATGCAGTCGGGATCGGCGCCGTCGAAGCGCCGCCGTCCCTCGCTGACGAACAGCTCCAGCAGCGCCGCCATGGTGTCGGCCACGTCCACCGGGACACCGCCGAGCAGCATCCGGCCCCGGCCGACGTAGCGCTTGGGGTTGCGCTCGACCCGCTCGGGGCTGATCGCGATGCCCCGCTGGGCGATCCTGCCCGCCACGAGCGTCCCCCGCTCGTCCAGCATGACGGCGGAGGGGATGCGCCGCTCTCCCTCGACCTCCAGGACGTCGAAGCGCCCTTCGGCCGCTATCACCCCGGCGGAGAAACTCGTCCCCAGATCGACACCGAGGCACCACTGCGCCATGTCCCACTCCTCGTAGATCCAGACCTCATCATGCCCCATCTCGCGACCACGGCCAGGGCGCGGGCGGGGGCGCCGGCCGATCCGGGAAGGGGAGCGGCGGCCACCGAGGTGGGCGTGGAGGGGCGGGACACATCCTCTCGCGTCCGCGGTCGCCATGGCGAACGGTCGGCGATCGACATCGTCCCCGTACCGGAGGAAGGTGAGGGGCTCCCGGTGCCGAGGTGTGCTCACGCCACCTCGGCTTCGGGTGGCCGGCGGATCAGCCGGCGCCGAACCCGCCGTCGGGATGGCTCTCCGGGCGGGCGGCCATCGCCGCCAGGACGCGCGCGAAGTCCGGCGGGGGCGCGACCACCAGCCGGGTCTGTCCGTCCTGGCTGACCAGGTCGGCCCTGATCAGGGAGAGGCGGCCACCGTGCCACCAGTAGACCTGCGGGCTGAGCGCCTCGTCACGCAGATCGAACTCCCGCTGGGCGAACAGCCGGAGCCGCTCGATCGCGCGGACCACGCCGATGCCCTCGACCGGATGGACGATCAGCGTCGCCGGGTCGGGCAGCGCAACGAGGACCCCGTCGGAGGGGACGGGCAGGTAGTCGCCCAGCCTGCGCAGGTGGGCGGCGGCGCCGGCGGTGGGTCCGGTCAGCCTGCGGACCGCCACGCCGCCGAGGTCGCCCTCCGTGACCGAGAGCCGCTCGTCCTGGCGAGCGTTCTCCAGGGCCACATCGAGCGCCTGGGCGGCGGTGATCGGCCAGCAGCCGACCTCCTCGGGGCGGACCGGGCGACCGGCGGGGCCGTAGCCGATGGTGAGCACCTCGACCAGGTCGGCGGTGAGGTGACGGCCGACCACGCGGGCCGAGTCGAGGTCGTCGTCGAGCTGGATGCGGGTCCGCAGCATCGGGCGCACCTGCTCCAGGTCGCAGGCGTCGAGCGGCTCGTCCGCCGTGGCCAGGACGTGGGCCAGGTGCTCGGAGACGAGCACCGGCCAGTCCTCACGGGAGCGCCTCAGCGCCTCGGCGCGCAGCCCCGCCAGTCGCACCACGACCCGGCGCGGGCCGGTGAGCGTCAGGACGGCGCCACCGGGGTCGAAGGCGCAGGCATAACCGAGACTGTCCGCGACCAGGGCGAGCAAGGAGTCGAGATCGACCTCTTCGATCGGGCGCGGTAGCGCCTCGGTTCGCCGGTCACGGTGCCGCCGGAACAGTCTCACGCGTGCGCCCCCTCTGCCGGTTTCCTCCTAGGTTCGCACCTAGAGTGCCTTGTCGACGCCCCCTGTTGAGTAGGTCAGAGAGCACGATTTTGCATCAATAGCACCAAGTGCCCCAAGCAATACTGAAAATTGTGGCGCTCCATGCCCTACCGGCAGCCCCGCGATGACGGGTACCCCGAGCGGCGCGAGCAGCTCCTCCAGCACCGGGTAGGGGTCACCGCAGTCGACCCAGGAGCCCAGGACGAACCCGGCCGCTCCATCGAGCGCCCCCGCCTGCAGCAGCTGGGTGAGCATCCTGTCGATCCGGTACGGCGCCTCGTCGACGTCCTCGAGCAGGACGATCCGCCCCCGGGCCGACAGCGCGTACGGCGTGCCGCAGAGTGCGGCCAGCAGGCTGAGGTTACCGCCGGTGACCGGTGCCGTGACCGCACCGGGAACGATCACCCGGTCACCGGTGATCGGCGGCGGCGTCCCGGCGAGGGCGGCCGTGAAGTTCTCGAAGGTGCGCGGCTCGGGCCCTTCCGGGTCGCTGATCGTGGCACAGGCCGGCATCGGCCCGAACCAGGAGGCGACGCCCAGCTCCACGGCGAACGCGCTGTGCAGCGCGGTGACGTCGCTGGAGCCGACGAGCGCCTTGGGGTCGGCGGCCCGCATCGCCTCCCAGTCCAGCAGGCCGAGGAGCCGGGTGGCACCGTAGCCGCCGCGGGCGCAGAACACCGCGCTCACCGCGGGGTCGCACCAGGCGTCCTGCAGGTCGCGGGCGCGATCGGCGTCGGAGCCCGCCAGGTAGCGGTCCCTGTCGAGGACGTGGGCCCCGATGACGACCTTCAGGCCGAGCCCCTCCAGGACGCGGACGCCACGCGCCAGCCTTGCGAGATCGGGAGGTCCCGACGGGGCGACCACCGCCACGGTGTCACCCGGGCATGGCGAGGGCGGGACCGGTATGCCGGCCGGTTCGTTCACTCCCCAAACGGTGCCACACTGGGCTTTCATATGCGACCTCCGCCTCACATCCTGGTGGTCAACGGCATCAAGGTCCGCCACCCGGTGTTCGTGCTCGCCGCCCCGCACTCCGGCGCGGACCTGCTGGCCCGTGCCCTGAAACGCTCCCCCGGGTTCCACGTCACCATGGGACGTGCGGCGGTGGCGCACGTCGTCTACGCCTTCGCCCGGCGCCCCTCGATCGCGGGGCGGGGCATGGGCGCGACCCGCGTGCTCCGCGACGCCATGGCCGAGTCCTGGCAGATCGTCCCCGGCGTCTGCGAGGAGTGCCCGGCCCCGTGCCGGGAAGCGGGCGGCGTGACCGGAGCGGGCCCCTGCGTGGCCTCGGGTTCGGTGGCCCGCTTCGGCGATGCCAGCCCCGACCTGCTCTACAGCGCCTCGGTGCTGTTGCAGGCCTTTCCGGACGCCCGTTTCGTCCAGTTGATCAGGGACGGCCGGGACGTGGCCGCCGACATGCTGGCCGACCCCGCCTCCCTGACCTGGTTCAAGCCGGCCATGCTGAGCGACGAGACGGAGTTCCCCAACCCCTTCCTCGGCGTCAGCTCCGGCGAGCACCGCGAACGCTGGAAGGCGATGCCCACGGCGGGAAAGTGCGCGCTGCGCTGGCGCAGCGCGGTCCGGCTCGCGGCCTCGCTCCACCAGGAGCTGCCCCGCGAGCAGTTGCTGACCCTGCGCTACGAGGACCTGGTCTCCTCCCCGGCCGAGGCCATGGGCGAGCTCTCCCGCTTTCTGGAGACGCGGGTCCCCAAGATCGCCCTGCTGGCCCGGAACATGCCGAAGGTCGGCGTCTGGCGCACCCGCCTGCGCGGCCAGGACGCCGAACTGGTGGCCAAGGTCGCCCGCGAGGAGCTCACCCGCCTGGGCTACGTCCCCTCATCCTGACGCCGGCCCGCGTTCCCCTCCGTCAACCGGTCACCAGTTGGCGACCTCGAACATCGCACCTGGACGGATGTCCCCGGGCGGGGCCGGCCGCCGGGCGGGAGCGCTCGGCAGCGCGTCCAGGATCGCCTCCCAGGTACCGTCCCGGCACCAGCGGCGATGCCGGTTGTAGACCGTCTTCCACTTGCCGTAGGCCTCGGGCAGCTTCCGCCAGGGGCAGCCGGTCCTGGTCCGGAAGAACACTCCGTCGATGATCGTGCGGTGATCGGCCCACCGGTTCCCCTGCCTGGCGTGAGCGGGCAGTAACGGCGCCAGCCGTGTCCACTCGTCGTCGGTCAGGTCATCACGTCTAAGCCGGTCTTCCACGCCCCCATGATCTACACCATCCGCGCTGGAAGAGCCACTCGAAGGCGTGCCGCCGGCACCGCTGACGCGGTCAGGACGCCTGACTGAACTGAGTCCGGTAGAGCTCGGCGTAGACCGCCCCCCTGCTCAGCAGTTCCTCGTGCCGGCCCCGCTCGACGATGCGGCCGTCCTGGACCACCAGGATCTGGTCGGCCTCGCGGATCGTGGACAGCCGGTGGGCGATGACCAGCGAGGTGCGCCCGGCCAGCGCGACCTTCAGCGCCTGCTGGACGGCGGCCTCGGACTCGGAGTCCAGATGCGCGGTGGCCTCGTCGAGGACGACCACCCGGGGCGCCTTGAGCAGCAACCTCGCCAGGGCCAGCCGCTGCTTCTCGCCGCCGGACAGCCGGTGCCCCCGGTCGCCCACCACGGTCTCCAGCCCCTCGGGCAGGTTCAGCACCAGCTCGGCGATCTGGGCGGCCCGCAGCGCCTCCCAGATCTCCTCCTCACTCGCCTCGGGCCTGGCGTAGCGGAGGTTGGCCCCGATGGTGTCGTGGAACAGGTGGGCGTCCTGCATGACGACCCCCACGGTGTCGCGCAGCGAGGCCAGGGTGGCGTCGCGCACGTCCAGGCCGTTGATCCGTACCGCGCCCTCGCTGACGTCGTAGAGGCGCGAGACCAGGCCCGTGATGGTGGTCTTCCCCGCTCCCGAGGGGCCGACCAGGGCGACCATCTGGCCGGGGCGGGCGGTGAAGGTGACGCCGCGCAGCACCTCGTGGCCCGGCCCGGTGTCGGGACGGGCCACCGCCTCCAGCGAGGCCAGCGACACCTCCGAGGCCGTGGGGTACCTGAACCGGACGTCGTCGAACTCCACGGAGACCGGCCCCTCGGGAAGGGGCTTGGCATCGGGCCGCTCGGCGACCATGGGCCGCAGGTCGAGCACCTCGAAGACCCTGTCGAAGCTGACCAGCGCGGTCATCACGTCCACGTGCACGTTCGACAGGCTCGTCAGCGGGCCGTACAGGCGCATCAGGAGGGCGGCGAGGGCCACCAGGGTGCCGAGCTCGAAGACGCCGGAGACGGCCAGCAGGCCGCCCAGGCCGTACACCAGGGCGGTGGCCAGCGCCGCCACCAGGCCGAGCGCGACCCGGAAGACCGTCCCGTACATGCCCACGGTGACGCCGACGTCGCGCACCCGCCCCGCCTTGCCGCCGAAGGTGGCCGCCTCGTCGGCCGGGCGGCCGTACAGCTTGGCGACCATCGCGCCGGCGACGTTGAACCGCTCGGTCATCATGGAGCTCATCTCGGCGTCGAGCTCCATCTGCTCACGGGTGAGCCCGGACATCTTCCTGCCGACCCACTTGGCGGGGAAGACGAAGATCGGCAGCAGCACGAGGGCGACGAGGGTGATCTGCCACGAGAGCACCAGCATGGCGCCGAGAACCAGCACCAGCATGACCACGTTGGCCACGACCGACGACAGCGTGCTGGTCAGGGCACGCTGGGCTCCGATGACGTCGGTGTTGAGCCGGGAGACCAGGGCGCCGGTCTGGGTGCGGGTGAAGAAGGCCACGGGCATGCGCTGGACGTGGTCGAAGACCTCGGTGCGCAGGTTGTAGATGAGACCCTCGCCGATCCGCGCGGAGAACCAGCGCTGGGCCAGGGTGAGCACCGCGTCCGCGACCGCCAGGCCCGCGATGACCAGCGCGAGGGCGATCACCACCCCCTGGCGCCTGGCGACGATGCCGTCGTCGATGATCGCCTTCATCAGCAGCGGGTTGGCGATCACGATGACCGAGCCGACCACGACCAGCGCGAGGAAGGCGGCGATATGCCGCGAGAAGGGCCTGGCGTAGCGGGCGATACGCCGGACCGTGCCCGGCGTCAGACGCTCCTTGGTCACCGAGCTGTCCCGCCGGAGCGAACGCATCATCTGGGGACCGAAGCCCCCACCCATCATCGCCATCTGGCCTCCTCTCCCGATGCGAGCACCGGAAGAGGCGCGGTCATTCCCCCGTCAGCTTGAGGCGAACACCGGTGGCTCGCCCGGGAGAAGGGCGGCTTCTCGCCTCCCCCGCCGAGAAGGGCCCCGGCCGCTTCGCAGCCGGGAGCCGTGGCGGGGAGGCGATTCACCTGCCCGGCGGTCTCCTCGCCGAACATGACGGACCGTTTGGCAGTTCGATGACCTACCCGAAAATCGCCTTGATGCGCGCCTCCTGTTCGCGCGCCTCGGCCGCGGCCTGCTCCTCCAGCGTGCGCCCCGAAGCACCCTGGAGCAGCCGCTTGGTCGCCGTCGCGGCGTCGCGGTTGGTCGCCAGCAGCGCGGCGGTCAGGTCGCGCACGGCCTCCGTCAACTCCCCCGGTGCGACGACCAGTTCGGCCAGGCCGATCCTGGCCGCCTCCTGCGCCCCCACGACGCGGGCGGTCAGGCAGATCTCGATGGCCCGGGACAGGCCCACCAGATCGACCAGCGGCTTGGTGCCGGTCAGGTCGGGAACCAGCCCGAGAGCCGGCTCCTTCATGCACAGTTTGGCGTCGTCCGCCAGGACCCGCAGGTCGCAGGCGAGCGCCAGCTGGAACCCCGCACCGACCGCGTGGCCCTGCACGGCCGCCACGGAGACGATGTCGGGACGTCTCAGCCAGAGAAAACCCCGCTGGGCCGCCGCCACCCGGTCGACGAAAGCCGTCTCGTCGAGTGTCGCCAGGGACGTGAACGCCCCCTGCCCTGGCACCCCCTCCGGGGTGAACATCCTCAGATCGATCCCCGCCGAGAAGGACGGCCCCTCACCTCTGATCACGACGACCCTCACCTGCTGCGGCAGGTTGTCACCGATATGAGCCAGAGCCGACCAGGTAGCGAACGTCTGAGCGTTCCGCTTCTCCGGACGGTCCAGCGTGATCGTCGCGATCTCGCCGTCCACCTCGTAGCGCAGACCGACCTCCTTCAGAGAGATCTCCTCCGCACTCCCCCCGAACGCAACTTCCACCATCGCCCGTTCTCCCACCTTCCGTTTCCGCCTCGCCCGAGCCTATCGACCCTCCAGAATGAGGTTCTATAGGCTCGGGCGGGAACGGCTTCGGCGTGTGGGGGACGAGCGGCTGCGGTCGCGCGTTCCGAGGCGGAGTCAGCGCTTGGACTTGCCTCGGGTGGCGCCACCGCGCCCGCGCAGAGTCACACCGGACTCGCTCAGGATGCGGTGGATGAACCCGTACGACCTGCCGGTCGAAGCGGCCAGAGCGCGGATGCTTTCACCCGCGCTGTAGCGCTTCTTGAGATCGGAGGCCAGTTTTTCACGGTCGGCCCCGGTAACCCGGGTGCCCTTCTTGAGAGTCTCGGCCACGAGTACCTCCTGTAGTGCCAGACTTCCGCAGCGTTACACACGCCATGATCAGTCATTTCAGCGAGATCGGCTACCTACTCCACGGGAAAAGATCCGTACCCGCTCAAATTAAGATCAGGCAAGTGCCACAAGATCGGAAAATTCGTCGCTCCATGCGTCTTCAACTCCGTCAGGTAGCAAGATCACCCTATCGGGTCGTAGAGCCTCTACAGCACCCTCATCATGCGTGACGAGCACAATCGCCCCAGAATAGGACTTTAGCGCCGAAAGAACCTGTTCCCGACTGGCCGGATCGAGGTTGTTCGTGGGCTCGTCGAGGAGGAGGACATTGGCCGCCGACAGCACCAGCGTGGCCAGCGCCAGCCGCGTCTTCTCCCCGCCCGACAGCACCCCCGCGGGCTTGTCCACGTCGTCGCCGGTGAACAGGAACGAGCCCAGAACCTTGCGCAACTCCACGTCGGGGAGCTCTCCCCCGGCCGAGCGCATGTTCTCCAGCACGCTACGGCCGGGGTCGATCGTCTCGTGCTCCTGCGCGTAGTAGCCCAGCTTGAGCCCGTGGCCGGCCTTGACCGCCCCGGTGTCGGGCTCCTCGACACCCCCCAGAATGCGCAGCAGGGTGGTCTTCCCCGCGCCGTTCAGACCCAGGATCACGACCCGGCTGCCCCTGTCCACGGCGGCGTCGACGTCCGTGAAGACCTCCAGGGAGCCGTACGACTTCGACAGCCCCTCCGCCATGATCGGGGTGCGCCCGCACGGAGCCGGCTGGGGGAAGCGCAGCTTGGCGACCTTGTCGCCGCGCCGCTCCACCTCCAGGCCGGAGAGCAGGCGCTCGGCACGGCGCTGCATGTCCTGCGCGGCCTTGGCCTTGGTCGCCTTGGCACGCATCTTGTCGGCCTGCGACATCAGGGCGGAGGCCTGCTTCTCGGCGTTGGCGCGCTCGCGCTTCCTGCGCTTCTCGTCGGTCTCCCGCTGGGCCAGATAGGCCTTCCAGCCGACGTTGTAGGTGTCGATCACCGCACGGTTGGCGTCGAGGTGCAGGACGCGGTTTACCGTCGCTTCAAGAAGCCCCACGTCGTGGCTAATAATGATCAAGCCGCCCTGGTGAGATCGTAAAAAATCACGAAGCCACCCGATTGAGTCGGCATCTAGGTGGTTTGTCGGCTCGTCAAGAAGGAGAGTCTCTGCCCCGCTGAAGAGAATTCGAGCCAGCTCCACCCGCCTGCGCTGCCCGCCGGAGAGCGTCTCCAGCGGCTGGCCGAGCACCCGGTCCGGCAGCCCCAGGCTGGAGGCGATGGAGGCGGCCTCCGACTCGGCGGCGTACCCGCCCAGCACGTGCAGCCGGTCCTCCAGGCGCCCGTAGGCGCGCACGGCGCGGTCTCTGGTGCGATCGTCCGCCGAGGACATGCCCAGCTCGGCCTCGCGCAGCTCACGCAGCACCTCGTCGAGCCCGCGAGCCGACAGGATACGGTCGCGGGCGAGCACGTGCAGGTCACCGGTGCGCGGGTCCTGCGGCAGGTAACCCACCTCCCCGCTGATGGAGACCGTGCCCGAGGCCGCCGCCCCCTCTCCCGCGAGCACCCGGGTCAGCGTGGTCTTCCCGGCCCCGTTGCGGCCGACGAGCCCGATCTTGTCGCCGGGGTTCACCCGGAACGACGCGCCCTCGATGAGCAGGCGGGCCCCGGCCCGCAGTTCGATGTCAGAAGCTACGATCATGGTTGGAGAACACTCCCAGCAGGAAATACACAGGCTCACTTCACTGTGGCCGAACCCGCCGCGCCCTGTGTCTCCCGGCTCTCGGCTCGGCCGTCTCGCCTTCATCGGGACGACGGTCAATCGGGAGTGCGCATACCGATCAGTGTACGGCGCGGCAAGGGCCCGGCTCTCCTCGATTAGGTGGGATCGCTCACCCTGATGCGGACCGCGCGGAACTGGGCGGGGGTGTCCCGCAGGACCACCAGCCTCGGATCGGGAACCGTCAGGAAGGGCTCGGCCTCCAGCGCGAAGACCGGGGCGAGCCTGCGGTCCGAGCGCAGCGCGTCGACCGCGCGCCGGTCTCCGCCGAGCACGACCGCCTCCAGCTCGTCCACCCGCGGCCCCAGGACGCGCAGCGCCACCTCGGCCGCCGCCTCGTGCGCCTGATCCACCTGCTTCTCCCTGCGCCGGGCGAAGCGCCGCTGTGACCAGCCGCCCGCCGCGCTGCGCCCGTGCACCGGCCGCGAGCCGACCTTGGAGGAGAGCAGTTCCTCTCCCTGGAAGATCCCCGCCGCGTGTCCCCCCAGCCGCACCAGCAGCACCCCGACCCTGCGCTCGGTGCGCACGTGGGTGACCAGACGCGCCAGCGGACCGCCCCCGGCCTGGACGAGCGGCGGAAACGGCACCTGGCACTCGGCGACCGCGCCGTCCGCGCCGTCGAGGCGTACGGCGGAGGCCGAGGCCGTCACCCGCGGCGGCCCGTGCCTGTCGACGAAACCGTCGATCCAGCGGTTCAGGCGGTCGGGCGCCACCGAGACCCAGCGGCCTCCCCCCTTGGCCGGTCGCGACGTCATGAAACGCGACACTACCGGCTGACCTCGCAGAACACACGATCACGCTGGACAAATCCAACGGATGGCGAAATATCAGTGAACATCCCTGCACGTTGCTTCTATGGCGCCAAAGGAGCCCCCATCCTTTTGAACGTGACGACCAGAGCGCACGTCAACCCGCAGGACCCCACAGCGGCCCCCGCGGGCCTCACGCCTGTCGTCGACCTCGACACCGGAGGCGTCATCGCGCTCCAGGCGGGAGGCGCGGGCCGGGGGAACATCTCCACCACGATCCAGACCGTGCACGACGCCGCCGCCGGCGAGACCCTGCTGCCGCTGGTGCTGACCCTGCCGACGGCCGCGGTGATCGGCGGCACGGCCGCGCTCGCGCCGCTCCACGAGGCCCTCCGCGCGTCCGGGCGGCGTCCCCGCGAGGTGATCCTCACCGTGCGGGGTGACTTCGCCCAGTTCGAACGCCGCTCCCTGATCGTCGGCCTGGACGGCCTGCGCGCCATCGGCTACCTCATCGCGGTGGGCGACCTGGGCACCGGGCACATCCCGCTGGACCTTCTCGCCGACGCGGCGCCGTACCTGGCGGTGATCTCCCCGGACCTGATCGCCCAGGTACCCCGCGACCCGCGCCGCACCGCCATCGGCGAGGGTCTGGCCCGGCTCGCCCGGGAAGCGGGCGCGCACGTACTGGCCCCCGGCGTACGCGACGAGGCACAGCTCTCCGCGCTCCGCGGCTGGGGGGTCCGGCTCGCGCAGGGCCCGCTGCTGGCCCCCGGCCCGTCCGGCCGGGTGCGCGTACCACTCCCGGTCGTCGAACAGGAGCCGTCCCGCTTCACGCTCGGCCCACGCGTCCAGGAGTTCCTGCTGCCCGCGGTGACCCTCCCCTACGAGGCCACCGCCGAAGCCGCGATCGATGCCTTCGGCAGTGAGCCGTCCATCACCAGCGTGGTCCTCGTCGACGAGTACCAGCGCCCCAAGGGCAGCCTCGACCGCAGCCGTTTCCTGCTGTCGATCTCCGGCCGGTTCGGCCACGCCCTGCACGGCAAAAAGCCCGCCGGACGGCTGGCCGACCCCGCCCGCGCGGTCCCCAGGACGACCACCGCCATCGCGGCCATGCAGGTCGCGGGCCGCGACGCCGAGCGCGTCTACGACGACCTGGTGGTCACCGACGAGGTCGGCCGCTGCATGGGCATCGTGCGGGTCTCCGACCTGATCCGCCAGGTCGCGTCCATGCGGCACTGAGGCACGGACAGCCGAGGCCGGAGGGTCTTCGCGCCGGCGCCATCGCCTTTACGATGTAGATTCATAACGGCGGGCCACGGGGTCATCGCCGCACCGGAACGGGCAGGCCGGGTGGCGGACCCCATCACTACGCTTCGGTGACGTATGGTACGAGTTAGGTTCACCTAACTTTGACTCCCCCGGAGTGGCATATGGCAGACGAGAAAGCCGCACGCAAGGTGACGAGCGGCCGGGTCCAGCGGGTCGAGCGGCTCACCCCGCACATGATCCGGGTGGTGCTCGGCGGCCCTGGGCTCGCCGGTTTCCGCGCGGACGAGTACACCGACCACTACGTGAAGCTGCTGTTCGCCCCGGCGGGGGTGAGCTACCCGCAGCCGTTCGACCTGGAGGCGATCCGCCGCGACCTGCCCCGCGAGCAGTGGCCCACCACCCGCACCTACACCGTCCGCCGCTGGGACGCCGACGCGGGCGAGCTGACGATCGACTTCGTCCACCACGGCGACAGCGGCCTCGCCGGGCCGTGGGCCGACCGGGTCCAGCCGGGTGAGGAGATCTGTTTCTTCGGTCCGGGCGGGGCCTACGCCCCCGACCCGGAGGCCGGCTGGCACCTGTTCGCGGGGGACGAGAGCGCGCTGCCGGCCATCGCCGCCTCCCTGGAACGCCTCCCCGCCGGGGCGCGGGCCTGGGCCTTCATCGAGGTCGAGGACGCCGGGGAGGAGCAGCGACTCGACTCACCGGGCGACGTGAAGATCGTCTGGCTGCACCGCACGGGTGGCCCGTTCGGTGCGCGGCTCGTCCAAGCGGTCCGCGAGCTGGACTTCCCCGACGACGCCGTGCACGCCTTCGTCCACGGCGAGGCGGGCTTCGTCCGCGAGCTCAGGCGCCACCTGCGCGCCGAGCGCGGCATCCCGCTGTCTCAGCTGTCCATCTCGGGCTACTGGCGCCTGGGCCGCGACGACGAGGCCTGGCGCTCCACCAAGCGCGAGTGGAACGAGCAGATCGAGGCAGAGGAGGCCGCGGCGCTCTCCTCGTGAACCCGGCTCAGAGCCAGCCCTGGGTGCGGGCGCGCTCGACGGCCTCGATGCGGTTGCGGGCGTGCGTCTTGCGGATGGCCGAGGAGAGGTAGTTGCGGACCGTACCCTCCGACAGGTGCAGGCGCGCGGCGATGTCGGCGATGCTGGTACCACCCGAGGCGGCGACCAGGACGTCACGCTCGCGGGGCGACAGCGGGTTGGGGCCGGCACTGAGCGCGGCGGCGGCCAGGCCCGGGTCGATGACGCGCTCGCCGCCGCGGACCCGCCGGACGGCGGCGGCCAGCTCCCTGGCCGGGCTGTCCTTGACCAGGAAGGCCATCGCGCCCACCTCCATCGCCCTGCGCAGATAGCCGGGGCGGCCGAAGGTGGTCAGGATCATGATCCGGCAGCCGGGCAGCGCCTCGCGGATCCGCGAGGCGGCGGTGATGCCGTCGTCGCCGGGCATCTCGACGTCGAGCAGCGCGACATCCGGCCGGGTCCGCAGGGCCACGGCGAGCGCCTCCCCGGCGTCGGCGGCCTCTCCCACCACCTCGATGTCGGGCTCCAGGCCGAGGAGCGAGGCCAGGGCGCCCCGCACCATCGCCTGGTCCTCCACCAGCAGCACCCGGATCATCGAACCCCTCTCGTCGTCGGCGGGCGAAGGGTCTCGGCATGCGGCACCGTGACCCTGAGCGCGAAGCCGGTCGGCCGCGGCCCGGCGGACACCGTGCCGCCGGCCGCCCGCACCCGCTCGGTGAGCCCGGTCAGCCCGCTGCCCGGCCCGTACGAGGCCGCGCCGCGCCCGTCGTCCACGATCTTCAGGGCCGCGACCTCCTCGTCCATGGTCACCTCGATCTCGCACCGGGTCGCCCGCGCGTGCCGGATGACGTTGGTGACGCCCTCCCGCACCGCCCAGCCCAGCAGTTCGTCCAGCGCGTCCGGCAGCGGGGTGCCCGCGAGCCGGATCGTCAGCCTCGTCCCGGCGGCCTCCAGAGCGGCGCGGGCACCGTCCAGCTCGCCGGAGAGGCCACGCTGGCGGTAGCCGGTGACGGCGTCGCGCACCTCGACCAGCGCCTGCCTGGCCACCGACTCGATGTCGCGGATCTCCGCCACGGTCCGTTCCGAGCCGCTCTCCGCCAGCCGCCCGGCCAGCTCGCTCTTCAGCACGATCAGTGACAGGCTGTGGCCGAGCAGGTCGTGCAGGTCCCTGGCGATGCGCAGCCGCTCCTCGCTCGCGGCCAGCCGCGCCACCTCCTCCTGCGCCTGGCGGAGCCTCGCCACCAGCATCCGGGTGTTGCGCACCCCCATGAACAGGACGCCGAGCGTGATGACCTGGAAGACGAGCACCAGGGTGGTACCGGGGTCGTGCTCCTTCAGCAGGCCGATCAGCGCGACGGCGAGACCCATCGCGAGGATGCCGGCCACCGAGAACCGGGGACGCAGCGCCATGCCGTAGATCACGGCCAGGTAGATCGGCAGGGTCAGCCAGCCGCCGCCGAAGGCCACCGCCAGGCCGACCCCCAGGAGCGTGGTCATCCCCAGCAGCCAGTACGTCAGGTGGGTCGGGTCGCCGAAGTTCCTCGGGCTCAGCACCGTGGCGATGTAGAGGGCGACGAAGGCGGCCAGGCCGGCGCCTCCCCAGACGGCCCTGTCCCCGGACACCTCGCCGGTGACGATCTCCAGGACCGGGAAGCACAGGTAGACCAGGCCGATGGAGATCCCCGACAGACGCCGGAGGCGGGACGGGCGCTCGCCCGTCCCGCCGAAGGTGAGCGCGGAGACGCGCATCATGCGCGCGCGAGTGCCCTGCGGTAGGCGAACACCGCGGCGGTGCCGAGCAGCGCGGCCCAGGCCACGACGATCACCACGGCGGACGTCGGCACCGCGCCGTCGGCGACGAGGTGCTGGCCGATGTCGGCGTAGGAGAAGGAGGGCATCGCGTGCACGACACTTTTCATGGCCTCGGGCATGATCTCCACAGGGAACCACAGCCCGCCCAGGATCGCCAGCCCGAATGTGCTGATCATCGCGGCCGACTGCGCGGCGTCCGCGGGCAGCAGCGAACCGAGGAGCAGGCCGAGTGCGGCGAACGGCACGGCGCCGATCCACAGGGCCGGGATCAGCGCGAGCCACTCCCCCACCGGCAGCCGGACGCCCTGGGTGAGGACCGCGGCCAGGCAGACCAGCACCATGGACGGCAGCACCAGCAGCAGCGAGGCGATCAGCTTGGTGACGATGATCGCCCAGCCGGGCAGCGGGGTGACCTGGAGCTGGCGGAGCCAGCCGGACTGCCGCTCCTGCGCCCATGGCACGGCGGTGCTCATCAGACAGGCCGCGATCGCCCCGTACGCGGCCATGGAGACCATGAGGGCGACGGCGGCCCGTACCCCGCCGGAATCCGTCTGGGCGCCCCAGATGCCGGAGAAGATCAGGTAGAACACCACGGGGAAGCCCACCACGAAGATGATGTAGCGCTTGTTGCGCAGCATCCTCAGGACCTCGATTTTGACGTAGTTCGGCATCAGGACTCCCGGGTGAGGGCGAGGAAGGCGTCTTCGAGGTCGGCGCCGATGATCCTGAGGTCGCGGATCTCCAGCGAGGTGCCCCGGTACAGGGCCGCCACGGTGGCGTCGGGGTCGGCGGTGTGCAGCGTGGCGACGCCCTGGGAGATCTCCGCGGCGGAGACGCCCGGCAGGCCGTCCAGCCCCGCGACCGGCTGCCCGCCCAGGGTGAAGCGGACGACATGGTCGCCGATCCCCGACTTGATCTGGGCGGCGGTGCCGTCGGCCACGACCCGGCCCCGGGTGATCACGATGACCCGGTCGGAGTTCTCGTCGGCCTCCTCCAGGTAGTGGGTGGCGAACAGGACCGTCCGGCCCTCGGCGGCGTAGTCGCGCATGCTCTTCCAGAACCGCAGCCGCGACTCCACGTCCATGGCCGCGGTGGGCTCGTCCAGCACCAGCAGTTTGGGCGCGCCCGCGATGGCCAGGGCGAACCTGACCCGCTGCGCCTGCCCGCCGGACAGCTTGTCGGCGCGCCGCCGCGCCAGTTCCGTGAGGTCGGCCACCCGCAGGATCTCGTCGAGACCGAGTGGCTCCGGGTAGAGCCGCCGGACGAAGTCGACCAGTTCCCTGACCGTGAGCTCACCGATGAGCTCACCGCTCTGCAGCATGGCCCCGATCTCGCCCCGGGCGACGGCCGCCTCGGGGGAGCCTCCCAGGATCTCGACGCGGCCCCCGCTCGGGCGGATCAGGCCGAGCATCATGTTGATCGAGGTTGACTTGCCGGCCCCGTTGGGGCCGAGCAGGGCGACGGTCCGGCCCGCCTCGACGGCGAGGTTCAGGCCGTCGACGGCGAGCACGTTGCCGTAGCTCTTGCTCACGTCTGTGAGGGCGATGGCGTCCATGCCCCAACGCTAGGAGCGCCCGGCGGGAATCCTCAGTGCCGCTTCTCCGGGTTTGGAGATGACATTTGTCAGATATGCGGACACAGCCGCGGGCCGGACCGGTGGCGCGGAGGGGCGTGGACGACGGGTCAGATCCGGCAGGCGAAGATGGCGGTCACCAGGATGGCCTTGGCGCCGATCTCCCAGAGCTGGTCCATGACCTGCTGGTGCCCCTTGCGCGGGACCATGGCCCGGACCGCGACCCAGCCCTCCCGGTGCAGCGGAGAGACCGTGGGGCCCTCCATGCCGGGGGTGAGGGCGATGGCCTCCTCGATCCGCTCGGCGCGGATGTCGTAGTCCATCATCACGTAGTCACGTGCCATCAGCACGCCCTGCAGGCGGCGGACGAGCTGCTGCAGGCCCTGGGCCTCCACGGCGCCGGTCCGCTTGATCAGCACGCCCTCGGAGCGGGCGATCGGCTCACCGAACACCTCCAGGCCGATGTTGCGCAGCGTGGTGCCGGTCTCCACCACGTCGGCCACGGCGTCGGCCACGCCCAGCCGGATGGCGGTCTCGACGGCGCCGTCCAGCTTGATCACCCGGGCGTCGACGCCCTGTTCGGCCAGGTAGGACTCCAGCAGGCCCGCGTAGGAGGTGGCGACGCGCTTGCCCTTGAGGTCGGCGACGGAGGCGAAGTCCCCCGGATTCGCGGCGAAGCGGAAGGTGGAGCGGCCGAAGCCGAGCGGGATGATCTCCTCGACCTGCGCCCCGGAGTCGTGGAGCATGTCGCGGCCGGTGATCCCGGCGTCCAGGGTGCCCTCGCCGACGTAGACGGCGATGTCCTTGGGCCGCAGGAAGAACAGCTCGCAGGAGTTCTCCGGGTCGACGACCACGAGTTCCTTGCTGTCCTTGCGGGCGCGGTATCCGGCTTCCTTGAGTATCGTCTGGGCGGCCTCGGTGAGGGCGCCCTTGTTGGGTACGGCGAGACGGAGCATGGCTGGGTTCCTTACATGTGGACGGGATCTGCCTACGAGACCGGGAGCCGGGCGCACCGGCTCACAGATGCTTGTAGACCTCGTCCAGTCCGATCCCCCTGGCGATCATGAGGACCTGCACGTGGTAGAGGAGCTGGGAGATCTCCTCGGCCGCCCGCTCCTTCGACTCGTGCTCGGCCGCCATCCAGCTCTCGGCGGCCTCCTCCACGACCTTCTTGCCGATGGCATGGACTCCGGCGTCCAGCGCGGCCACGGTGCCCGAGCCCGCGGGCCGGGTGCGCGCCTTGTCGGACAGCTCGGCGTACAGCTCTTCGAAGGTCTTCATGATCTCTCTCGGCGTCGTCGGATGTGCGCGTCAAGCCTAACGGGCTCGCCGACCCCGGCGTGTGCGGGTCCACCCTCGCCGGACGCGAGCCGCCGGGTGATCTCCGGAGGTCACCACTCCATTTAACCGTCCCGTGACCGGGCCGCCCATCGGGGCGGCCCGGGGGGGCGTTCAGCCGTTGACGCAGCGGAGCACCGGGCGGGTGACGAGAGCGGCCGGATCGGGCGAGCCCGTCACGTGCAGGGTGACGCTCTCACCGGGAAGCAGGGTCAGCAGCATGTCATCCACCCAGGACGCCGGATCGAGGCGATCGGGGAACAGCGCCAGCTCGCGCAGGAGAGTGCGGGCGGTGACGGTGACATCCAGACCGCCGGCCGCGGGGACGACCTCGGTGTCGTAGGCGGCCACCGGGAAGGCGACCTCCGGGTCCTCGACGAAGAAGCGGAGCACCCGGTGCTCGCCCAGCCGTACCGAGAGCAGCTCGGCACACGGGTCCCCGGGGACGGCCACCGAGTCCGGGAGCCCGACCCTGGCCACCGAACGCGCCGCCACCTCGATTGCGGCCCTCTCCTTGGCCAGCACCTCCCCGCCCAGGCCGAGCCGCGACAACTCCAGCTCACCCACCCACGGCTGCGGGCCGTCGTTGACCACGGCCACCACGCCGTCGCAGACGGTGAGCAGGCGATCGGCGTAGACACGGCGCAGCGCGTACCACAGCGGCTTGCGCCGCCCGGCGCCGTCGACGGCCGACCAGGAGGTGACCGGCCAGCAGTCGTTGAGCTGCCAGACGATCGTGCCCGCGCAGTACGGCGCCAGCGCCCGGAAGCGCTCGATGCCGAAAGCCACCGCCCTGGCCTGGTTGAGCTGGGTCAGGTAGTGCCAGTCGTCGAAGGTCTCGGGCCGGGGCAGGTGCTCACCCAGGCCGCGCAGCAGCTTGGCGTTGCCCTCGTGCGCCTTTTGATGGTGCAGCACGCCGGGCGAGGTGGGAGTGAGCGGATCGTCGCTGACCGCCCTGCGCAGCGTGGCGTGGGCGGGCGGTCCCTGGAAGCCGAACTCGGCCACGAAGCGGGGGCGATAGTCGCCGTAGCGGGTGTAGTCCTCGCGGTTCCACACGTCCCAGATGTGCACGGTGCCGCGCGCGGGGTCGTTGGGCGGCAGGTCGGGGTCACCGGAGTACGGGCTGCCCGGCCAGTAGGGGCGGGTGGGGTCGAGTTCGGCCAGCAGCGAGGGCAGCAGATCGTAGTAGAAGCCCGCCCCCCAGCTCTTCTCCCCCAGCTCCTCGCGCCAGCCCCAGTCGGCCTGGCCCTCGATGTTCTCGTTGTTGCCGCACCACAGCACCAGCGAGGGGCGCCAGGACAGCCGGGTGATGTTCTGGCGCGCCTCGGCCTCCACCTCGCTCGCCAACGGCTCCTCCTCCGGATAGGCCGCGCAGGCGAACGGGAAGTCCTGCCAGATGAGCAGGCCCAGCTCATCGGCCAGGTCGTAGAAGTCCTCGCTTTCGTACAGGCCGCCGCCCCAGACCCGCAGCAGGTTGACCCCCGCCCCGGTTGCCTGGCCGAAGCGCTCGGCCAGCCGCTCGCGGGTGACCCTGGCCGAAAAGCAGTCATCAGGGATCCAGTTGACGCCGCGCACGAAGACCGGCACGTCGTTGACCACGATCGTGAACCCCTCGCCCGTCCGGTCCAGACGGACGTCACGAAAACCGATCCGGCCCCTCCAGGTCCCCTCCCCCAGGCCGACGGTCAGGTCGTAACGGTGCTGCGCGCCGTACCCGCGCGGCCACCACAGCCGCGGCTCCGGCACCCGCAACTCCAGGACCGCCTCGCACTCGCCTGCGGCCAGGTGCACCGCGCGCTCGACACCCGCGACCGAGGCCCGCACGGTCACCGGGGCGTCCGTGGCGCGCTCGAGCGTGACATGCACCTCCACGCGCCCGTCCCCGTGCACCAGCGGCCGGACCGAGGCGAGCCGGGCCCCGCTCCAGGAGTGCAGCCCGATCGGCCGCCAGATGCCGGAGGTGACCACGGCCGGCCCCCAGTCCCAGCCGAAGTTGCAGGCCATCTTGCGGATGAACTGATACGGCGCCGCGTAGGCACCGGGCCGATCGCCCAGCTCGGCCCGGCGCGCCTCGGCGTAGGCCTGCGGGGAGGCGAACCGGATCCGCAGCGTGTTCTCGCCCTCGCGCAGCAACTCCCGCACCGCGAAGCGGTAGGAGCGGTGCTGGTTGGCCGTGGCCGCGACCCGCACACCGTTGAGCTCGACCGTGGCGATGGTGTCCAGGCCCTCGCAGACCAGGTCGGTGCGGTCGTGGGAATCGGCGCTCCAGGTGAAGACCGTCTCATACTCCCAGTCGGAGCGGCCTATCCAGGTCAGCCGGTTCTCGTTGTCGTCCAGGTACGGGTCCTCGATGAGCCCGGCGGCCAGCAGATCGGTGTGCACGCAGCCGGGCACCGTGGCGGGGACGCGGGAGATCCCGCCACCCACCTGGCGCAGGGTCCAGCCCTCGTGCATTGCCCTAACCGTCGTCAACTCACGCTCCTTGTCAGTGTGGTGCCGCCCCGCCGGACGAGGTGCCCCGGTTCCTCCTCCACCAGCGTGGAGGGTCCTGCTGAGACGTCCTCGGCGGGGACGGCGGGATCGCCGCCGTCCCACCGGGCGGTGAGCCTCGGCACCGACGACAGCAGCTTGATCGTGTACGGGTGGAGGGGGTTGCCGAACACCGCGGCGGTGGGACCGGACTCCACCACCTGCCCCCGGTACAGGACCACGGCCCGCTCGCTGATGTAGTTGCCCAGCGACAGGTCGTGGGTGACGAACAGCACCCCGAGGCCGCGCGACTTCAGGTCGGCGAGCAGGTTGAGGACGTCGATCCTGGTGGAGGCGTCGAGCATGCTGGTGATCTCGTCGGCGACGAGGTACCTGAGGTCGAGCAGCAGCGCCCTGGCGATCAGCAGGCGCTGCAGCTGGCCACCGCTGAGCTGGTGCGGATACCGGCCCAGGACCTGCCCGGGGTCGAGGCCGACGTCCTTGAGCGACTTCTCGATCCTGCCCTCCCACTCGGAGGCCGCGACGCCGGGAAAGTACTCGTCCTTGATCATCTTGACTACCCGGTCGGCCTTGAAGACCGGGTTGTAGCAGCTGAACGGGTCCTGGAAGACGCCCTGCACGTGCCGGTAGTACGCCTTTCCCGGCCGCGCGGGGGCTCCGTCGAGGGTGATCCTGCCCCGCGTCGGGGTGAGCAGCCCGAGGACCGTCTTGCCGAGGGTCGTCTTGCCGCTGCCGCTCTCGCCGATGAGGGAGACCACCTCCCCCGGCGCGAGGTCGAGGCTCACGTCGTCGACGGCGGTGAGGGTCTCGGTGCCGAAGGCACCCACCCGGTAGGTCTTGGTGACCCCTTCGAGACTCAGCATTACGCCTTCCAACAAGCGACGTGGTGGCCGGGGGCGACCTCGATGGGCGGGGGGTCCTCGGCGCACCTGTCGAAGGCCAGCGGGCAGCGGTCCCTGAACCGGCAGCCCTGCGGCGGATCGAGCAGCGAGGGCGGCCGCCCGGGGATGCCGGAGAGCCTGCGCTCCGCGTGGCGGACCCCGACCTCGGGCAGCGAGGAGATCAGCATCCGGGTGTACGGGTGGCGCGGCTCGCTGACGATCACGCTCGCGGGGGCCTTCTCGGCCACCTTCCCCGCGTACATGACCATGATCGTGTCGGCGATCTGGTAGGTCAGCGAGATGTCGTGGGTGACGAAGATCATGCTGCGCACGAAGCCCCGGTCCCGAAACTCCACGAGGGTCCTGGCCACGGCCTTCTGGGTCGACACGTCCAGCGCGGAGGTGATCTCGTCGGCGATGAGCAGGGAGGGGTCGAGCAGCGTGGAGATGACCATCACCATCCGTTGCTTCATCCCGCCGGACAGCTCGATCGGGTAGCGCCCCAGGATGTCCCTGGGCAGCTCCACCAGGTCCAGCCGGCGTTCCAGCTCGGCTGTGTCCACGCTCTCGCCCCGGGAGGCGAGCAGCTCGGTGATCATCCTGCCGATCCTGCGGGTGGGGTTCATCGCGCTCATGGAGTACTGCGGGATGAGCGACACCCGCTTGAAGCGGAAGGGGTTCATCCGCCGGTCGTCGCCGATGGGCAGTTCCTCGCCGTCCAGCGAGACGGTGCCCCCGGCCAGCCGCATCCGGCCGTCCATCCTGATCAGGCTCTTGCCGAGGGTGGTCTTGCCGCAGCCGGACTCGCCGGCCAGGCCGAGGATCTCGCCGTCGCCGACGCCGAAGCTGACGCCGTCCAGCGCCTTCACCTCGCCGCGCAGAGTCCTGTAGTGGACCCTGAGGTCGTCCACACGCAGAGTCATCTACAGCTCCCGCAGTTTCGGGTTGAAGACCTCGTCCAGGCCGACGTTCATCACGTACAGGGCGCCGACGATGGCGGTGATCCCGGCTCCCGGCGGGATGAACCACCACCACATGCCCAGGTGCAGGGCGCTCCAGCGGGCCGCGTTGTTGAGCATCAGGCCGAGCGAGACACCCTCGCTGGGGCCGAGCCCGATGAAGTCCAGCGAGGCGGCGATCAGGATGGACCCGCCGAACAGCAGGATGAAGGTCATGAAGAGGTACGAGCTCATGTTGGGCGCGATCTCCCTGGCGATGATCTTCCAGGTGCGCACGCCGCTGAGCTTGGCCAGGTCCACGAAGTCGCGCGAGCGCAGCGAGAACGTCTGGGCCCTGATGGCCCTGGCCGCCCACGGCCAGGAGGTGAGTCCGATGAAGAGCGCCTGCACGCCGACGCTGCGGACCCCGAGGTAGGCGTTGACGATCAGCAGCACCGCCAGCGCGGGCAGGACCAGGACGATGTTGGTGAGCATGTTCAGCACCTCGTCGACCAGGCCGCCCCGGTATCCGGCGGTGAAGCCGATCGCCATCCCGATGATCGCGGCCAGCCCGCCGCCGAGCACCCCCACGATGAAGGTGACGCGCAGGCCGTAGACGAACTGGGCGAAGATGTCCTGGCCGAACATGGTGGTGCCGAACCAGTGCTCGGCCGAGGGCGGCGAGGCCGGGGTGGCGACGTAGGCGTTCGGGTCGCCCCCCACGATCAGCGGGGCGGCGGCGGCCAGGGCGAGCAGCGGGACCAGCACGACCAGTCCGGCCAGCAGCTTCCCGTTGCGCAGCGCGAAGTACAGACCCTCGTTGCGCCTGGTGGGCACGGCCGTCATGACGCCCCGCCTCCTTCGGCCGCGGGCCGGTTCGCGGAGATGCCGGTCATGCCGCCTCCCCTCCTATCCCGGTCCTGGTACGCGGGTCGACCAGGACGTAGACGATGTCGATGATGAAGTTGGCGACCAGCACGCCCACCACGATGAACAGGAAGGTCCCCTGCAGCAGGAAGAAGTCCTGGTTCTGGATCGCCTTGAGGATCAGGTGGCCGAGCCCCGGATAGGAGAAGACGATCTCGGTGACCAGGGCTCCGGCCACGAGCACGCCGAGTTGCAGGGCCAGGCCGGTGATCTGCGGCAGTACCGCGTTCCTGAAGGCGTAGCGCCGGATGAGCCGCCGCGAGGCCCCCAGCGAGGACAGGTAGGTGGAGTAGTCGGCCTCCAGCTCATAGATGATCATGTTGCGCATGCCGATCGCCCAGCCCCCGAACGCGACGAGGAAGAGCGAGACGAACGGCAGGAACCAGTGCAGCGCCAGGTTGCCGACGAACTCCCACGACCAGTTGGGCCGCATGGCGAAGCTGTAGCCGCCGGAGACGGGGAAGATCCCCGCCACGATGCCCAGCCCCCAGGCCAGCAGGATCGCCAGCCACATGTAGGGCGTCGCGGTGAGCACGTACCCGATCGGCAGCGCGGTGTTGTCCAGCCACTTGCGCCTGGCGGCGAAGGCGCCGAACCTGTTGCCCGCCCACCAGCTGAGCAGGATGGACGGGATGAGCAGTGCCAGCGTGTACGGCACCGCCCGGATGATGATGTCGGTCACCGGGGTGGGGAACAGCCAGATGCTGGTCCCCAGATCACCCCGGAACAGCGCGGCCCAGAAGTTGCCGTACTGCTCCCAGAGCGGCAGGTCGAGCCCGAACAGGCTCGTGTAGTGGGCGCGCATCGCCTCAACGGCGGCGGGCTGTGACACGTTGGCCCTGGCCAGCATGCTCTGGACCGGGTCTCCCGGCATGAAGCGCGGGATCATCCAGTTGATCGTGACGGCCACGAGGAAGGTGAGCCCGTACACGAGCAGCTTCCGGCCGAAATAGCGTCGCACGCGATCCTCCCGAATCGGCGAGATGAGTCCCTCCCCGCGCCGCGCGCGGGGAGGGGACGAGAATCGCGGGGGATCAGCCGCCGGCGGGCTTCAGCTCGGTCAGGGTCAGCACCCCGCCCAGCTCCAGCCAGTTACGCCACATGGTCGGCGGGCTCTTGGGCGTCGCGGGGGCTGCGGAGGGCCAGTTGGTCCAGACCGCGTTGCTGGTCTGCGCCCACAGGCCGTTGTACCAGAGCGGGATCACCGGCAGATCGTCGAGCTGGATCTTCTGGATCTCCGAGACGACCTGCTTCATGCCCTCGACGTCGTCGGCCTTCTTGCCGTCGAGACCCTGGACCAGGTCCCAGACCTTCTTGTTCTCGTAGCGGCCGAAGTTGACGGTGTTCTGCTGCTTGTTGATCGGCAGCCGGAACATGTAGTCGTAGTACATCCAGGGGGTGTTGGACAGCTGCCGCTCGTTGTTGAGCAGCAGGTCGAACTTGCCGGATGCGCGCTGGTCGACCAGCGCGTTGTAGTCGGGGAACTCGGGGGTGAGGTCGATCCCGGCCGCCTTGGCGCCCTCGGCGATGACCCGGCTCGCCTCCATCCAGTCGGTCCAGCCGGCCGGAACTATGATCTTCAGCGAGACCTTGGAGCCGTCCTTGTTCTCCACGAACCCGTCGCCGTCGCCGTCCTTGTATCCGGCGTCGGCCAGCAGCTTCTTCGCCTTCTTGGTGTCGAAGGAGAAGCCCTTCTCGCTCACCACGGCCTGGTCGACGTACTTGTCCCACTGGGGCAGCAGCCCGGTGGGGCCGGCCGCCTTGACCAGGTTGCCGTAGACACCCTCGACGATCTTCTTGGTGTCGATGGAGTTGGCGATCGCCTTGCGGAAGGCGGGGTCGTCCAGCGGCTTCTTCGTGGTGTTGGGCACCAGGAAGGCCGTGTTGGCCGAGAGCATGTACGGCGGCTCCGGATAGTAGGTCTTGATACCGAAGTCGCCCTGGACCAGGTTGGCCACGCCGGGCAGGAAGTTGTTGCTGAGGTCCAGGCCCTTCTGCAGCAGCAGGCCCATCGCCACCTCATTGCTGGAGTTGACGATGTCGACGACGTACTTGGGCCTGACCTCCTTGCCCAGCGCCGCGGTGGCCCACCAGCCGTCGCGCTTGACCCAGGCCATGCGGTCCTGGTCGTGGCTGTGGTAGGCGTACGGCCCGGTGCCGACCGGCTTCTCGTTGACGCCGTTCAGCACCTCGTCCTCGGAGAGACCTTCCCAGATGTGCTTGGGGACGATCGCGTTGCTGTAGACCCAGTTGGCCCACTGCTGGTAGTTGGCCTTGGAGAAGGTGAACCTGACGGTGCCCGGGTCGACCGCCTCGACCTTCTCCAGCCAGTCCCACAGGTTGGCGTAGGGGATGGTCTTCATCTTGCCGAGCTCGACGGTGAAGACCACGTCGTCGGCGGTGAAGGGCTTGCCGTCGGCCCAGGTGACCCCCTGCCTGAGCTTGAGGTCGTAGGTCTTGTCGTCCGTCCAGGTGCCGCTCTCGGCCAGCCAGGGTGTGAACTTGTCGGTCTGGGGGTCGTACAGGAAGAGCGTCTCGTAGACGAGCCCCTTGGTGCCGGTGGCCGAGTCCCAGGTCCGCAGCGGATTCCAGTTGGCCGGCGGGCCCCACTGGGTGCCGCTGGTGTACAGGGTCTCGTTGCGGGGGAACGCGGCGTTCGCCGCCCCCGCCCCCGCCGAGGGGGCCGCGGCGCCCGACCCCTGCGGCGCCTCGCTCGGAGCGGACGGCGTCGTCGAGCCTCCCGTGCACCCGGCCGCGGCCATGCAGGCCGCCACCCCGAGGATCGCGAACCTTCGTCGAATCCGCATCTATGTTCTCCTCTCCAGCATGGGAGCGCTCCCAAATAACTAAACGCGACCGCATGCGTTTGCTGAGCCGGATAAGTATCGTGACCGTAAAGTCCACATGTCGGCACTGTCAATAGGCGACTGGACCGGTTCAGCTGAAATCGCGGAGGAGATCATGAAACGACCGACGATCGCGGACGTCGCCAGACGGGCCGGGGTGTCCAAGGGGGCCGTCTCGTACGCGCTCAACGGGCAGCCCGGCGTGTCGGAGAACACCCGGGCCAGGATCCTGGCGATCGCCGAGGAGATCGGCTGGCGCCCCAACAGCGCGGCCCGCGCCCTGAACGGCGCGCGGTCCCACACCGTCGGCCTGGCCATCTGCCGCCCGGCGCGCACGCTCGGCGTGGAACCGTTCTTCATGGAGCTCATCAGCGGCATCGAGGGCGAGCTCTCGGCCCGCTCGTACGCGCTCATGTTGCAGGTGGTCTCCGACCACGGGCAGGAGGTCGCGGTCTACCGCCGCTGGTGGGGTGAGGGCCGCGTCGACGGCGCCATCCTGGTCGACCTGCACGTGGGTGACCCCCGCGTCCCCGAGTTCGAGTCACTCGGCCTGCCGGCCGTGGTGATCGGCCATCCGTCGGAGGCCGGGTCGCTGCCGCCCATCTGGTCCGACGACGGCGGTGCCGTCCACGAGACCGTGGAGTATCTCGTCGCGCTCGGCCACCGCAGGATCGCCAGGGTCGCCGGGCTGCCGCGCCTGGCCCACACCGCGCTGCGCGACCACGCCTTCGCCGAGGCCTGCGACGGCGTCGCCGAGCACGTGACCGTGCACACCGACTACACCGGTGAGGAGGGCGCCCGCGCCACCCGGCGCCTGCTGAGCTCGCCCTCCCGGCCCACCGCGATCGTCTACGACAACGACATCATGGCCGTCGCCGGGCTGTCCGCCGCCCAGGACCTGTGCCTGGACGTGCCCCGCGACCTGTCCATCGTCGCCTGGGACGACTCATCCCTCTCCCGGGTCGTCCGCCCCCCGCTCACCGCCCTGAGCCGCGACATCTCCGCCTACGGCGCCCACGCCGCCCGCCATCTCCTCGCCCTCGTCTCCGGCGAGAGCCCCGGCCCCTACCAGGACGAGGCCGCCCGCCTCACCCCCAGGGGCAGCACCGCTCCCCCGCCCGGGCGGGTCCGGTGACGGCGGCCCTTCCACCGGGACCGGACCGGAACGCGGAGCGGCGGCGGTCCCGGCGGGCCGGGCCGTTCCAGACGAAGGGCCGGCACGGCGGATGCCGTACCGGCCCTTCAGGGTGCCACGAGATGATCAGCGGCCGTAGCGGCTGCCGCCGCGCGGGGCGGAGCCGCGGCCGTCAGCGCGGAACTCGCCGCCGCGGAAACCGCCGCCCTGACGGTCACCGCGGAAGGGCTCGCGCTCGCCCGCGGGACGCTCGGAGCGGTAACCACCACCGGCCGAGGCCGGACGGTCGGCGCGGAACGGCTCGCGCCGCTCGCCACGGTAACCACCGCCCGTGGAACGCTCGGAGCGGAAGCCGCCGCCGGCCGGGCGCTCACCGCGGTCGGCGCGGTAGCCACCGCCCGCGGGACGCTCGGAGCGGTAACCACCGCCGGCCGGGCGCTCGGAACGGTACTGGCCACCGCCACGGGAGTCGTCACCGAAGGAACGCTCGCGGGGCTGCTGGCCCTCACCGTGGGCGGGACGCTCGGAGCGGAAACGACGCGGGCCACGCCCGCCACCGTTGCCGCCGAAGCCGCCGCGCCCCTGGCGCTGCCTGCTGGCCGGAGCCGAGGGCTCCCAGACCGGGATCGGCTCGCCGCTGGGGGTACGCGCACCGGCGACCTCCTCCAGGCGCGGGTGGCCCGGGGTGACCCTGGCGCGGAACGGCTTGATGCCCGCGCGGCGGGTCATCGCGTCGGTGGAGCGGCGCTCGTTGGGGAGCACCAGCGTCATGACGGTGCCCTTCTCCCCGGCGCGGGCGGTGCGGCCGCCGCGGTGCAGGTAGCTCTTGTGGTCCTGGGGCGGGTCGACGTGCAGCACGAGGCTGATGTTGTCGACGTGGATGCCGCGGGCCGCGACGTCCGTGCAGACCAGGACGTTGATCGTGCCTTCCTTGAACTCGGCCAGGATGCGGGTGCGCTGGTTCTGGCGCTTGCCGCCGTGCAGGCCGCCGGCCTTGATGCCGACCTGGGCGAGCTGCTTGCACAGCCGGTCCACGCCGTGCTGGGTGCGCACGAAGATGATGGTCCGGCCCTCACGGTTGGCGATCTCGGCGGTCACCGGGAACTTGTCGTCGCGGTGCACCTCCAGCAGGTGGTGCTCCATGGTGTCGACCGAGGAGGCGGCCGGGGCCATGGAGTGGGTCACCGGGTTGGTGAGGAAGCGGCGGACGAGCTTGTCCACGTCACCGTCGAGGGTCGCGGAGAAGAGCAGGCGCTGGCTGTCGGCCGGGGTCTGCTGCAGGATCGCGCTGACGACCGGGAAGAAGCCGAGGTCGCACATGTGGTCGGCCTCGTCGAGGATCGTCACCTGGACCTCGTCCAGCATGCACTCACCCTGCTGCATGAGGTCGGTCAGGCGGCCGGGGGTGGCCACGACGACCTCGACACCGCGGCGCAGCGCCTCGATCTGGCGGCCCATGGACATGCCGCCGACGACGGTCTTCATCCGCAGCGACAGGCCGCGGCCGAGGGGCTCCAGCGCGTCGGTCACCTGCATGGCGAGCTCGCGGGTCGGCACCAGCACGACGGCCAGCGGGTGGCCGGGACGCGCCTTGGCCCCGGCGATGCGGGTCATCATGGGCAGGCCGAAGGCGAGCGTCTTGCCCGAGCCGGTCTGGCCGCGGCCGAGGACGTCGTGGCCGGCGAGGATGTCGGGGATCGTGGCCCGCTGGATGGGGAAGGGACTGTCGATGCCCGCACGGGAGAGACCGGTCACCAGCGGCTTCGGCAGACCGAGAAGGGTGAACTCGGACGTGCCTGCGGGGGCCTGGGAGATTTCGGTGATTTCGGTAATTTCGGGCAGAACAGCGTCAAGCATGGTCACGAAGACTCGTGCCTTTCGATAGAAGAACGGGGCACGTCACTTCTGCGAAAGGACGAGCCTGGAACGCGCGGCCTGAGGCCGCGCTTGATCAACACCCGCATGGGGGCGGTGGTGCGGTGCAAGTCGAGGCGCACCGCACGGGGCGGGTCTAGCTTACCCGCACGCAGTCAAACCACGATCAAGCATACCCGGCGTTCGCAGTGCCGAGTTCGGTCGGGGCGTCCGGCGTGAGCCGGTCGCTTGTCCGTCGATTGGAGCCAACACTCCCGGCCGGGCTTTTCTTCCCGGCCTCCGTGATCCTCTCACACAATTGGGTACGGCCCGAACCCGGGGGGGTGCGAGCCGTACCGGCGACCGCGTCTCAGACGTTGAAGCCGAGCATCCGGAGCTGCTCGCGCCCCTCATCGGTGATCTTGTCCGGGCCCCACGGCGGGAGCCAGACCCAGTTGATCTTCACGTCGGAGACCATGCCCTCCAGGGCCGAGTGCGCCTGGTCCTCGATGACGTCGGTCAGCGGGCAGGCCGCACTGGTCAGCGTCATGTCGATGGTGGCGACCGGCATGGCGTCCCCCTCGCCCCCCTCCGCGGGGTCGAGGTGGAGCCCGTAGATCAGGCCCAGGTCGACGACGTTGATGCCGAGTTCGGGGTCCACGACGTCCTTGAGGGCCTCCATGACCTCGTCATGGGTGGTGTCCCCGTCGTACGCCGTGGTCGGCGTCTCAACAGCCTTGCTCATTTCGTGCTCCTCACGACCGCGTCCTTGTAGGCCATCCAGGCCAGTAGCGCGCACTTCACCCGGGCGGGGAACTTCGCGACCCCGGCGAAGGCCACGGCATCGCCCAGCAGGTCCTCGTCCGCCTCGATCTTTCCTCTGCCCTGCATGAGCCGGGTGAACTCCTCCACGACGCCGAGCGAGTCGTCGACGGTCGAGCCGGTGGCCAGCTCGTGCAGCACCGAGGCCGCGGCCTGGCTGATGGAGCAGCCCTGCCCGTCGTAGGAGACGTCCTCGACCTTGCCGCCGTCGCCCAGTTTCACCCGCATGGTGATCTCGTCGCCGCACGTCGGGTTCACATGGTGGACCTCGGCGTCGTACGGGTCGCGAAGACCCCTCCCCTGCGGGTGTTTGTAGTGCTCCAGGATCAGCTCCTGGTACATGGACTCGGCGATCATAGGGTCGTGCTCACCTTCTCGTTCGCTGCGCCGTACGCTCGCGCGTCGCCGGACGCCGTGCCGTGGGCGTGTGGCGCCCGCCGTTCGCTCGCCCGCCGGCTCGACTGCTCGGGCATGACTAGGCGAACACCTTCCGCACGTGGTGGAGGCCGCGGACCAGAGCATCGATCTCGGCCGTTGTGTTGTACAGGTAGAAGGACGCCCTCGTGGTCGCGGGAATCCCGAATCGCAGATGGAGCGGACGGGCGCAGTGGTGCCCCACGCGCACCGCCACGCCGAAGTTGTCATCCAGGATCTGCCCGACGTCGTGCGGGTGAATCCCCTCCAGCGTGAACGAGACGGTGCCGCCGCGGTCGGCGAGGTCCAGCGGGCCGATCACCTTCAGGCCCGGGACCTCTCCCAGCGCACCGAGCGCGTAGGCGGTGAGCTCGTGCTCGTGCCGGACGACGGCGTCCATCCCGATCTCGGACAGGTAGTCGACCGCGGCGCCGAGGCCGACCGCCTCGACGATCGGCGGCGTACCCGCCTCGAACTTGTGCGGCGCGGGCGCGTAGGTCGAGCGGTCCATCCAGACCGCCTCGATCATCTCGCCGCCGCCCAGGAACGGGGGCATGGCCGAAAGCAACTCACCACGGGCCCACAGCACGCCGATCCCCGAGGGGCCGACGACCTTGTGGCCGGTGAAGGCCAGGAAGTCGACCCCCAGCGCGGCCACGTCCACCTGCTGGTGAGGCACCGACTGCGAGGCGTCGAGCATCATCAGCGCGCCGACCTCGCGGACCCTGGCGAGCACCGGGGCGACCGGATTGACCGTGCCCAGCACGTTCGACTGGTGCACGATCGAGACGATCTTCGTGCGCTCGGTGACGAGCTCGTCGAGGTTCGACAGGTCCAGGCGACCGGAGTCGGTGACGGAGAACCAGCGCAGCGTCGCACCCGTGCGCTGCGCGAGCATCTGCCACGGCACGATGTTGGAGTGGTGCTCCATCTCGGAGATGACGATCTCGTCTCCGGGGCCGAGCCGGAAGCGCGGGTCCTCACCGATGGGGTTGCCGAAGGCGTACGCCACCAGGTTGAGCGCCTCGGAGGCGTTCTTGGTGAAGACGATCTCGTCGCGGTCGGGCGCGCCGACGAAGGCGGCGACCTTGTCCCTGGCGTTCTCGTACGCCTCGGTGGACTCGGCGCCCAGCGCGTGCATGGCGCGGCCGACGTTGGCGTAGTGCATCGCCATGTGCTCGCGCATCGCCTCGACCACCTGGGTCGGCTTCTGCGCGGAGTTGCCCGAGTCGAGATAGATCAGCGGCCTGCCGCCGGGAAGCTCTCGGGAGAGGACCGGGAAGTCCTTCCTGATCCTCTCCACGTCAAGGCCGGTGTCCACCATCAGGCCGACGCCTTCGTGTAGGCCTCGTAACCCTCGTTCTCAAGCCGCTCGGCGAGTTCGGGGCCGCCCTGCTCCACGATCCGCCCCGCGGAGAAGACGTGGACGAAGTCCGGCTTCACATAACGCAGGATGCGGGTGTAGTGGGTGATGAGCAGCACACCGGTCTCGCCGTTCGAGCGGAAGCGGTTGATCCCCTCGGAGACCACGCGCAGCGCGTCGACGTCGAGGCCGGAGTCGGTCTCGTCGAGCACCGCGATCTTCGGCTTGAGCAGCTCCAGCTGGAGGATCTCGTGGCGCTTCTTCTCACCGCCGGAGAAGCCCTCGTTGACGTTGCGCTGGGCGAAGGCCGCGTCGATGGACAGGGCGTCCATGCCGGACTTGAGGTCCTTGGCGAACTGGCGGAGCTTGGGAGCCTCGCCGCGGACGGAGGTGACCGCGGTGCGCAGGAAGTTGGAGACGCTGACACCGGGGACCTCGACCGGGTACTGCATGGCGAGGAACAGCCCGGCGCGGGCGCGCTCGTCGACGGTCAGCTCCAGCAGGTCGACCCCGTCGAGCAGGACCTGGCCACCGGTGACCGTGTACTTGGGGTGACCGGCGATCGCGTACGCGAGCGTGGACTTGCCCGAGCCGTTGGGGCCCATGATGGCGTGGGTCTCGCCGGCCCGCACGGTCAGGTTGACGCCGCGCAGGATCTCCTTGTCGGCGACGCTGACATGCAGGTCGCGGATCTCCAGGGTGGAACCCGAGGGAACTCGGCTCGTGTCAGACACTTTTATGACTCCTTCGAGAGCGAGACGAGGACGTCATCGCCGTCGATCTTGACTCGGTAGACGGGGACGGGCTTGCTGGCGGGCGGACCGGTGGGCTTGCCCGACCGCAGGTCGAAGCACGAACCGTGCAGCCAGCACTCCAGGGTGCCGTCGTAGACCTCACCCTCGCTGAGTTTCACCTCCGCGTGGGAGCACACGTCGTGCAGCGCGTAGACCTCGTCGCCCCGGCGGACCAGGGCGACGGGGGTCTCGCCCACCTCAATGCCGATCACGCCCTCGTCGGGGATGTCGGCGAGCTTGCAGACCTTCTCGAACGTCACTTCTCAAGCTCCGCCTCGACCCGGGCGAGCACCCGCTCGCGAAGCTCGGAGACCTCGATCTTCTCCACCAACTGCGCGAAGAAGCCCCTGATCACGAGGCGACGCGCGTCCTCGTAGGGGATCCCGCGGGCCTGCAGGTAGAAGAGGTGCTCGTCGTCGAGGCGGCCGGAGGTGCTGGCGTGGCCGGCACCGGTGACCTCTCCGGTGAGGATCTCCAGGTTGGGCACCGAGTCGGCGCGGGCGCCGTCGGTGAGCAGCAGGTTGCGGTTGAGCTCGTAGGTGTCGGTGCCCTCGGCCTCGACCCGGATGATGACGTCGCCGATCCAGACCGCGTGGGCGTCCTGGCCCTGCAGCGCTCCGCGGTAGTCGACGTTGCTCCGGCAGCCGGGCCGGGAGTGGTCGACGAGCAGGCGGTGCTCCAGGTGCTGGCCGGCGTCGACGAAGTAGAGGCCGTTCAGCTCGGCGTCGCCGCCGGGCCCGGAGTAGGAGACCGAGGGGGAGAGCCGGACCAGGTCGCCTCCGAGGGTGACCACGAAGCTGCGGAAGGTCGCGTCCTTGGCGAGCAGGGCGTGGTGGTGGGAGACGTGCACGGCGTCGTCCGCCCAGTCCTGCAGGCTGATGACCTTGAGCGTGGCGCCCTCGCCCACGACGAACTCGACGTTGTCGGCGTAGAGCGCGCTGCCCTGATGGTCGAGGACGACCACGGCCTCGGCCATCGGCTCCAGCTTCACGACCGTGTGGCCGTAGGCGGCGCCCCGGCCGGACCCGGTGAGGGTGACCACCGTCGGGGTGGAGGCGACGGCCTCGCGCGCCACCGTGATCACGGTGGCCTTCTCGAAGGAGGCGTAGGCCTGGGCGCTGACCCGGTCGGCGGGCACGTAGGCCCGGCCGAGCCGCGCGTCGTCACGGCCGACGGTCTCCACGGTGACCTCGGGGGCGGCGTCGACGTGCACGACCACGTTCGCGGAGGCCGCGACGCCCTCGTGCAGGCCCTTGAGCCGGGAGAGCGGGGTGAAGCGCCACTCCTCCTCCCGGCCGGTCGGGACCGCGAAGTCCGCCACGTCGTACGAGGCCTTCTCGTGGAGCGTCGACAGGGGTTTGGCGGTGTCGAGACCCATCAGCCGACGGCTCCTTCCATCTGCAGTTCGATCAGGCGGTTCAGCTCCAGGGCGTACTCCATCGGGAGCTCGCGGGCGATCGGCTCGACGAAGCCCCGGACGATCATCGCCATGGCCTCGTCCTCGCCCATGCCGCGGCTCATCAGGTAGAAGAGCTGGTCGTCGGAGACCTTGGAGACGGTGGCCTCGTGCCCCATGGAGACGTCGTCCTCGCGCACGTCCACGTAGGGGTAGGTGTCGGAGCGGCTGATCTGGTCGACGAGCAGCGCGTCGCACTTGACGGTGCTGGCACTGCCGTACGCGCCCTCCTCGATCTGGACCAGACCGCGGTAGGAGGTGCGGCCGCCGCCCCTGGCGACGGACTTGGAGATCACCGAGGAGCTGGTGTTCGGTGCGAGGTGCACCATCTTGGAACCGGCGTCCTGGTGCTGGCCCTCACCGGCGAAGGCGACGCTGAGGGTCTCGCCCTTGGCGTGCTCGCCCATGAGGTAGACGGCCGGGTACTTCATGGTGACCTTGGAACCGATGTTGCCGTCGATCCACTCCATGGTCGCGCCCTCGTACGCCACGGCGCGCTTGGTGACCAGGTTGTAGACGTTGTTCGACCAGTTCTGGATGGTCGTGTAGCGGCAGCGCGCGCCCTTCTTCACGACGATCTCCACGACCGCGCTGTGCAGCGAGTCCGAGGAGTAGATCGGCGCGGTACAGCCCTCGACGTAGTGGACGTAGGAGTTCTCGTCCACGATGATCAGGGTCCGCTCGAACTGGCCCATGTTCTCGGTGTTGATCCGGAAGTAGGCCTGGAGCGGGATCTCCACGTTGACGTTCGGCGGCACGTAGATGAAGCTGCCGCCGCTCCAGGTCGCCGTGTTCAGCGCGGCGAACTTGTTGTCGCCGACGGGGATCACGGTCCCGAAGTACTCCTTGAAGATCTCCTCGTGCTCCTTGAGGGCGGTGTCGGTGTCGACGAAGATGACACCCTTCTCCTCAAGGTCCTCACGGATCTTGTGGTAGACCACCTCGGACTCGTACTGGGCGGCGACGCCGGCGACCAGGCGCTGCTTCTCCGCCTCGGGGATGCCGAGCTTGTCGTAGGTGCTCTTGATGTCGTCGGGCAGGTCCTCCCATGAGGCGGCCTGCTTCTCGGTCGAGCGCACGAAGTACTTGATGTTGTCGAAGTCGATCCCGCTGAGGTCGGAGCCCCAGTTCGGCATGGGCTTCTTACCGAACAGGCGCAGCCCCTTCAGGCGAAGGTCCAGCATCCACTCCGGCTCGTTCTTCAGCGCGGAGATATTGCGGACGACCTCTTCGGACAGGCCACGCCGGGCCGTCGCTCCCGCGGCGTCCGAGTCGGCCCAGCCGAACTTGTAATTCCCGAGGCCTTCCAGCTCCGGGCGGTCGGTGACAGTCACCTTCCGGTCTCCTTGCTCGATATGTCGATCGTTTCGTGGGTTGCTGGTGATCGCACCGGCGTGGATGCCGGGGCGTTCGCCGCGCGCTCCCTCGCGCCCGGCCCGAAGTCCCGGTGGGGACTCACGTGCGTGGTGCACACGCCGTCGCCGTGGGCGATGGTCGCGAGCCGCTGCACGGGAGTGTCGAGGATGCGCGCGAACGCCTCCGTCTCGGCCTCGCACAGCTGCGGGAACTCCGCGGCCACGTGCGCCACCGGGCAGTGGTGCTGACACAGCTGTTCACCGCCGAGGCTGGCCTTGCTCGCCGAGGCGGCGTAGCCGTCGGCCGACAGCGCCTCGGCCAGGACGCGCACCCGCTGGTCGGCGGGGACCTCGCGCATCTCCGGCCGCAGGCGGGCGACCAGGCCGGCCACCTGTGATCGGGCGAACTCCGCGACGGCCTCCTCGCCCACGCGCTCTGCCAGGAAACGCAGCGCGCTCCCGGCGAGACCATCGTAGGCGTGCTCGAAGGCGCTCCGGCCGGCGTCCGTTATGGCGAACAGCTTGGCAGGCCGGCCACGCCCGCGCTGGCCCCGTGGCCTGGCGGTGCGCGCCTCGGCCATCCCCTCGGCCAGCAGTGCGTCCAGGTGCCTGCGGACCGCGGCGGGAGTGAGGCCCAGCCGCTCGCCGAGAGCGGCGGCGGTGACGGGCCCGTGCTCCAGGATGAGCCGGGCGACACGCGCTCGCGTGCTGCGCTCGGCGGACACGGCGGAGGGCCGCACGGTGGCGGCTCCCTCGGTGCCCTGCGTCCCGGTCACGTATTTCACAACATCAGTGTGCCGTAATTGCTTCCCGAGTTACAAACCAATGTTCAGCCGCCTCAAATGCGATTTGTCACGCAGGTAAGCCTTACCTAACCTGCGGAAACATTCCGCGCGCCTCCTCGCAGCCCGGTGAAGGCCAGGAGCGAGACGAGGGTGAAACCGGCCAGCACGGCGGCCATCGGCAGCGCGGAGCCCTCGCCTCCCAGGCCCACCAGCGGTGCGGCGAGCGCGCCGAGCGCGAACTGCAGCACACCTGTCAGCGCGGCGGCACTCCCGGCGATCTGCGGGGGCTGGCCGGCCAGGGCGAGCGCGGCGCTGCCGGGCAGGACGAAGCCCGCACCACACATGATCACGAACAGTGCGGCGACCAGCACCGGCAGGGGCAGGTGGAACAGCGCCGTGGCGAGCAGCGTCACGGCTCCGGCCACGCTCGTGAACAGTCCGATCAGGATCAGCCGGGCCGGGGCGATCCGGCGCCCCGCGAGGCGCCCGCCGATCTGCGCGGTGACGGTCAGCCCCAGGGCGTTCAGCCCGAACACCAGGGAGAAGGTCTGCGCCGAGGTCTCGTAGACCTCCTGGAGCACGAAGGGCGATCCGGAGATGTAGGCGAACATGCCCGCGAAGCCCAGCCCTCCGGCCAGGGCGGGGGCCATGAAGGACCGATCGCCGAACAGGTGCCGGAAGGTGACGAGGGTGTGCCGCAGCCCCCCGCCCTCACGCTGGTCCGCGGGGAGCGTCTCGCGCACCCCGGACAGCGCGGCGGCCAGCAGCAGCAGGCCGGTGACGCTCAGCGCGACGAAGACGCCCCGCCAGGAGGTGTGGTTGAGCAGCTGCGCGCCCGCGAGCGGGGCCAGGATCGGCGCGAGGCCGGTCACCAGCATGAGGGTGGCGAAGATGCGGGCGATGGCCGCCCCCTCGTACAGGTCCCGGACGACCGCGCGGACGATCACCAGCGCGGCGCCGCCCGCGATGCCCTGGAGCAGGCGCAACCCGACCAGCCCGTACACCGAGGGCGAGAAGGCGCACAGCAGCGAGGCGACGGCGTAGGCGAGGATGCCGAGCAGCAGCGGCCCCCGCCGGCCGCGCACGTCGCTGAGCGGGCCGGCGACGACCTGCCCGACGGAGACCCCGATGAGGCAGGCGGTGAGGGTGAGCTGCACCTGTGCCTGCCCGGTGCCCAGGTCGGCGGCGATGGCCGGGAAGGCCGGCAGATACATGTCGATCGACAGGGGGCCGATCGCGGAGAGCGCACCCAGGATGATCAGCAACAGTCTGCGCCGCGTGCCCGGCACCACGTCCGACTCGCCGACGACGGCGGTCATATCCGTACTCCCCTTTTGATCGCAGGCCACGATGGGCCCGCAGGGGCCGAAGCGTCCCAACCATCAACAGGTCATCCGAATTCCTGGATTTAGGAAATTTCCCAGAAAGAATCTCAAAGCACTGACCAGCGAAAGCCCCCTGGAGGCACCCGGCGCCGCAGGGCCGGAACTCCTGGCCGGTGTGGAACGGCCCGGACGCGTGGTCCGGGAACATGACCGGCGGCCGCGGTCCCTAAACTCGTGGCCATGGAATCCCCAGCCGTCGAGATCGTCGACCTGGTCAAGAGATACGGCGGAACGACCGCTATCGACGGCCTGACCTTCAACGCCGCCCGAGGCGCGGTCACCGCCGTGCTGGGCCCCAACGGGGCCGGCAAGACCTCCACGCTGGAGATCTGCGAGGGATTCCGCCGGGCCGACGGCGGCAGGGTGAGGGTGCTCGGACTCGATCCGTCCAGGCCGGAGCTGCGGGCCAGGGTCGGGGTGATGCTCCAGGCGGGCGGCGTTCCCCCGGCGACCCGCTGTGGGCAGTGGCTGCGGCTGATGGCCCGCTTCCACGCCCACCCGCTCGATCCCGCGGCGCTGCTGGAACGGCTGGGGCTGACCGAGCACGCCCGCACCCCGTACCGGAGGCTCTCCGGCGGCCAGCAGCAGCGCGTGTCGCTGGCCGGAGCGGTCATCGGCCGTCCCGAGCTGGTCTTTCTCGACGAGCCGACCGCGGGCCTGGACCCGCAGGCCAGGCACGCCTGCTGGGAGCTGGTACGCGATCTGCGCGCGAGCGGGGTCTCGGTGGTGCTCACCACCCACCACATGGACGAGGCGGAGAAGCTCTCCGACCAGATCGTGATCATCGACCGCGGCCGGGTGGTCGCCGAGGGCACCCCCTCCTCCCTCACCGGTGCCGAGCGGCAACTGCGCTTCCGTGCCCGCCCCGGGCTCTGCCTGGACGAGTTGCTCGCCGCGCTGCCCGTCGGCAGCTCGGCCAAGGAGTCACCGGCGGGGCACTACATCATCGAGGGTCAGGTCGTGCCCGGCCTGCTGGCCACCGTGACGACCTGGTGCGCCGCCGAGGGCGTGAGCACCGACGACCTCAGCATCGAGCGGCGTACCCTGGAAGACGTCTTCCTGGAGCTGACCGGGCGCGAGCTCCGGTGACGCTCCCGGCACCCACCCCCTCAGCACGCATGGATCCGGGCGCGGCCCGAGCCAGACCACAGGAGAGCCGCTTGACCACCCTGGACCTCACCCCGGCCCCCGGAGCCGCGCCGCTGCGCCGGATGGTGGCGGCCCAGACGGGCGCGGAGATCCAGGCCATGCTCCGCAACGGCGAGCAGCTGCTGCTCACGATGATCATCCCGGTGCTGCTGCTCGTCGGCCTCTCGGTCGCCCCGATCATCGACGTGGGCGGCGGTTCCCGCATCGACTTCATGGCCCCCGGAGTGCTCGCGCTGGCCGTGATGTCCACCGCCTTCACCGGGCAGGCCATCGCGACGGGCTTCGAACGCCGCTACGGCGTGCTGAAGCGGCTGGGCGCGACCCCGCTGTCGCGGACCGGGCTGATGCTGGCCAAGACGCTCGCGGTGATCGCCGTGGAGGTCATCCAGGTCACGGTCATCTGCGGGGTGGCGCTCGCCCTGGGCTGGCGCCCGGCGGGCTCGCCGCTCGCGGTGCTGCTGCTGGTCGTGCTGGGCACCGCCGCGTTCAGCGGGCTCGGCCTGCTGATGGCCGGCACGCTGCGCGCCGAGGCCACGCTCGCCGCGGCGAACCTGGTCTACCTGGTCCTGCTCGCCTGCGGCGGGGTCGCCTTCCCGCTGACCAGGTTCCCCGAGTCGGTACGGCCGGTGCTGGAGTCGCTGCCGATCTCCGCGCTGAGCGGAGGGCTCCGCGCGGTCCTGAGCGAGGGGGCGGGACCGCCTCTCACCGCGCTGGCGGTCCTCGCGGCGTGGGCCGCGGTGTCGCTCTTCCTGACCTCGCGAACCTTCCGCTGGGAATGAGGTGACCCCCTCCGGTTCATGGGGCCCGTCCCATGACGGCCGGCCTCTTTCCTGAGCCCGTCTCGCATCGCGGACGTCGCTGAAAACGGAAGCCCCCGGCAAGTAAGGTGCCAATAACCATTTTGCGCCTGACACAAGGAGTGTCGTGACCGCCGAAGCCCTGCCCGGGCCCGCCGAGCCCCGCAGACCGGGAGCGCTGCTGAGGGCCGCCTCCGACGCCATCCCGCCCTCCGGGCTGGTGCTGCTGGCCATCCTGTCGGTGCAGGTGGGCGCGGGTTTCGCCAAGGACCTGTTCGCCCAGCTGCCACCGAGCGCGGTGGTGTTCCTGCGGATCGCGACGGGTGCGCTGATCATGGGGATGATCGCCAGGCCCCGGCTGAAGGGACTGACCCGGGCGGACCTCGCGGCGAGCGCGGCCTTCGGCCTGACGCTTGGCCTGATGAACCTGTCGTTCTACGAGGCGCTGGCCCGGCTGCCCATGGGCATCGCGGTGGCGATCGAGTTCCTCGGGCCGCTCGGTGTCGCGGTGGCGGCCTCGCGCCGCCGCCTCGACCTGCTCTGGGTCGTGCTCGCCGCCTCCGGCGTGGTGCTGCTGGCCCCGTGGGGCACCTCGGCCTCCAGGATCAGCTGGGCCGGAATCGCCTTCGCCCTGGTCGCGGGGGCCTGCTGGGCCGGCTACATCCTGCTGGCGGCCTCGGTCGGCCGGCGCTTCCCCGGGGCCACCGGCCTCTCCCTGGCGATGATCATCTCCTGCGTGCTGACCGCCCCCTTCGGGATCACCTCGGGCGGCGCCGACCTGCTCCGGCCCGAACTGCTGCTGATCGGTGTCGGGGTGGGCCTGCTGTCGTCGGTCATCCCCTACTCGATAGAGCTGGAGGCGCTGCGCAGGATGCCCAAGCGGGTCTTCGGCATCCTGATGAGCCTGGAGCCCGCGGCGGCCGCGCTGGTCGGCCTGCTGGTACTGGGCGAGGTGCTCCAGGTACGCGAGTGGGCCGCCATCGGCTGCGTGGTCATCGCCAGTGCCGGCGCCACCCGCGGCTCGGGCTGACCCGCGCCGCTACTCGGGGCGGCTGGCCCAGATGCCGCGTACGTGCCGGATGTGCTCGCGCATCAGCCGCTCGGTACCGCTCACGTCTCCCGCCGAGAGCAGGTCGAGCAGTGTGAGGTGCTCGCGGGCGGAGTCGACCAGGCCACCCCGTTGGTGCAGGGCGGACAGGCCGTACAGGCGGGCCCGGTTGCGCAGGTCGCGGACCACCTCCACGAGGTGGGAGTTGCCCGCCAGGGCGAGCAGGTCCAGGTGGAAGCGGATGTCGGCGTCGACGTAACCGAGCAGGTCGCCGCGCTCGGCCGCGTCGACGATCGCCTGGGCCTGCGGGCGGAGCGCCTCGAAGTTCGGCGCGCCCCCGGTGCCGGCCGGTCTGCCGGCCAGTTGCGACACCGTGGGCACCTCGATCAGCCTGCGGAGCTCGGTCAGCTCGTCCAGGTCGCGCTCGGACAGCTCGGTGACCCGGAAGCCCTTGTTGCGCACCGCCTCGACCAGGCCCTCCTTGGCCAGGTCGAGCATCGCCTCGCGCACCGGGGTCGCCGAGACGCCGAACTGGGCGGCGAGGGCCGGGGCGGAGTAGACCATGCCGGGTCTCATCTCACCGGTGATCAGTGCCGCCCTGAGCGCGTGCGCCACCTGCTCCCGCAGGCTCTGCCGCTCACTCACAGCCGGCAGGTCGGGCCGGCCGTCCGCGCTAGGAGCCATACCCAACCCTCTCGTGTCGCTCGTGTCCACACCTGGTGGGCCGAGCCCGCCACCTTCACATCCTCCCAGGCCATACGCGTGCTCCCGAACACCCGGTGCCCTCATCCGGAAGGCACGGCACCGGCTCCTAGCCCCCGCCGAGGTAGGCCTCGGCCACCCTGGGGTCCCGGCGGAGCTCGGCGGCGGGTCCGTCGAGGACGCACTCGCCGTTCTCGATCACGTAACCACGGTGCGCGATCCCGAGGGCGGCGACGGCGTTCTGCTCGACGAGCAGCACCGAGGTGCCCTCGGCGTTGATGCCCGCGATGAGTTTCATGACCGAGGCGACGACCAGCGGTGCCAGGCCCATGGACGGCTCGTCCAGCAGCAGCAGCCGGGGTCCGGTGACCAGTGCCCTGCCGATGGCGAGCATCTGCTGCTCACCGCCCGACAGCGTGCCCCCCTGCTGGGCGCGCCGCTCGGCCAGGCGGGGCAGCAGCTCGTACACGTGCTCGATCCGCCTGCGGATCTCCGCCTGGTCGCGGACCAGGTAGCCGCCCAGCTGGAGGTTCTCGTGGACGCTGAGCGTGCTGAAGATCCTGCGGCCCTCGGGGACGTGCACCAGGCCGCGGGCGGTGATCCTGTGCGGTTTCCGGCCGGTGATCTCGTGGCCGTCGAAGAGCACCCTGCCGCCGCTGGGGCGCAGCAGCCCCGAGACCGCGGCCAGCGTGGTGGTCTTGCCCGCGCCGTTGTTGCCCAGCAGGGCGACGATCTCGCCCTCGGCGACGCCGAGGGACAGGCCGCGCAGGGCGTGCACGCCGCCGTAGTGGACGTCCAGCCCGTCGATGTCAAGCATGTGCGTCGCTCCCGGCCGAGTCCTCTTTCCCCGAACCGCCCTTCCCCGCACTGTCCTTCCCCCGGGCGTCCTGCCCCGCGATCTCCTCCTCCAGTACGGTCTCCCCCAAGGCGGTCTCCCCCAGCACGGTCTCCTCCAGGGCGGCGGGATCGCCGCCGAGGTATGCCTCGATGACCGCCGGGTCGCGCCGGACGTCCTCGGGGCGGCCGTCGGCGATCTCCCTGCCGAAGTTGAGCACGACCACGCGCTCGGAGACCTCCATGACCAGCCCCATGTCGTGTTCGATGAGCACGATGGCCACGCCGAGCGCCTGGATGCGCCGGATCAGGTCGAGCATCTCGGCCTTCTCGCCGTGGTTGAGCCCGGCCGCGGGCTCGTCGAGCAGCAGCAGGTCGGGCCGGCGGGCCAGGGCGCGGGCGATCTCGGTGCGGCGCTGCTCGCCGTAGGGCAGGGCTCTGGCCTGCCCGTACCGGTCGCCGCGCAGGCCGACGAAGTCCAGCCAGTGGTGTGCCTGCTCGGTGCACTCGCGCTCGGAGCGCCGGTAGCGCGGGGTGTGCAGCAGGGCGTCCAGGACGCTCTGGCGCAACCACAGGTGCGACCCGGCGCGCACGTTGTCCAGGACCGACAACTCGCCGAACAGGCGCAGGTTCTGGAAGGTCCGCGCGACGCCCAGGCCCGCGATGGCCGAGGGCCGCAGTCCGGGCAGGTCCCTTCCGCGCAGGGTGATCCGGCCCGAGGTGGGCCGGTAGAAGCCGGTGACGCAGTTGAAGGCCGACGTCTTGCCCGCCCCGTTGGGCCCGATCACCGAGACGATCTCCGCCTCGCCCACCGAGAACGACAGGCCGTCGATGGCCACCAGCCCGCCGAAGGACAGGCGCAGGTCGGCCACACTCAGCAGGCTCAAGGGACCTCCTTGGAACGGGCCGGCCAGAGCCCCTGCGGGCGCAGCAGCATGAAGGCGATGAGCAGGACGCCGAAAAGGAAGAACCGGTAGTCGGCGAGGTCACGCAGGATCTCCGGCAGGATGCTGATCACGACGGCCCCGACGACGACGCCGGGCATCGAGCCCATGCCGCCGAGGACCACGGCCATCAGCACCAGCGCCGACGACAGGAAGGTGAAGCTGCCCGGCGAGATGGCCGACAGGTGCGCGGCGAACAGCACCCCGGCCAGGCCGCCCCAGACCGCCCCCGCCACGTAGGCGGCGAGCTTGACCCGGTAGGTGTGCACGCCCATCGCCTCGGCCGCGTCCTCGTCCTCCCGGACGAAGCGCCAGGCCCGGCCCAGGCGGGAGCGGCCCAGCCTGGCCGCGCCGAGGACGGCCAGCGAGACGACGACCACGGTGAGGTAGTAGAAGGCCACCGGGCCTTCGACCAGGTGCGGGATGCCGTAGATGCCCGAGGGGCCGCCGGTGACGTCCAGGTTGTTGGCGGTGATCCGGATGATCTCACCGAAGCCGAGCGTCACGATGGCGAGGTAGTCACTGCGCAGCCGCAGCGTCGGCGCGCCGATGACGATCCCGGCGACGACCGTGACCACGATCACGGCGGGCACCGTGGCGAGCAGCGGCAACTCCAGGCGGGTGGCCAGCACCCCGCTGGTGTAGGCGCCGACCGCGAAGAAGGCGACGTAGCCCAGGTCGAGCAGGCCGCAGTAGCCGACCACGATGTTCAGCCCGGCGGCGAGCATCACCGCGATGGCCGCGCTGGTCATGACCGACAGCGCGTACGGCGTGGCGTCGACGAAGGGGGCCAGCAGCGCGACCAGCAGCCCCGCGAGCCCGGCCCGGCGGTTCTGCAGCAGCTTCGAGGCCCTGCTGGGCGGTGAGTCCGTGCCGAGACGGCGGACCTTGGTCGCGCTCACACCCGCTCCGTCACACGCTCGCCGAGCAGGCCGGTGGGCCGCACCGTCAAAAACAGGATCAGCACCCCGAAGGCGAACACGTCCCGCCACTCGCCGCCCAGCCAGAACGTGCCGAACGACTCCAGCAGCCCGAGGAGCAGGCCGCCGAGCATGGTGCCGGGGATGTTGCCGATGCCACCGATGACCGCCGCCGTGAAGGCCTTGAGGCCGATCAGGAAGCCCATCATGAAGTCGATCTTCCCGTAGTAGGCCCCCGCCATCACGCCCGCGGCCCCCGCCAGGGCCGAGCCGACGAAGAAGGCGCGGGAGATCACCGCGTTGACGTCGATGCCCATCAGCGCGCTGGTACGCGGATCCAGCGCGATGGCCCGCATCGCCCTGCCCTCGCGGGTCCGGGTGACCAGCAGGTTGAGCCCGGCCATCAGCAGCACCGCCACGCCGATCAGGACGAGTTGCTGCGGGGTGATCCTGGCGCCGAGGACCTCCAGCGAGGTACCGCCCAGCCGCACCGGGTAGACCCGGGGGTCGGCCCCGGCCACCGCGCGCATCCCGTACTCCAGGGCGAAGGAGGCGCCGACGGCGGTGATCAGCAGGGACAGCCGCGGGGCGCGGCGTAGCGGCCGGTAGGCGATCCGCTCCAGCGCCACCCCGGCCAGGCCGGTGACGACCATGGTCGCCAGGAGCACCGCGAGCAGCAGCGGCAGGGCCATGGCGGAGGACACGCCGCCGACCGCGCCGAGGATGGCGAAGCCGGCGAACGCGCCGAGCATGTACAGGTCGCCGTGGGCGAAGTTGAGCAGCTTGATGATCCCGTAGACCATGCTGTAACCCAGGGCCACCAGGGCGTAGAACGAGCCGACGAACAGCCCGTTCCAGATGAGTTGCGTCACTTCAGGGAGTCCTGCAGGGCGAATTTGTCGCTCTTGACGACGAGGATCTGGAAGCCTCCGTTGGCCAGGGTGTGTTCGGGGGTGAACTTCAGCGGCCCGGAGAACATCGGGAAGCCGTCGATCGCCTCAAGCGCCGCGATGACCTTGGTTCCGTCGGTGCCGCCCGCCTTGGTGACCGCCTCCGCGGCCAGTCGCACCGCGTCGTAGGCCTGGTTGGAGTACGGGCCCGGCTCGGCTCCGTACTTCTTCTTGTAGGCGTCGATCCAGCCCTCGGCGCCCTCCAGGGTGTCGGGGGTCTGGGTCATCGTGGCGTAGAGGCCCTCGGCGGCCTCGGCTCCGGCGATCTCGACCAGCTTGGGAGAGACCGAGCCGTCGCCGACCATGATGGACCCCTTGTACCCGGCCTGCCGGAGCTGGCGCGCGATCAGGCCGCCCTCCTGGAAGTAACCGGTCCAGTAGACGAAGTCGGGCTTCTTGGCCAGCACGTTGGTGATGTTGGCGCTGTAGTCGCTCTCCTTCGGGGTGACCGCCTCGGTGATCGCGGCCTCGGCCCCGCCGGGGGCCTCCAGCAGGGCTTGGGTGCGCAGCGCGATGTCCTTGGAGTAGCTGGTGTTGTCGTGCATCAGCGCGACGCTCTTGGACCCCTGCTTGGTTATCCACTTCTCCGCGGCCGCGGCCTGCTGGGAGCCGGTGCCGTTGATCAGGAAGACGTGCTTGAGCTTCTGGTCGACCAGCTCCTGGGAGTTGGCAGCCGGAATGATCATGGGAATGCCGGCCTTGCCGAAGATCGGCAGGGTGGGGAGCGTCGCTCCGGAGCAGTAGCCGCCCACCGAGACGTCGATTCCCTCGGTGACCAGCTTGTTGGCGCCGGCGGCGGCCGACTGGGCGTCACAGCCGTCGTCGGCGGTCTTCAGTTCCAGCTTGCGGCCGAGCACGCCGCCCTTGGCGTTGATCTCGTCGATCGCGAGCTGCGCCGCGTTGCTCATGTAGGGGCCGATGGCGGCCTCGCTGCCCGACTGCGGGATCAGCATGCCGAGGACGATCGGCTCGTCCTTTCCGGCCGCGGTCTGCCCGGCGCCGTCACCACCACCGAGCAGTCCCTGGCCACACCCGGTGACCAGGAGGCCGAGAACGGCCAGCGACGTGAAGGATTTCAGGGGGATGGCACGCATGTGCTGCTCCTCACATCTGGCGATGTGTGACATTGCACGTGCATTTCAAAGGACGCGTCAAGGCCCAAAACAAGATCGTTAGCGTTAGGACACCGCTTCTTCCGCAAGCTGCGACCCACCGGGACACAGACCGCCACCGGAGCCGGGAACGGTGACGTCTCCGCTGGTCAGACCGGGTGCGACCGACTGCGGGCCGGCCGGGGGCCGACCGGGGCCGACCGGCCGGAGAGCGGCGGGTCAGGCCCGGTCAATCCAGATGTCAGCAGGTCGGCGGGGTAGCGGGTCAGAGGAGGAAACCCTCGGGGAACGGGTCGCGGGGGTCGAGGAAGTACTGGGCGGTGCCGGTGACCCACGCCCGCCCGGTGATGGCGGGGACCACCGCGGGCAGGCCCGCCACCTCCGTCTCCCCGACGAGCCGCCCGACGAACCGGGTGCCGATGAACGACTCGTTCACGAAATCGGTGTCCATCGGGAGCTCGCCCCTGGCGTGCAGCTGGGCCATCCTGGCGCTGGTGCCGGTGCCGCAGGGCGAGCGGTCGAACCAGCCGGGATGGATCGCCATCGCGTGCCGCGAGTGCCTGGCGTCGGAGCCCGGCGCCGTGAACTGCACGTGATGGCAGCCCCTGATACCGGGGGCCAGCGGGTGCACCGGCTCGTCCTGCTCGTTGATCGCCCCCATGACGGCCAGCCCCGCGTCGAGGATCCGCCGGCCGTGCGAGCGCTCGAACGGCAGGCCCACGGACTCGATCGGCAGGATCGCGTAGTAGTTGCCGCCGTAGGCGAGGTCGTAGGCGACCTCACCGATGCCGGGCACCTTGACGACGCGGTCCAGCCCCACGCTGAAGGAGGGCACGTTGGTGATGGTCACCTCGGTGGCGGCCCCGTCCTCGACCCTGACCTCGGCGACGACCAGCCCGGCCGGGGTGTCCAGCCTGATGGTGGTGACCGGCTCGGCGACCTCCACCATCCCGGTCTCGACGAGGACCGTGGCGACGCCGATGGTGCCGTGCCCGCACATGGGCAGGCAGCCCGACACCTCGATGTAGAGCACGCCGTAGTCGGCGTCGGGCCGGGTGGGCGGCTGCAGGATGGCCCCGCTCATCGCCGAGTGGCCGCGGGGCTCGTACATGAGCAGGGTCCGCAGGTGGTCCATCTCGGCCAGGAAGTGCTCGCGCCGCTCGGCCATGGTCACACCGGGGATGACCCCCACTCCCCCGGTGATCACCCGGGTGGGCATGCCCTCGGTGTGGGAGTCCACCGCGTGGAAGACCCTCTTCGTCCTCATCGACTCTCCTCGCGAGAAAGGGAAAACGGGACCGGCCTACCGCAGGCCCTCGGCCAGGGCCTTCTCGGTGGCCGCGCGGACCGCGGCCTCCTGCTCGCCGGGGAGCCCGAGCCTGGGCGGGCGGCACGGGCCGCCGTGGCGTCCGGCCAGGTCCATGGAGAGCTTGATGGCCTGCACGAACACCGGTTTGGAGTCCCAGCGGAGCAGCGGGTGCAGCGCTCGGTAGAGCGGCAGCGCGGTGGCCGTGTCCCCGGCGGCGGCCGCCCGGTAGAGGGCGACCGTCGAGGCGGGCAGCGCGTTGGGGAAGCCGGCCACCCAGCCGACCGCTCCGGCGGTGACCAGTTCGAGCAGCACGTCGTCGGCTCCGGCCAGCACGTCCAGCCCCGGGGCCAGCTCGGCGATCTCGTAGATCCGGCGGACGTCGCCGCTGAACTCCTTGACGCCCGCGATCAGGCCCTCGGAGTGCAGGGCGGCCAGCAGGCGTGGGGTGAGGTCCACCCGGGTGTCGAAGGGGTTGTTGTAGGCCACCACCGGCAGACCGGCCCTGGCCACCTCGCGGTAGTGCTCCAGCACCGTCCTGTCGTCGGCACGGTAGGCGTTCGGCGGGAGCAGCATCACCGCGCGGCACCCGGCCTCACCGGCCTGCTCGGCCCAGCGGCGGGCCTCCAGGGCGCCGTAGGCCGCGACACCCGGCATGACGCGGTCGCCGCCGACGGCCGCGACCGCGGTCTCCACCACCGAGGCCCGTTCCTGGGAGGTCAGCGTCTGGTACTCCCCCAGCGACCCGTTCGGCACGACGCCGTCACAGCCGGAGGCGACCAGCCACCGGCAGTGTTCGGCGTAGCCGTCCAGATCGACCGAGAGGTCCACGCGCAGGGGCAGCGCGGTGGCCACCGTCACGCCGTGCCAGGGTTTCACGCGGGTCGCCATGCTTCATCCTTCCGAGGGGGGTTCAAGCCGGTACGAAGTCAGGGGGCTCCGGCCCGTCCGGGTCGGGGAGGTTTCCCCGCCGGTCCGGGGAGGCCGGGGTCCGCGCGGCGAGGTCGCCGAGCCTGACGGGCTGGGCGATCGGGCGCCGGGGCGGCGCGGGATCCTCGCCGACGAGGCAGGCGACCGCGTAGCCGCACATCCGGCCCTGGCACCACCCCATCCCCGGGCGCGCCAGCAGCTTGACCGAGCGCGCGTCGACGGCACCCATGGCCTGGGCCTCGCGTACCGCCGACAGGGGCACCTCCTCGCAGCGGCACACCAGCGTGTCGTCGCGGAGCCAGTCCTGCCAGCCCGGCCGTAGCGGGTAGGCGCCCTGCAGGGCTCGCGCGAAGGCGGCGAGCCGGTCCCTGCGCCGGGACAGGGCGGGGTCGGGCGGCGTGGGGCGGCCCAGGTCGGCGGCCGCGGCCCGGCCCGCGATCCGGCCCTCCACCTCGGCGAGCGCGGCCCCGCCGACACCGGTGGCCTCCCCCGCCGCGTAGACGCCGGGCACGCTAGTGCGCATCCCCGCGTCCACCGCGACGACCGGGCCGCCGTCGGGGTCGCGGCGGGTGGCGCAGTTCAGCTGGAGGGGCAGGTCGAGCTGGGGGACGAAACCGTAGCCGCAGGCGAGGGTGTCGCAGGCGACGGTTCTCGTCGAGAGCGGCCGCCAGGCGGGGTCCAGGCTCGCCACGGTGACGTGGGTCAGCGCGGTCTCACCGTGCGCGGCGATCACCGCCTCACGACCACGGTAGGGAATCCGGTGGCGGGCCAGGCGCGCCACGTACCCGAGGGCCTCCGCCGCCCGGCCGGCGGCGAGCAGCGGATGCCTGGCGAGCCCGAACCTGCGGTTGGCCTCGTGCACGCCGAGCACCCGGGCCCCCGCGTCCGCCAGGCCCGCGGCGACCGGGAGCAGGAAGGGGCCGGTCCCCGCGACCACGACCCTGCGGCCCGCGAGGACCAGGTCACCCTTGAGCAGTGCCTGCGCACCGCCCGCGGTGAGCACGCCCGGCAGGTCCCAGCCGGGGAACGGCAGCGGCCTGTCGTGGGCGCCGGTGGCGACCAGCAGCCCGCGCGCGGTCACCGTACGGGGCCGTTCCTCGCGGTCTCCCTCCAGGCAGCGCACGGTGATCGCCCCGTCCGCGCGCCCGACGGCCCAGACCCGCGTGCTCAGCAGTACCTCGGCGCGCTCACGGAGCGTCTCCCACTGGCGGGTGAACCTGTCCAGGCCGTGGTGGAGCGCGCCGGGCCTGGCGGCGTGGAACCCCTCGGCGGGGCGCCGGAAGTACTGGCCGCCCGGTCGTCCGGCCCCGTCGACCAGCACGACGTCCAGCCCGGCCAGGGCGGCGGTGAGCGCGCCCGCGACCCCGGCGGGACCCGCGCCGACGACGGCCAGGTCGTGGATCTGTGTCATCGGCCGCTCACCGCTCCCCTCCGGCGCCGGGAACGTCCCGCACCGGAGCGTCTCCGGTGGTGACCAGGTCTCCTGGGCGGGCCTCGGTCAGGCAGGCACGCAGGGAGGGGACCCCGTTCACCGTGACCAGGCAGTCGAAGCAGACCCCGATGCCGCAGAAGAGCCCGCGCGGGCGCCCGCCGAACCTGGTGGTGCGCCACGAGCGGATGCCCGCGCCGTGCATGGCGGCGCCGACACTCTGGCCTGGGATCACCGCGACGGGGGCGCCGTCCACGCTGATCTCGAACTCCGGCTCCGGCCGCGCCCGCACCAGGCGGTACGGCCCCCTCATCGGACACCCTGGGTCATGACGCCTCCAGCGGGAAACGGTCCGGACGGAAGGGGGCGAGGTCCACCTCGGGGCGGAGTCCTGCCAGGAGCCGGGCGATCAGGTGGCCGGTGGCCGGGGCCAGGCCGATACCCGCGCCCTCGTGGCCACAGGCGTGGTAGAGCCCGGGGAGCCGGGGATCCTCTCCGATCACCGGCAGGTGGTCGGGGCAGTAGGGACGGAAACCGCAGTAGGCCCGGATCACCCGGTAGGCCGCCAGGACGGGGAACAGCTCGACGGCCTGGCGGGCGAGGCGTTCGAGCACCGGAACGGAGACCGTGCGGTCGAAGCCGACCCGCTCGCGGCTGGCGCCGATGAGCACCGGCCCCGACGGGGTGCTCTCCACGACGGCGGACGTCTCCAGCCCCTCCGAGTCGCTGGCCACCGCGGTGACGTAGTCGGCGGTGTAGACCTTGTGCCTGATGAGCGGCCCGGCGAGTGGCTCGGTGACCAGGATGAAACCGCGCCTGGGCAGGATGGGTACGCGCACCCCGGCCAGCGCGGCGATCTCGCCGCCCCAGGTGCCCGCGGCGTTGACGACGGCTCCGGCGAGGATGTCGCCGCAGGAGGTGGTGACGCCGGTGACCCGGTCGCCGTCGCGGAGGAAGCCGGTCACCGTGACACCGGTGCGCAGCATCAGGGCGCCGTGCCCGAACCGTTCCGCGCCCCGCCGGATGAGCCTGGCCGCCGCCAGCATCGGCTGCACCTGGGCGTCGTGCGGGTAGAACACGCCACCGGCGAGCCCTTTCGCCAGGTGGGGCTCGTAGTCGCCGAGCTCTCCGGCGGAGACGGTGACGCACTCGACGCCCTGCCTGCCCGCCAGGCCGGTGAGCGCCTCAAGCACCTCGTCCGTCTCGGCGACCACCAGGCCGCCCTTGGCCTCGAACTCGAACCCACCGTCGAACCCGCTGTCGGGCCCGTCGGCGGCCAGGTCACGCCAGAGCCGGTTGGAGAGCAGCGCCAGGTCGAGTTCGGGGCCCGGCTCCTTGTCGGAGACCAGCACGTTGCCCTCGCCCGCGCCCGTCGTGCCGCCCGCCACCGCCCCCCGGTCGACGACCACCACGTCCAGCCCCGCACGGGCGGCGTAGTAGGCGCAGGCGGCGCCGACGACCCCGGCTCCGACGACCACGACGTCCGGCATGACTCACCTCGCTCCCGGGCTCGCCAGTAATATGTCACATACCTTTCCATGGATCAATGCACCGGACCGGACGTCACGGGCGTGCCACCGGCTCAGCCCACCCCTACCCGTGGACCCGTGAGGCACGCCGTCCGAGGTGAGCGGCCCCTGCCCGAGATGCCGGCAGGCGTGAAACGACCGGGGCGAAAGCCTCCGTACCGGCCCCGGCGCCAGGGGGCCACGGCGGGACCGCCCTCCTCGCCGCCTAGCATGTGAGCCGTGAAGCACCTCCTTGACCAGACCCGTCTGCGGACCGCGAAACTGACCTGGATCGTGGGGCCGCCGACCTTCCGCACCCTGCGCCGCTGGGCGCTGGCGTCGGTGGCGGCCAACGTCGGGATCACGGTGACGGGTGCCGCGGTGCGGGTCACCGGCTCCGGCCTGGGCTGCCCCACCTGGCCCAGGTGCACGCCGGACAGCTTCATCCCGGTGGCCCACGACGACATCTCACCGATCAACATGGCGATCGAGTTCGGCAACCGGCTGCTGACCTTCCTGGTGCTGGCCATCGGCCTGGCCTGCCTGCTCGCCGCCCTGCGGCTGCTGCCCCGCCGCCCCGATCTGGTCAGGCTGGCCTGGCTGCAGCCGATCGGCGTGGCCGTGCAGGGACTCTGGGGCGGCCTGGTCGTGCGCACCGCGCTCAACCCGGTCACCGTGGGCGTGCACTTCCTGGTCTCCGTCGGCATGATCGCCGCGGCGTACGCGCTGTACGTCCGGGCCGGCGAGGGCGCGGGCCCGCCGCGACGCCTGGTCAACCAGCACGTCCGCACACTCGGTTTCGTGCTCACCGCCGCGGTGTTCGTCCTGCTCATCGTGGGCGTGGTGGTGACCGGCACCGGGCCGCACTCCGGGGACGTGATGGCCTCCCGGTTCGACTTCGACATCGAGACCGTGGCGAGGATCCACGCCGACGTCGCCTATGTGGTGGTCGGCCTCACCTTCGCGCTGGCGTTCGCGCTGCACATCACCGACGCGCCCGGGAACGCCCGGCGGGCCGCCTGGACGCTGCTCGGCGTGGAGGTGGCGCAGGGCGGAATCGGATACGTCCAGTACTTCCTGGGCGTGCCCGCGGCCCTGGTCAACCTCCACGTGCTCGGCTCGACCCTGGTCTGGGTCTGCGCGCTGCGGGTGGTGTTCACGATGCGCTCGCGCGGCCCGGCGGGCGCGACGGCCGCCGAGAGCGCGGACCAGCTCGACCGGGTCCCGGCCTGACCGTCGGCCCCGCTCCCGCCGGGAAAGGCCCGCGACGGCCGCGTGGAAACCGGTCCGGAGGATCCTGACCCCCGGGCGCGTTCGACTCGGCCGTCACCTGACCGCGACAATGGCCGGATGCCGCTGTCGCGAAGGTTCCTCCGGCTCTCCTACCAGGGCGCGGTGCTGCTGAGCGTCCTGGCCGTCGCACCGCTGACCTGGGTCTGGCTGGCCAGTTCCGGCCACCGGGTGATCGCGGACTCCTCACCCGGCTGGGTCGCCGGGGTTCCCGAGGCGCCGGTGGCGCTGGTGCTGGGGGCGGCCGCCTTCGGGGGCACCCCTTCCCCGATGCTGGCCAGACGGCTGGACATCTCCGCCGAGCTGTACCGGGCCGGCAAGGTCAGGGCGATCCTGCTGTCGGGCGACAACGGGCGGATCGAGTACGACGAGCCGACCGTGATGCGCGACTACCTGCTCGCCCGTGGCATACCGGCCAGGGCGCTCGTCCTCGACTACGCCGGTTTCGACACCTGGGACTCGTGCGTGCGTGCCCGCGCCGTGTTCGGCGCCACCCGCCTCACCGTGGTCACCCAGCTCTTCCACCTGCCCAGAGCCGTCACCCTGTGCCGCAGGGCGGGCCTGGAGACCTTCGGCGTGGGCGACGACTCCTCCCAGCGGTGGGCCTCCACCTACGCCTACGCGGCCCGCGAGTTCGCCGCCTCCGCGAAGGGCCTCCTCGACGCCGTGGTCCTCGACGCCGCTCCCGTCTTCCCCGGGCCGCGCGAGACCTCCCTGGAGGCCGCGCTTCAGTCGGGGTGAACGCCGCGCCCGGGGGGCGGACGCCACTGAGCGGCGTCGGGGTGCCCCGAGGTCCCGGGGGCACCGCCCCACGGATACGGCGAGCCGCCCGGCGGCCGGGCGCCGGGCCCGTACCCCGGCGGGACGTTGCCGCCGCCGGGGGGCTGCGGTGGCGGTGGTGGCGGCTGCGGGGGGAACTGGGCGCGGGAGGCGGCCATGCACTCCAGCAGCGCCCGCTGCTCCTCGTTGAACGTACGCTCGTCGATCACGTGCCCCCTGGCCCGCTCGTGGAGCAGGCCCAGCTCGGTGGCCGCGAGCTGGTAGTCGCTCATCGCCCGCAGGCCCGCCCTGCCGCCGTTGTTCCTGGCCCACTGCCTGGCGTGGCGGCGCCCCGGCAGGGAGGAGAGCATCGCGATGTCGTACGAGGAGACCAGCCCCGTCGCCCAGTAGGCGGGCAGGTAGGTCTGGATGAGCCCGATGATCCGCTTGCGGTCGCGGAAGATGATCCAGATCAGCACGAACAGCACGATCATCAGCAGCAGGTAGGCGATGGCCAGGCCGGCGAAGCCGACGTAGGAGGCGAAGCCGTTCCAGATGCCGTGCAGCAGCATCGCGCCGATCCACCCGGCGGCGATGACGAAGATCCGGCCAGACCCCCGGCGCTGCGCCGCGTAGGCCACCGCGACACCGATCATGGAGGTGAACAGCGGGTGGGCGAACGGTGAGAGGACTCCGCGCAGCACGACGGTCACCGCCAGGCCCTGCGCGCCCATGTCGTCGAGCGCGGCCACGTAGTAGCTGACGTTCTCGCTCATGGCGAAGCCGAGGCCGACCATGCTGGCGTAGATGATGCCGTCGGTGGGCCCGTCGAGCTCCGCGCGCCTGAACCTGAGCAGGCCCAGCAGCACCAGGCCCTTCATCGTCTCCTCGACCACCGGGGCGCCGAACGTGGCGGCGATGTTGCGCGCGTAGTCGTAGCCGAGCCCGGCGGCGTTCTCGATGTAGACGAGGCCGAGGGAGTTGACGACCCCGGCGACCAGGACCGCCACGCCCGCTCCCCAGGCGAACGCGAAGATCAGGTTGCCTCGCGGCTCGGGCTCGATCCGGTCGAGCGCCAGCACCGCGGCCAGCAGCACGGGAACGGGCGCCAGCGCGAGGATCAGGGCGATGAAGAAATAGACGGGGTCGCCGTTCAGCACGTCGAAGGAGAGCGACACCAGGCCGCACAGTCCCGTCAGGACGAGTCCGGTGATCAGCGCGAGCGACGGGCGGTCCCTGAGCACCCACCGGGGGTCACGGCTGGCCATGAGGTAACCGTAACCGTTGGCTTCCACCCCACGAATTAAACCGGGATATCCCAGCGTGAAGGTCTACGATCGGCGCCTGGCGGCCGGCCCTCCACGCCCCGGATACGGAAACCATGCCGAGCACTGGAACGGTCCCGGGACCGGAGCGGTGATCCGGCTCCCGAGGTTTTCCGACGACCATGAGTTGCCCTCCCCACGACCAGGCCCGGCCCGGGCCGGCCAAGAAAACGTGTTCCCCACCCGGGAGACGTCTCCCCCTCGAACGGGACGCGGAAACGGGCAGGTGGCAGGAGAGCGTACCGGTGAGAGGGCTCAGACGAACATCGAGTCGATGGCGACGGCGAGGAACAGCAGCGCCAGGTAGGCGTTGGACCAGTGGAAGAAGCGCATCGGGCGCAGATCGACCCCTGTCTTGCCCGCGTTGACCCGGCCGAGGAGGCGGTGAACCTCCCACAGGCAGGCGGCGCCGAGGACGGCGGCGACGGCGGGGTAGAGCAGGGTGGTTCCGGCCACCGGCCACAGCAGCAGCGAGCAGAGCACCGTCGCCCAGGTGTAGACGATGCTCTCCAGCACCACCCGGCGCTCGGTGGCGACCACCGGGAGCATGGGGACCTTCGCCGCGGCGTAGTCCTCCTTGTAGCGCATGGCGAGGGTCCAGGTGTGCGGAGGCGTCCAGAAGAACACCACGCCGAAGAGCACCACGGGGGCCCAGTCGAGGCTGCCGGTGACGCCGGCCCAGCCGATCAGCACCGGCATGCAGCCCGCGATACCCCCCCACACCACGTTCTGCGGGGTCCGCCGCTTGAGGATCATCGAGTAGACGAGCACGTAGAACAGGTTCGCGGCCAGCGACAGGCCGGCGGCGAGCCAGTTCACGGTCAACCCGAGGCCAAGGGTCGACAGCACCCCGAGAATGACTCCGAAGATCAGCGCATTGGCCGGCGGCACCAGGTCGCGGGCGAGCGGGCGGCGCCGGGTGCGGCGCATGGCCGCGTCGATGTCACGGTCGATGTAGCAGTTCAGGGCGTTCGCGCTGCCCGCCGACAGGGTGCCGAACACCAGGGTGTTGACGGCGATCCACAGCGGTGGCAGGCCCTTGGCCGCCAGGAACATCACCGGCAGCGTCGTGATCAGCAGCAGCTCGATGATCCGCGGCTTCGTGAGGGCGACGTAGGCCTTCACGACGTCGCCGAAGGAGCGAGGCACGACGCCTGCGGCCGTGCCCGCCTCGGGCGGGACCGTCGATTGCTTGTCGGTGAGCACCATCTAAGGCGCTTCCAGCACGTGCGGGGTCAACGCGTAACCTCTGATTAGAGCGGATCCGTGAATGCGGGCACCAGCCAGCCTTGAGGACTCACTGTAGTTGCAGGGGAGGCCGGTCCCGGCACGGGGTGCGGAAGCGGCGCGAGACGACAACCGCCGGGGAACCTCCCATGAGTCCCGTGGACCCGCACCAGGTCGACCTACGCCACGGTAGCGCGGCCGAAACCGTTAGGGTCCCATGTGGGCGGGAAATACCAGACCGGCGCCACCATCACACTATTAGATCCGGAGACCGAGCAGTTGAGCAGCGAACTCGTGCCAGCCCTTGAATGGAGCGACCTGGACCGCCGCGCGGTCGATGTCGTACGGGCCCTGGCCATGGATGCGGTAGAGAAGGCGGGCTCGGGCCACCCGGGCACCGCGATGAGCCTGGCGCCCGCCGCGTACCTGCTGTTCCAGCAGGTGATGCGGCATGATCCGGCAGACCCCTCCTGGGTGGGCCGTGACCGGTTCGTCCTTTCGGCCGGTCACACCAGTCTGACCCTCTACATCCAGCTCTACCTGTCGGGCTACGGCCTGAGCCTGGACGACCTCAAGGCGCTGCGCCAGTGGGAGAGCCTGACCCCCGGCCACCCCGAGCACGGCCACACCGTCGGCGTCGAGACCACCACGGGGCCGCTGGGCCAGGGCCTGGGCAACGCGGTCGGCATGGCCATGGCCGCCCGCCGCGAGCGCGGCCTGTTCGACCCGGACGCGGCGCAGGGCGCGAGCCCGTTCGACCACCACATCTGGTGCATCGCCTCCGAGGGGGACATCGAGGAGGGCATCAGCCACGAGGTCAGCGCCCTCGCGGGCCACCAGAGGCTGGGCAACCTGACCGTCGTCTTCGACAGCAACCACATCTCGATCGAGGACGACACCCAGATCGCGCTGAGCGAGGACGTCGTCAAGCGCTACGAGGCGTACGGCTGGCACACCCAGACCGTCGACTGGACGCGGACCGGCGACTACGTCGAGGACGTCGAGGCGCTGCACCAGGCGCTGGAGGCCGCCCGCGCCGAGACCGGCAGGCCGTCGTTCATCCGGCTGCGCACGATCATCGGCTGGCCCGCCCCCAACAAGAAGAACACCGGCAAGATCCACGGCTCGGCGCTGGGCGCCGACGAGGTCGCCGCCACCAAGAAGATCCTGGGCCTTGACGAGACCAAGAGCTTCGACGTCCCCGCCGAGGTCCTCGAGCACGCCCGCGGGGTCGTCGAGCGCGGCCGCGCCGCACGGTCCGAGTGGGACAAGCTCTACCAGAGCTGGCGCGAGGCCAACCCCGAGCGCGCCGCCGAGTTCGACCGCATCTCCGTGCGGCAGCTCCCCGCCGGCTGGAGCGAGGCCCTGCCGATCTTCGAGGCCGGCTCCTCCATCGCCACCCGCAAGGCCTCCGGCGAGGTGCTCAACAGCCTCGCGCCGGTGCTGCCCGAGCTGTGGGGCGGCTCGGCCGACCTGGCCGAGTCCAACAACACCACGATGAAGGGCGAGCCGTCCTTCATCCCCGAGGAGTTCCAGACCAGGGACTTCCCCGGCAACCCCTACGGCCGCACGCTGCACTTCGGCATCCGCGAGCACGGCATGGGGGCGATCCTCAACGGCATCGCGCTGCACAACGGCACCCGCCCCTACGGCGGCACGTTCCTGGTCTTCAGCGACTACATGCGCCCGGCCGTGCGGCTGGCGGCGCTGATGAAGCTGCCGGTCACCTACGTGTGGACGCACGACTCCATCGGCCTGGGCGAGGACGGCCCGACGCACCAGCCCGTCGAGCACCTGTGGGCGCTGCGCGCCATCCCCGGCCTCGACGTGGTCCGCCCCGCCGACGCCAACGAGACCGCCGCCGCCTGGCAGGTCGTGCTCGAGCACAACGACCGCCCGGCCGCGCTGGCGCTGACCCGCCAGAACCTGCCGGTCTACGAGGGCACCCGCGACGCGACGAAGGTCGCCCGCGGCGGCTACATCCTGCAGGAGGCCTCCAACGGGCAGCCCGCGGTGGTCCTGATCGGCACCGGCTCCGAGGTCGAGCTGGCCGTCGAGGCCCGCGGGATCCTGGAGGCGGAGGGCATCGCCACCCGGGTCGTGTCGATGCCGTGTGTGGAGTGGTTCCACGCCCAGGACACGGCCTACCGGCAGACGGTGCTGCCCTCCTCGGTCCGCGCGCGCGTGGCGGTGGAGGCGGGAATCTCACTGGGCTGGCGGGAGTTCGTAGGAGATGACGGGGAAGTGGTCAGCCTGGAGCACTTCGGTGCCTCGGCTCCCTACAAGACCCTCTATGAGCAGTTCGGCCTGACCGCCGAGCGCGTGGTCGCCGCAGCCAAGGCGAGCCTCGCCAAGACCGGAGCCGACAAGGGCGAGACGACAGGAAACTGATCATGAGTGAGATCCTGAGGAAACTCTCCGAGCAGGGCGTCTCCATCTGGCTGGACGACATCAGCCGCGAGCGTCTGCGCACCGGCAATCTCCAGTCGCTGATCCGCGACCGGCAGGTGGTCGGCGTCACCTCCAACCCGACGATCTTCGCCTCCGCGCTGAGCAAGGGCGACGCCTACGACACCCAGCTGCACGATCTGAAGATCCGCGGCGTCGACGTCGAGGAGGCGGTGCGCTCCATCACCACCTACGACATCCGCTGGGCCGCCGACGTGCTGCGCCCCGTCTACGACGCCACCGGCACCGTGGACGGCCGGGTGTCGATCGAGGTCGACCCGCGCCTGGCCAGGGAGACGGAGAAGACCGTCGCCGAGGCGCGCGCGCTGTGGTGGCTGGTCGACCGGCCCAACCTGTTCATCAAGATCCCGGCCACCGTCGAGGGCCTGCCCGCGATCACCCAGGCGATCTCCGAGGGCATCAGCGTCAACGTCACGCTGATCTTCTCCCTGGAACGCTACCGCGCCGTGATGAACGCCTGGCTGAGCGGCCTTGAGCAGGCCAAGGCCAAGGGCCTCGACCTGTCGAACATCGAGTCGGTGGCCTCGTTCTTCGTCAGCCGGCTGGACGGCGAGATCGACAAGCGCCTGGACAAGATCGGCACCCCCGAGGCCCTGGCGCTGAAGGGCAAGGCCGCGCTCGCCAACGCCCGGCTGGCCTTCGCCGCCTTCGAGGAGGTCGTCGCCTCCCCGCGCTGGCAGGCGCTGGCCCTGGCCGGAGCCCGGCCGCAGCGCCCCTTGTGGGCCTCCACCGGCACCAAGAACCCCGAGTACCCCGACACCCTCTACGTCGACGGGCTGGTCACCTCCGGCACCGTCAACACGATGCCGGAGAAGACCCTCGAGGCGGCCGCCGACCATGGCAGGATCACCGGTGACACGGTCCGCTCCTCCTACGAGGAGGCCTGGAACACCATGGCCGCGCTCAAGGAGATCGGCATCGACTACGACGACGTCGTGAGGTTCCTGGAGGAGGACGGCGTGGACAAGTTCGAGGCCTCCTGGACCGACCTGCTGGCGACCGTCGCCGCCGAGCTGAAGAAGGCATGAGGGAACACATGTCAGTGTCCGTAACGTTCGGCGAGGACGACCTCACCGAGCAGGCCTCGGAGACGGCCGGCCGGCTCGTCTCCGAGGGGGTCCCCCAGTCCCTGGCCGCCGGCGACCCCACGCTGTGGGGCCCGGAGGCCGAGCCCGAGGCGGCCGTCCGCCTCGGCTGGCTCAACCTCCCGCTGACGAGCAGGCCACTGCTCGGTGAGATCGGCGAGCTGGTGGAGTGGGCCCGCGCCGAGGGCCTGGACCACGTGGTCCTGGCGGGCATGGGCGGCTCCTCCCTCGCTCCCGAGGTCATCACCGGCTCCGCCGACGTCCCGCTGACCGTCCTCGACACCACCGACCCCGGCCAGGTGCACCGCGCGCTGGAGGACCGGCTGGAGAGCACGCTCCTGGTCGTCGCCAGCAAGAGCGGCGGCACCGTCGAGACCGACAGCCACCGGCGGATCTACGAGAAGGCCTTCCGCGACGCCGGGATCGACCCGGCGAGAAGGATCGTCGTCATCACCGACCCGGGCTCGCCGCTGGAGCTCAGCGCCCGCGAGGCGGGCTACCGGGTGGTCCTGGCCGACCCGAACGTGGGCGGCCGCTACAGCGCCCTGACGGCGTTCGGGCTGGTGCCCAGCGCGCTGGCGGGCGCCGACGTCGAGCGGCTGCTCGACGACGCCGCCGAGGTGCTGCCGCTGCTGTCGCGCTCAGAGGGCAACCCCGGCCTCGACCTGGGCGCCGCCCTGGGTGCCGCCGCGGTCGCCGGGCGCGACAAGCTCGTGATCGAGGACGGCCTTTCGGAGATCAACGGCCTGCCCGACTGGATCGAGCAGCTGGTCGCCGAGTCCACCGGCAAGTCCGGCAAGGGCATCCTGCCCGTCGTGGGCGCCGACCCCGGCGACGCCGACGACGAGCTGCTCGCCGGGATCGACACCGACGGCGTGGTGACCGTCGCCGGCCCGCTGGGCGCGCAGTTCCTCATCTGGGAGTACGCCACGGCCGTCGCCGGGCGTGTCCTGGGCATCGACCCGTTCAACCAGCCGAACGTGGCCGAGTCCAAGGAGAACACCGCCAAGCTGCTCGACCAGAGCGAGCTGCCGGTCGGCACCCCGATCCTCGTCGACGGCCCGGTGGAGGTCTACGGCGAGCTGCCGCCGGGCGTGGAGGCCCCCAAGAGCCTGTCCGACGTGCTCACCGGGCTGTTGGAGGCGATTCCCGCCGACGGCTACCTCGCGGTGATGGCCTACCTCGACAGGGAGGCGGCCTTCGACGCCCCGTACCCCGAGGGCGCCTCGTTCGAGGAGATGACGGACGTGTGGAGCGCGGCCGACCCGGCCACGCTCCGCGGGATGCTCGCGGTCCGCACCGAGCGGCCGGTCACCTTCGGGTGGGGACCCCGCTTCCTGCACTCCACCGGCCAGTACCACAAGGGCGGCCCGCAGAACGGGGTGTTCCTGCAGATCACCGGGGCCGTCGAGAACGACCTGGAGGTTCCCGGCAAGCCCTACACCCTGGGCCGCCTCCAGCTCGCCCAGGCGCTGGGCGACCTGGGCGCCCTGGCCAGCCGGGGGCGCCCCGCCGTGCGACTGCACCTGACCGACCGTGCCGCCGGTGTCGCGCACCTGCTCGCCGCCTCACGGGAGGTCTGATGGGTCGCCGGAGGTTCGAATGAGCAAGGAGAACTCCCCGCCCCAGGCCGACCGGCCTCGGGCCGAGGAGCTCACCACCACGGGCACCGCGCACGAGGGGGCGGTCACCACGGCCACCGCCGCCTCGACCGCCGGCATCACCGAGGCCCTGATCGAGTCCAACCCGCTGCGCGACCCGCGCGACAAGCGCCTGCCGCGCGTGGCGGGGCCGTGCGTGCTGGTGCTGTTCGGCGTGACCGGCGACCTGGCACGCAAGAAGCTGCTACCGGCGATCTACGACCTGGCGAACCGGGGGCTGCTGCCCCCGGGCTTCTCCCTGGTCGGCTTCGCCCGCCGGGACTGGGAGGACCAGGACTTCGCGCAGCTGACCCACGACGCCGTCAAGGAACACGCGCGCACGCCGTTCCGCGAGGAGGTCTGGAAGCAGCTGTCGGAGGGCATCTTCTTCTGCCGCGGTGAGTTCACCGACGACGGCGCCTTCGACGCGCTGGCGATGATGCTCAAGGAGATCGACGAGACCCGGGGCACCGGCGGCAACTACGGCTTCTACCTGTCGGTGCCGCCGAAGTTCTTCCCCGTCGTGGTCCAGCAGCTGAAGCGGACCGACCTGGCGGACGGCCCCAAGGGCTCCTGGCGCCGGGTGGTGATCGAGAAGCCGTTCGGGCACGACCTGCGGAGCGCCCAGGAGCTCAACGCGATCACCAGCGCGGTCTTCCCGGAGAGCTCGGTGTTCCGCATAGACCACTACCTGGGCAAGGAGACCGTCCAGAACATCCTGGCGCTGCGGTTCGCCAACAACCTGTTCGAGCCGATCTGGAACCGGGGTTATGTCGACCACGTGCAGATCACGATGGCCGAGGACATCGGCATCGGCGGCCGGGCCGGCTACTACGACGGCATCGGCGCGGCGCGCGACGTGATCCAGAACCACCTGCTGCAGCTGCTGGCCCTGGTCGGCATGGAGGATCCGACGTCGTTCGGGGCCGACTCGCTGCGCAGGGAGAAGGAGAAGGTCCTCAAGGCGGTGCGGCTGCCGTCGGACCTGTCGCTGACCACCGCGCGCGGCCGTTACGGGGCCGGCTGGCAGGGCGGCGAGCCGGTCATCGGCTACACGCAGGAGGAGGGCATCCCGCCCGACTCGATCACCGAGACCTACGCCGCCATCAAGCTGGAGATCGCCAACCGGCGTTGGGCGGGGGTGCCGTTCTACCTGCGCACCGGCAAAAGGCTCAGCCGCCGGGTCACCGAGGTGGCCGTGGTGTTCCAGCGCGCGCCACACCTTCCGTTCAGCAAGGACGACACCGAGATACTCGGGCAGAACGCCCTGGTCATCCGGGTGCAGCCGGACGAGGGCATCACTGTGCGGTTCGGCTCCAAGGTTCCGGGCACCGCCATGGAGGTCAGGGACGTCTCGATGGACTTCGCCTACGGCGAGTCGTTCATGGAGTCCTCCCCCGAGGCCTACGAGCGGCTGCTGCTCGACGTGCTGATCGGCGACCCGCCGCTCTTCCCGCACCAGCGCGAGGTCGAGCTGTCCTGGAAGATCCTCGACCCGATCGAGGACTTCTGGAGCACCCAGGGCCCGCCGGAGGAGTATCCCGCGGGCACCTGGGGGCCGGCCTCGGCCGACGAGATGATGGCCCGTGACGGGCGCGTCTGGAGGCGGCTTTAGATGACCAGCTTCATGCTCAGCGGCACGACCGCCTCGAAGATCTCCTCCCAGCTCACCCACCTGCGCCACCAGATGGGCACCCCGGCCGTCGGCATGGTGCTGACCCTGGTGGTGGTCTGCGGCGAGAGCGACCAGTACGACGCGGTCCGGGCGGCGACCGAGGCGGCCAGGGAGCATCCCTCCCGGATACTGGTCGTCATTCCCCGCGACCCGCACGAGCCCAACCGGCTCGACGCCGAGATCCGGTTCGGCGAGTCGACCCCGGGCGAGGTGATACTGCTCCGGCTGTACGGGGAGCTGACCAGGCACGCCGACTCGGTGGTCAGCCCGCTGCTGCTCACCGACACCCCGGTGGTCGCCTGGTGGCCCAGCGACTGCCCCGAGGTCCCGGCCGCGGATCCGATCGGCATGCTGGCCCAGCGCCGCATCGTCGACGCGCGGTCCGCACCCGACTCGGTCAAGGCGATCGCCGGCCGGGCCCGCGGGTACGTGCCCGGCGACACCGACCTGGCCTGGACCCGGCTGACGACGTGGCGGAGTCTGCTGGCCGCCGCGTTCGACCAGCCGGTGGCCAAGGTCAAGCGGGGCACCGTGGAGGCCGTGGCCGGCCATGCCAGCGCCCTGCTGCTGGCGGCCTGGCTCGGTGAGCGCCTCGGCGCGCCGGTGAAGGTCTCCGACTCTCCCGGCCCCGGCCTGACCGCCGTCAAGCTGGTCTCGGGCGACGGCGACATCACCATCACCCGGGGCGACGGCCGCCTGGCCATGCTCTCGCGTCCCGGCCAGCCGGACCGCCGGGTCGCGCTGGCCCGGCGCCCGACGTCGGACCTGCTCGCCGAGGAGCTGCGGCGGCTGGACCCCGACGAGATCTACGCGGCCGCGATCCAGCGGCTCGCCCGGACCCGCAAGTCATGAGTCGTGAGCGCCCCGCGGCCTGCCGCGGGGCGCCTTTCCTCGAAAGAGAAGTCCGTGAGCGTTCCCACTGTGATCATCCATCGCGACGCCGACGTGCTCGCCAAGGCCGTCGCCGCCCGGGTGATCATCCGAGCCATCGACGCCCAGGCGGCCAAGGGCTCGGCCCAGCTGGTCCTGACCGGCGGCACCGTCGGCCTCGCCACCCTCGCCGAGATCGCCGCCTCCCCGGCCAGGGACGCCGTCGACTGGCGCAAGGTGGACATCTGGTGGGGCGACGAGCGTTTCCTGCCGTCCGGTGACGCCGAGCGCAACGAGACCGGTGCCCGCAAGGCCCTGCTGGACCACATAGACCTCGACCCCGAGCGGGTGCACGTGATGCGCGGCCCCGACTCGGGCATGACCGCCGAGGAGTCGGCCGACGCCTACGCCGAGGAGCTCCGCCGGGCCTCGCGCCCCGAGGACCACGGCCCGGCGCCGTCGTTCGACCTCATGATGCTCGGCATGGGCCCGGACGGTCATGTGGCCTCGCTCTTTCCCGGCATGCCCGCTCTGTACGACACCCGCCCGGTGGTGGCGGTGCACGGCTCGCCCAAGCCGCCGCCCACCCGCATCTCGCTGACGATGCCGGTCATCCAGGGCTCCCGCGACGTGTGGGTGATCGCCGCCGGTGAGGAGAAGGCGAGAGCGGTGCGGCTGGCCCTGTCGGACTCGGGAACGATGCAGGTCCCCGCGGCCGGTGCCCGAGGCAGCCGGCGAACCCTCTTCCTGCTGGACCGAGCCGCCGCCTCCAAGATCCCCTCCTCACTGAGCCGGATCTCCTCTCCCTGAGCCCGGCCCCTCGCTTTCGCCGTGGTCCGGCCCGCGTCGACCATCGTGGTCACGGTGTGCGATTCACTGATCACCGTTACGGTGGCTTTCGGTCCGCGACGGGGCCGCATGAACACCGCGGAATGGAGGGGATGGTGGCCGAACCGTCCGACGTCACGCCGATGCCCGCCGAGCAGTTCGACGAGTTGGCCGCCTCGCTCGACGAGCCGGACGAGGCGCCCGTGCTCCGCGAGGCCGCGCGGCGACGGCGCGCCTGTCGCGAATCGACATGACCTGACGATCGCGACCTTCGAGATGGCCGCCATGAGCGGTCAGGGTGCCGTCCCGGAGGGCTGGGCGGTGAGAGCGTCGATCTCGTCGAGGATCTCCTTCTTGCCCGCCGGGTCCATGGACGAGGCCTCGACGGCGTTGCGGGCCAGGGTGGCGAGGGTGGCGCGGTCCAGGCCCAGGTGTTCGGCGGCGACGCGGTACTCGCCGCTCAGAGTGGTGGCGAACATGGGCGGGTCGTCGCTGTTGAGGGTGACGAACAGGCCCTCCTCGATCATGCGGGGCAGCGGGTGCTCCTCGATGCGGGCGACCTGGCCGGTGCAGACGTTGGAGGTGGGACAGACCTCCAGCGGGATCTGTGTCTCGCGCAGGTGGGTGACCAGGCGGGGGTCCTGCACACAGGCGATGCCATGGCCGATCCGCTCGGCACCCAGGTGGTCGAGGACCTCCCAGATGGTCTCCGGGCCGCTCATCTCGCCCGCGTGCGGCAGGCTGCGCAGCCCGGCGGCGGTGGCGGCGCGGAAGGCGTCCCGGAAGGCGTCGCGATATTTCGGACGCTCCTGTTCGATCCCGGCCAGCCCGAAACCTACCAGTGCCTGGGGAGGTTCTCCGAGCGCGTGGTCCAGGGTGACCCGGGCCGCCTCGACGCCGTACTCGCCGGGGATGTCGAAGACGTACGCCATCCGCACGCCGTGCTCCTCGCCGGCACGCCGGGCGGCCAGGTCGAGTGCCTCGGTGACCTCCCGCATCGGCATGCCCATGACGTGGTGCGCGTACGGGGTGACGGTCAGCTCGACGTAGCGCCCGTTCTGCCGGGCCAGGTCCGCGGCCAGGCCGAGCACCAGGGTCGCCACGTCCTCGGGCTCCCGGACCAGGGCGTTGATCGCCTGGTAGATCTCGGCGAAGTGCGGGAAGTCGCGGAATTTGTAGAAGGCGAGCAGCTCCTCCTCGGTCGTGGGAACGCCCCCGCCGGGGTGGCGGCGGGCGAGTTCCAGCACGGTGGCGGGCGAGGCGGAGCCGATCAGGTGGACGTGGAGCTCGACCTTGGGGAGGGCGTCGATGAACGTGTCGATCGTCATGCGGGCGACCCTACGCACGCCACACCCGGGTTTAAAAGTCATTTACCCTGAATCTAACAGTAAAATGTACGATTATCGCGGCGAATACCGGGCGGCGCGAGAATTTCACCGGAGCTTCTCCTCCCGCTCACCGGACGTCTGGCGCATAGTGGGGGCAAGCACCTCGACACCCCTCACGGAGGCTCCCAGTGTTCGAGCGCTTCACCGACCGTGCCCGCCGCGTCGTGGTCCTGGCCCAGGAGGAGGCCCGGAGACTCGGCCACGACCACATCGGCACCGAGCACATCCTGCTTGGCCTGGTCCTTGAGCAGGACGGCGTCGCCGGCCGCGCCCTGCGGGCCCTGGACATCGACGGCGAGCGGGTCAGGAACGACGTGGAGGAGATCATCGGCAGGGGTGACGAGACCCCCGGCAGTCACATCCCCTTCACCCCGCACGCCAAGAAGGTGCTCGAACTGTCGCTGCGGGAGGCACTCGGCCTGCACCACACCTACATCGGCACCGAGCACATCCTGCTCGGTCTGATCCGCGAGGGCGAGGGCGTGGCCGCCCGGGTACTGGCCGGGCAGGGGGCGCGCCTGGACGCCGTACGCGCCCAGGTGATCACGCTGCTCGGGCAGCGCGGCCCCGACCGCGTGGTGACCGCCGAGGAGGGCTTTCCGGTGATGGGCGCGTCACTCTCGGCCAGACTGGAGCGCATCCAGGAGAGCCTGGACCGGATCGAGCGCAGGCTGGACGCCATCGACGCCACTGACGCGCCCCGCGAGCCCGGCCCACCAAAGGAGCAGGCTCCTTGAGAACCCTCCCGCAGAACCGGGCAGGGCACACGCCCGCGAGGCGGGGTCAGAGAGGGAACCGCCCGCACCCGCCCTCGTGAGAGGGCATGGAGTGGGCCCTCCCCGTTTCGGGAGCCCTGAGCGATCCCGAAACGGGGAGGCCGAATGATGGGGTCAACTCGGGGATGCCGTCGCCATCACTCCCACGGCCAGCCTGGCTTCCACCACGCCGGGATCCTCGGTGTAACTCAGGGTCGCGCCAAGCGAGACCAGGAGCCTGCGCATGCGCACGTTGTCGGCGAGCAGGGTGGCTCTGACCTCGGCGAAGCCCAGGTCCCGGGCCCGGTCGACGAGCATCTGGGCCAGGGACGCGCCCAGCCCCCTGCCCTGCCAGCGGTCCTCGATCAGGAAGGCCATCTCGGCGATGCCGGGGTCGGGGGTGAACATCAGGTTGGCGAGGCCGACGACCTGGCCGTCGTGCCCGGCGACGATGGAGTGACCCTTCGTGCGGTCGCAGAGCCGGTCGAAGACCTTCGGCGGCAGCAGGGGCATCGCGGTGAAGTAGCGGAACCTGCGGGCCTCGGGCGAGCAGCGGTCGTGCAGGTCGCGTACGGCCTCACGGTAGAGCCGGGTGAGCGGGCGGACCTGGACCTCGACGCCGTCGGAGAGCGTGATGTCGCGGTCGGTGCCGGACTGCTCGACGGGGGGCTGCGCCAGCCGCACGAAGGAGGCCGCGCGGGCGGCCTCGGTCAGGGTGAAGGGCAGCTCGGCCCGGCGCACCCTGATCGCGCGGCGCGGGGCCACGGGCACGGTGAGCAGCGTGGGGTCCGGGAGATCGCTCATCTCGGCACCGTAGACCCAGCGGGAGTCGTCGGCGCGCAGCAGCTCCCCGAGCAGCTCGGGCAGGCGCCAGGGTGTCGTACGCAGCCGGGAGGCGAGCAGGAGCACGCGGGTGGGCTCGTCCGTCAACTCGTGCGCGGTGGCGGGGACGACCAGGACCTCGCGTCCACCGGCCGCCTCCAGGGCCTCGCGCACCGCCTCGGCACCGGCGGGGATGTCCGTGACGAACTCGTCGACCGTGCCGTCCGCGTCGGTCTGGACGCTCAGGCCCAGGATGTTGCCGCCCTTGGCGGCGAGCGCGGCGGCCAGCGAGGCGAGACGCCCCGGCCGCTCGTCAACGGTAGTACGAATCCTCAGAAACCCCATCAGAATGCTCCCTCTGTCGAGGGATAGCCTTACCTGACCCTGTTACGGGACTGCTACACATGAGTGAGCCTGCCGTTACATCTAGCGGATCACTCATTACGTGGCAGGACTGCTTTTCTGCAACGGTTTCCGTTGACGGGCGCATCACAATAGACGGATATAGCAGGATATGAGGCCATGAGCACGCGTGTTCCCCTGGCTGGGGATTTCGTCAACGGAGACGTCTCCTTCTGGTACCGCTCCCTCGGCATCCCCATGGCCGGCACTCCCCTCGGCGGCGACCTCGACGCCGACGTGGCCATCGTCGGCGCCGGCTACACCGGCCTGTGGACCGCCTACTACCTGAAGAAGGCCAGCCCCACCCTGCGGGTCGTGGTGCTGGAGAAGGAGTTCGCCGGCTACGGCGCCTCAGGGCGCAACGGCGGCTGGCTGGTCGGCGAGCTGGCGGGCACCCCCGAGCGCTACGCCAGGACGCACGGCGCGGACGCGGCCAAGCGGCTGCAGCGAGTGATGTTCGAGGCGATCGACGAGGTCATCACGATCGCCAAGGACGAGAACATCGACGCGGACATCGTCAAGGGCGGCGTCACCACGGTCGCCACCAACGCCGCCCAGGACCGGCGGCTGCACCGGTTGCTCGCCCACGAGCGCCACTGGGGCTGGACCGAGGATGACGTGCGGCTGCTCGATCCGGCGGAGCGGGAGGAGCGCCTGCGGGTGGCCGGCGCGGTCAGCGCGATCTGGAGCCCGCACTGCGCCAGGATCCAGCCCGCCAAGCTGGCCCGCGGCCTGGCCCAGACCGTGCGGGACCTCGGGGTGAAGATCTTCGAGCGCACCCCGGTCACCGAGATCGCCCCGCGCGAGGCCCGCACACCGCACGGCACGGTCCGCGCCGACTACGTCATCCGCGCCACCGAGGGCTTCACCGCCGAGCTGAAGCAGTACCACCGCGCCTGGCTGCCGATGAACAGCTCGATGATCGTCACCGAGCCGCTGGGCGGGCTGTGGGACGAGATCGGCTGGGAGGGCCACGAGCTGCTCGGCGACATGGCGCACTACTACATGTACGCCCAGCGCACCGCCGACGGCCGGATCGCGTTCGGCGGTCGCGGCAAGCCCTATCTCTACGGCTCCCGGCTGGACGAGCGGGGCCGCACCCACGAGTGGACGATCGAGGCGCTCTGGGAGTTGCTGACCGGGATGTTCCCCGCGGTCAGGGCCTCGAAGGTGGCGCATGCCTGGTCCGGGGTGCTCGGCGTGCCGCGCGACTGGTGCGCCACCGTGCACGTCGACCACGCCACCGGCATCGGCTGGGCGGGCGGCTACACCGGCCACGGGGTGACCACGACCAACCTCGCCGGCCGTACCCTGCGCGACCTGATCCTGCGCGAGGACACCGAGCTCGCCTCCCTGCCCTGGGTGGACCGCAAGGTGCGGGGCTGGGAGGTGGAACCGCTGCGGTGGATCGGCGTGCACACCATGTACGACCTCTACCGGCGGGCCGACGCCAGGGAGAAGGCGGGACTCGGCCGCACCTCGGTGCTGGCCCGCGTCGCCGACTCCATCACCGGACGCTGAGCGCCGGGGAAGACGGCCCCGGACGCCGGACGGCGGCGGGCGCCCGGAGAAACTCACCCTGGACCTCGGCCGATCGAGCGTGCAGTGTAGGTGATCAAGCGGCATCCCGGGGGCGTCAGCGGCCTCCGGGCCACCGACAGAAGGATGGTGCAACAGTGAGCGACCTGCTCTTCCGGGGTGGCCGGGTCTTCCTCGCCACCGACGCCTTCGCCGAGGCGGTGCTGGTCCGTGACGGCCGGATCGCCGCTGTAGGCGCGGAGTCCGACGTCGTACGGCTGGCCGCCCCCGGCCACGAGGTCGTCGACCTGGACGGCCGCCTGCTGACCCCCGGGTTCACCGACGCGCACATCCACCCGGTGCAGGCGGGCCTGGAGCGGGCCAGGTGCGACCTGTCCGAGGTCTACGGCCTGCCGGAGTACCTGGAGAAGATCGTCGCCTACGCGGACTCCCACCCCGGCCACGAGTGGATCGACGGCGGCGGCTGGGACATGTCGGCCTTTCCCGGCGGCCTCCCGCACCGCTCCCAGCTCGACGTCGTCGACCGCCCGGTCTATCTGATCCAGCGCGACCACCACGCCGCCTGGGTCAACAGCCGGGCGCTGGAGCTGGCCGGGATCACCCGCGACACCCCCGACCCGGCCGACGGCAGGATCGAGCGCGACGCCGACGGCACGCCGAGCGGCGTACTGCACGAGGGCGCGATGGACCTGGTCGGCTTGCTCACCCCCCGTCCCAGCGCCCGGGACATGCACGAGGCGCTGCTGGCGGCCCAGGACCACCTGTTCTCCCTCGGCATCACCGGCTGGCAGGACGCCATCGTCGGCTCCTACGCGGGCTACGACGACCAGCTGTCCACGTACGTCTCGGCGGCGGCCTCCGGCGCGCTGCGGGCCCGCGTCGTGGGCGCGCTGTGGTGGGACCGGACGCGCGGCGCCGAGCAGATCCCCGAGCTGCTGGAGCGGCGCGAGTCGGCCACGGGCCTGGAGCGGTTCCACGCCACCTCGGTGAAGATCATGCAGGACGGCATCACCGAGAACTTCACCGCCGCGGTGATCGAGCCCTACTGCCGCTGCGGCGGCACCGGCCTGTCGTACGTGGAGCCGGCGCTGCTGAAGGAGTGCGTCGCCGAACTGGACCGGCACGGCTTCCAGGTCCACTTCCACGCCATCGGCGAGCGGGCGGTCCGCGAGGCGCTGGACAGCTTCGAGGGGACCGACCCGGCCAACCGGCACCACATCGCGCACCTGCAGATCGTCGAGCCCTCCGACGTGCCGCGCTTCGCCGAGCTCGGCGTGACCGCCAACCTGCAGCCGCTCTGGGCCACCCACCACGCCCAGATGGACGAGCTGACCCTGCCGTTCCTGGGCGAGGAGCGCTCCGGCTGGCAGTACCCCTTCGCCGACCTGCTGCGCTCGGGCACCCGCTTCTGCGCGGGCAGCGACTGGCCGGTCTCGGTCGCCGACCCGTTCCAGGGCATGCACGTGGCCGTCAACCGCACCGAGCCCGGCGGCTCACTGCACGCGGACTACCCGACGGCGCAGACTCCGTTCCTGCCCGGCCAGCGCCTGGACCTGGCCACCGCGCTGACCGCCTACACTGCCGGCTCCGCCCGGATCAACCACGACGACGACGCCGGCACCATCGTCCCCGGCAACCGCGCCGACCTGGCCGTCCTGGACCGCGACCCGTTCACCGAGCCGCAGACCGAGATCTGGCGGACGAGGGTCGCGATGACCTTCGTCGGCGGCGAGCAGGTCTACCGGCGCTGACCCGGTCGAAGGAGTTCCGAAGTGAACGATCTGCCCATCTGCGTCACCTGCGGGGTCCAGTACGCCGCAGTGCGGGATGACTGCCCGATCTGCGAGGACGAGCGGCAGTACGTCGGCTGGGAGGGCCAGCGCTGGACCTCCCTCAACGAGCTCCGCGAGAGCGGGCACAGGGCGCACCTCGCCGAGGAGGGAACCGGGGTCGTCGGCATCGGCACCGACCCCGCCACCGCCATCGGGCAACGCGCCCTGCTGGTCCGCACCCCCGCCGGCAACGTGCTGTGGGACATGGTCACCCACCTCGACGACGAGCTGATCAGGCAGGTCGGCGAGCTCGGCGGGATCGACGCCATCGCGATCAGCCACCCGCACTTCTACGGCTCGATGGTCGAATGGGCGCACGCCTTCGACGCGCCGATCCACCTGCACGCGGCCGACCGCGCCTGGGTGGCCCGCCCCGACGAGTCGGTGCTCTTCTGGGAGGGCGACACCCACGAGATCCTCGAAGGAGTGACGCTGGTCAACGCGGGCGTGCACTTCGACGGCGGCCAGGTCATGCACTGGCGCGACGCCGAGGACGGCCGGGGCGCGCTGTTCTCCGGCGACATCCTCCAGGTGGTGGCCGACCGCCGCTGGGTCGGCTTCATGTACAGCTACCCCAACCTGATCCCCGAACGCCCCGCCACGATCCGCCGCGCCCTGTCGCTCCTGGAGCCGTACGCCTTCGACCGCGTCTACGGCGGCTGGTGGAAGCGGATCGTGCACACCGACGGCGCCGAGGCCGTCCGCCGCTCCGCCGACCGCTACCTGGCCTTTGTTCTGGACGATTAACCACTGGAAAAGATCGCCAAGGTGAGGGATAGTCCCCTGGTGCCGGGATCAGAGGAAGCAGAGAACGCGCGCCCGCTGTGGCGGGACCGGAACTTCAACGTCTTCTGGGTCTCCCAGACGCTCTCCGTCGCCGGGGACTCGTTCGCCTACATCGCCATCCCGCTGCTGGTGCTGAACGTGACCGGGTCTGTCGCGCAGATGGGCCTGCTGACGGGCGTGGCCGGTGCCGCGTCGGTCGGTGCCGGGATCTTCGCCGGGATCCTGGCCGACCGGCTCGACCGGCGGACCCTGCTGATCTGCTGCGACCTCGCCCGCCTGGTGCTGTACGGGCTCATCCCGCTCGTCTGGGCGTTCGGCCCCCAGGTCTGGCTGCTGTACGTGGTGCTGCCGCTCAGCGAGGCGATCGGGATGGTCTTCCAGGTCACCTACGTGACCGCGGTGCGCAACCTGGTCGACGGCGACCGCATCACCGAGGCCAACGGCCGGCTCTACGCGACCGCCGCGGCGGCCGGTGTCGGCGGCCCGCTGCTCGCCGGGGTGGTCTCCGGGCAGTTCGGCCCGACCGCGGCGATCGCCATCAACGCGGCGAGCTTCGCGCTGTCGGCGGCGGGCCTGTACTTCGTCCGGTTCAAGCGACCCGAGGCCGGCGCGCCCGCGCCGCCGCGCCAGCGGCCCTGGCAGGAGTTGCTGGCCGGTGCCCGGTTCCTCTGGCGGCACCCGGTGCTGCGCTCCCTGACGATCCTGCTCTCCTTCTTCATCTTCTTCACGCTCGGCATGACCGACGTCCTGATCTACCACCTCAAGCACGATCTGGGCCACTCCGACGGCACCGTCGGCACGGTCCTCGCGGTCGCCGCGGCCGGCACGATCGCCGGAGCCGTGCTCGTGGCGCCCGTCCGCCGCAGGCTCGGTTTCGGCGTCACCTGGATCGGCGCCCTCGCGACCAGCGGGCTCGCCATGGCGGGCGTCGGCCTCTCCGGCCGTGTCCCGGTGATCGCCGCCCTGATGGCCGTCTACCTCTGCGGCGTCAGCGTGGCCGGGATCTGCTCGATGTCCCTGCGTCAGCAGGTGACCCCGGATCATCTGCTCGGCCGCGTCACCTCGGCGTTCTGGACGATCCACTTCTCCCTCGGCCCGGTGGGCGCGGCCGTCCTGACCTGGGGTGCGGGCGGCTACGGCGTCACCGTGATCTGCCTCCTGGCCGGCACCGCCTGCCTGCTGATCGCGACGACCGCGCTCTTCACCCCCATCCGCCGCCCCGCCCCCGAGCACTCCGCGCCCACCACCTCATGAGGCCCGAGCATCCGGCGGTGAAAGGTCGTTCGGTATGGTCGCCTCGGCGGCTGATCCATGGTTTCCGGCGCCCGCCGGCTGAGCGGGCCGCCGCCTGGCGGCCCGCTCAGCCGGCGGGGACCCGGGGTCAGCTGTTCGCCGCGGTGAACGCGGCCGCCCCGCCGACGAGCGGCAGCATGACCTTGCTCTTCGTCGTGTCGAGGTGCAGCGTCGCGCCGGGGGTGGGCCGGATGGTGTACTCGTAGTCGCTCGACAGCAGCACGATGCCGATGCGGTGTCCCGCCGCGAACACGTAGTCATGCGGCTGCATGTCGAAGTCGAGGCGGTACGGGCTGCCCGGCTTGACCGGTTCGGTCTTCGAGATCGACTTACGGTTCTGCGGATCCACCCAGCCTCGGGTGATGATCTTCGCCTTACCGTTCTGGTCGTAGTCGACGAGCAGCGCCGTGACGTTCGCGGCCGGCTGGCCGAAGGACATCCGCAGTGATACCTGCGGCGTGCCGCTGAGCCGGACCGCACCGGTCAGCGCCCCCGACTTGTAGGCCAGGCGGTTGGGAGACGTCACGGCGTCGGCGAGGGTCAGCGCCCGCTTCGACGCGTCGTCGACGATCGTCTCGGTCACCGGCTGGCCCAGGCGGGTCTTGTCGCCGGTGAGGACACCGGCGGTGCCGTCCGTGCCGGGCGCCAGGTTGAGCTCGGTGGCGGCCGCGGCCGGTTCGGGCCACTCGGGGTATTCCACCAGCGTCCTGTCCTCGCGCTGGATCAGTGCCCGCTGGTCGTTCTCCACGCCGTTCTGCTGGTCCCACAGGTAGCGGGTGAACCAGCGGTTGAGCACGTTGACGCTCGGGGAACCGCCATGCCCGCCCTGGTGCAGATAGATCTTGTGCGGCACCCCGCGCGCCTTGAGCGCCTCGTACCACTGCGCGGCGTGCTTGGTCTTGACGTTCCAGTCGTTGAGCCCGTGCGCGACCAGCGTCGCGGCGCGGACCTTGTCGACGTCGTTCATGTAGTTACGCTCGTCCCAGAAGGCGCTGTAGTCGCCGGTGACCCGGTCCTGCGCCTTGGCGAGCTCCTCGATGACGCTTCGGCAGATCTGCTTGTTCGCGCGGGTGTAGACGTACTCCGCGAGCACGTCGGCGTCCTCACCCTGGTAGCCGCCCGGGGCGACGACGGCGCCGTTCGCGCGGTAGTAGTCGTACCAGCTCGAGATCGCCGAGATCGGCACGATGGCCTCAAGACCCTCGACACCGGTGCTCGCGACCGCGTTGGGCAGGGTGCCGTTGTACGACGTGCCGATCATGCCGACCTTGCCGGTCGTCCACGTGGCATTGACCTCCCTGCCGGTGGCGTCGTAGGCCTTCGCGCGCCCGTTCAACCAGTCGACGACCGCTTTCGCGCCGATGGTCTCGTTGCGCCCACCGGTGGTCGGACAGCCGTCGGACTTACCACTGCCCAGCGACTCGGCATGGACCACCGCGAAACCGCGAGGCAGCCAGTTGGACTCGTGACTGGTGCTGATGGCGGGCTGCGGGCCGGTGCCCGTGACGGCCTCGTCACCGTCGGCCACGCCTGCCACGCCGGCGGCGGCCAGCCGCTCGTCGGTCGCCGGATCCTTCACCGAACCACCGCGGTTCATCCAGCCCTTGCCCGGACGGAGTGCCTCGTGGAGCTCGTGATCGACGTTGTGGTTCGTGACCGGGTTGCCGCCGGCGTAGTAGGGGCTGACCTCGTACACGACGGGCGACTTCAAGCCGGCCGTCTCCGTCTCCCGGAGCCGGGTGACCTCGGCGTGCACCCGGTCGTTGCGTCCGTCGCCGTCGCTGTCGATCGGGGTCTCGACCCACACCTCCTCGCGGATCCAGTCGTTGCGGTTCGTCGAGAACACCGGCTGGGCCATGCCGTCCGTGAAGACCGGTCCGACGGAGGGGTCGGCGGCCGCGCTGACGGGGGCCGAGGTCGCCGCGACCCCGGCGAAGGTCATGGTGGCGGCGAGACCCAGCGCCGCGGCGCCGCGGCGTGCCGTCCCCGGGCTACGGGGGGCGGTTGGTGCCCCAAGACCCGTCACCAGGCGTGTTATAGACATCGACAAACCTTCCCGAACAATCAGTGCGGGGCGGGAAAAGGCCCCAACCAAGGTTCAAGGGACAGTAAAGGCTGTCCCAAGAAGGCTTGATGTTATGGGCAGGAAGTACGAAATGTCTATGGATGGGCACCCTGTCTCGATCACTACAATTTCGACACATATCGAGCTAGATCTCGGCGGCTCGAACACCACACGTCGAGATCCGGGACCCGGTGGCGCGCCTGGGACACCGCAGGGTGCGCGGTGAGCTCATCCGGCCCGGACACCGAGTGAGCGAGGCGACCGTACGGCGGATCCCGCGGTCCCCGCGGTCCGGTCCGGCTCCCCGCACCACCGACGCCTCCTGGCAAGCGTTCCTGAACACTCAGGCGAAATGGTGACCGATGGTCGATGAAGCCTCGCTCGCTCCCCCTCGTTTCGAACACGGCTACCTGACGTGAAAGTCACCGAGATCACCTCAGCGGCCGTCTCCTCCTGGACGGACTGTCACAAGGGGACGCCATACCATTCCTGAACAGCTGATCAGGCAGGTCGGCGAGCTCGGCGGGATCGACGCCATCGTGATCAGCCATCCGCTGCTGGTGCTGCAAGTGACCGGGTCGGTCGCGCAGATGGGCCTGCTGACGGGCGTGGCCGGTGCCGCCGTCCGCCGCAGGTTCGATTTTGGCGTCACCTGGATCGGCGCCCTCGCGACCAGCGGGCTCGCCATGGCGGGCGTCGGCCTCTCCGGCCGCGTCCCGGTGATCGCCGCCCTGATGGCCGTCTACCTCTGCGGCGTCAGCGTGGCCGGGATCTGCTCGATGTCCCTGCGCCAGCAGGTGACCCCGGACCATCTGCTCGGCCGCGTCACCTCAGCGTTCTGGACGATCCACTTCTCCCTCGGCCCGGTGGGCGCGGCCGTCCTGACCTGGGGTGCGGGCGGCTACGGCGTCACCGTGATCTGCCTCCTGGCCGGCACCGCCTGCCTGTTGATCGCAACGACCGCGCTCTTCACCCCCATCCGCCGCCCCACCCCCGAACAAGCTGTTCCTGACGCGAACGGCTCCCTCCCGTGACACTCCCGAGCTGAATCCATCGGGTTTCCACCTCGGCGGCTGGCGATCGACCCCTCTGGAAGATCACAGGTTGGTCACCCAGCGACAAAGTGTCAACTTACTTAATTAACCTTCCATATGTGCAGAAAGTAGCAAGCCCCATATCGGCCCAAATCGGTCGTTTTCTGACAATTTTCAAAGGGGCCACCGAGTCCGTCCAGGGGGAGAGTTGCTCAGGTAAGAGGACCTCCGGTCGTCAAACGACCTGGAATCTCAGGGTTGAAGGCCACCACACTCTCCCCGTCTGGCTGCGGGAGTGGAACACAGGCGAAAGCGATGTCGTGCTGGGACGACCTTCCAACGTGCCACCGATGCCGGAAGCACTGTCAACGCTGCTCAACAAACGAAGAGCCGGCATCGAGCAGCGACAAAAAACGTTCATGAGCGTCTATCTGGTCCAGCCCAGCGAGCAAGGCTGGCCGAAACTACAAAAGAAGCTCACACTCGACGATTTTCATCTCACGGTGGGTTCCGAACTGATCGAAGCGGCACACAGTCTCGGCATCATGGGCATCGCCTCCAAGGAGGAGCTTCTCGGCGAGACCGGGCGGAGCAGAAACGAGTTGTGTGGAACGTTCGGCTCTGGCGCGGAAGCGGCTCCAGTGGCGCTCTATGTGATCTCACGAGTGGTTCCCACCCTGCGCGCCGTCAACTGGCTGTGAGAGGAATCATAGAGAGCCATGCAACGCCTCAATGTTTTCATCCAGGAAGGCGTGGGTGGCGACGTCCGCCTTCGCACCATAGCGGATGAATCACAGATGAAAGCTGTCGCACTTCAAGTGGCTCAAAAGGCTGTCGAAAATCATTTTCAACCAGTGGTTCTCGGCTCGATCCAAGGCAGCCTTAATGCAATCAAGGAAATTCTGAAGCAGTATAAAACCCCTACCGCCGGCAAGGCGAACATCTACCAACTGGAGCCTGTGCGCGCCTTGCTCAGGAGACTCGAAACGCGTATGACTCCTGAGGCCAAAGAGTTCGACGACATGCTGGCCGCGTACTACGGCCGGGAAACAGCTCGGTCGCATACGAGCCTCGCCCAAGTCAATCACACTGACAACGTGAACCACGTCATAATTCACAACACAGTGCGCGACTCCCTGGCAGAGCATATCCAAGCGCTTGTTGCAGTCGGCCTGATCACCGTAGACGACCTGTTTTCCATCGCAGTCGAAATAGAGGCGTCCTACGCTCTACCTGACTAGTCGACCGCCGTCTTGGTTCCTCCCCCATGGCGTGTCACTCGCGGACGCAGTCGCACTTTGACGGCGCTTCGGGTGAATGCTGCGTCTGTTGCCTTACTGGACCAGACATACGCTTCCCCCGGGGTCAGGTTCGCCATTTTGGTGGAAGTGAGATCGGCCAGCGAGGCGTTCGCCTTCTGAAGGTGCTTGAGCCAGGCGGGCGATGTGAACTTGTGCAAGATCACATGGTTGGAGAGTTCGATCAATGGGATGGGAACGGAGGGCGGATCCTGGCTGGCGACCAAAACGTTCATGCCTTTGTGTCGCATCTCGCGGACGCTCTCCACCAGGCCCACGACCAGATTGTGGCTCTCCATGTACTTGTGGGCCTCATCGAACACGACCAGCTTGTTGAACCGCTTTCCCTCGCTCTGCGCCTCGGCGAACAACTGCATGAGAACCACGAAAAGACCAAGCGCCTCATCCTTCTCGATGAACTCGTCTCGCAGATCAACAATGATCATTCGTCCGGGCTGGACGAGCTGCTTCACCTGCGCGCTGTCGTCGATGTACTCGGCGGCCAGGTTGAGCCGCTCCTGGGCGAGCTGCTTGAGATTCTCCGAGAGCGAGGACTGCTCAACGCCCTCACGAATGGCGTCAAGCCTCAGATCCCTGCGGTTCGCCTTCATGATCCGCTGAAGCTGACGGATGTAAGTGGACTGGTTGCCGACCGCTCCCATGAGAAAACGCCAGTGCTCGGCACGTAGTTCGCCGGAGCCGAACTTCAAAGGAAGGACCCGGACGCTCGGGTACTCCGCTCGTCGCTGCTCCAGCTGATCCTCGGGCACGAGCATCACCACATCGGTCAGCGCCGCCGGTTCGACCCCGTAGCGCCGGCGGAGCACTTCGACCTGAGCGGCCTCATCGTTCGGCAGCACCATGCTGGTGAACTCCGGGGCGTAATCCAGCGTCGGGCTGTAATGGAAGACGATCGTGGCCAGGGGATTCGGCAACTCGTTGACAGGAGGTGCCGACAACGAGGCTGCCTCGATGATCGTGCCGAGCGTGTAGCTCTTGCCGCCGCCCTGAACCCCGAACAGGCTGATCGTGTGTGTTTCGTTGAGGTCGAGCGCGATCCGCCGGCCGGTGGCCTCACCGAGGATTCCGTACTGCGGCGATGGTCTGGCCGACCCCAGGTAGATGTCGGGAGCCAAGACCGACCCGGCAGGAGAGAGTTCGACCTGCCTGGCCTGTACCTTTCCCGCAGGGATCTCGGCATCGGGAACACCGGGCTCCACCGGGGGTACAGGTGCCTCCTCCTCCGGCTGTCCCCGTTCTTCATGCCCGTCATCGGTGTCTTCATCGGCATCCTCTTCCTCGGGCACCGCATGGGTGCGAGCCGGTGCCCGGAAGACGGCGTCCGCGAGCCTCGGAAGAGTGAGATCGAGCTGCTCCAGGGACTCGGAGGTGGGACTCGCGGCGAGGACCGCGTCTGTCGGAATGGCCTCGATGAGTTCCTCCGCGAGATCACGGCCGATCCGATGAAACTCGATGCCTCCCTCGGATTCACTCGACACGCCCTGCCCGCCGAGATCGAAGACGAGCCCGGTACGGGTGAACTCCAGCCGGTAGCCGCGATCGAGCTGGGACAGCAGCCACTCGGCCTCGTTTGCGGCGTCTGCCCGCATGGTCTGATAGCGGATGGCTCGACCGAGATAGAAGCGCAGCAACCCCGCCAGATCGGCATTCCGTACCACTCGGTCCGGGCGGTCGGGCTGGGTGCGGTGCGGATCGAAGTGATCGGCCAGGACCTTCGCGCTCTGGTCCAGCTGAACCGTCATGCGGTTCTTGAGCTCTTCATAGGCGGACAGGCCGCCCAGCGAGCTGTAGCACTTGACCTCGACCAGACGGCAGGTGATCGTACGTCGCCGGGCGTCCAGGCCGAACAGTGCCAGATCGGTGCGCTGCAGTCCCACCGCCTCCCCGACCTCGTCGGCACGTTTACGGGCCTCCCGGTACAGCTCCAGATGCGCGTCCAGCGGAACGAGAATCTGATCGGCGAGAACACCCTGGTAGTCAAGGTAGAGGCGAGCCAGCGCCAGGCCGAGAACCTCGGTGCGCTCCGTGGGGACCGCAGAGGCGAGTTTGAACGCCAGCCGGCCGGACAGCAGCCGCAACTGATCGAAGAAAGTGGCGGTGTGCCGGGAGTCGATCCTCTCGAAGCCGTGCTGTGCGATCACCGGGAAGAGCAGGGAGCGCAGTTCGTCGACCGATCGAGAACTGATCACTATATGGTGACCCAGGCCCTCCGAGGCATCGGCGTCGAAGTCGATGATGTAGTCGGGACGTCGCTCACTGCCGGGGCTGTCGAAGTACTCCACCCCCAGCGTCCTGTCGGCGGTGATCACCCAGTCACTGGAACGGTGAGCCTGGTGCAGAAGGGTTCCGTCCTCCACGTCGAGGCTGAGAGTGATCCTCGGTGCGAGACGTGTCCCCGCCTGCCCGGTGGTCACGGCCGAGGCGGCGGCGGAGATGGCCTGCGGCAGGGAGGAGAGCAGATCGGAGAGCTCCTCCGCTCCCCTGATCGGATGAGCCCGGCCGTGACGGGGCTGTTTGTGCCAGGCGACAACGTCCTCGTCCTCGACATAGGTGACGATCATGTCCTGCTGGAGTCCATGGACCTGGGACAGCCCGTGACTCCCGACGGGAGCGGCGTCGAACCGCTCACCGCTGAAGGCGTCGAGGAGCAGGGTGATGTGCGCGGAATGTTCGCCGGCCGCGGAGCGGAACTCGCCCAGGGGCCGCACCGCCACCGACAGTTTGGGAGTGATCCCCGAGGCTGTGCGGGTGTGGAACGGTTCGGCGTCCGCGATCGAACTCCACTCCCCCCGGAGCAGTTGAGCCAGCGCGTCTCCGTTTCCGGGCGCCCCGGGGTCCGCGGCGAAAAGCCGGACATCATAAGTGATCTCCTTCAGCCCTTTCCGGCGCTGAATTTCGACGAGCATGTCCGCGATCTGCTCTGCCCTGCCCGCGTTGACCACGCTGATCACCAAGGTGGCGACGTAGGGATGCAGGCGCAGGTATCGCTCGACCCGGTCCGCGAGCCGCTTTCCGGAGATCGAGGTATCGCTCGCCCAGCGCTCCGGCAGGTGGAGCGCGGAGGTGAGGGCCGCGAGCACGCCCTGGGGGTCCTTCGTGTCGGTGGGCAGGCAGACACCCCAGTAGGGGTTGAGGTCGCCACTGGCGACGGTGAGCCTGCCACCGGATCGGGGAACGACGAGGGGAAACCCTAGCGGGGTCATCCCGGCCAGCGAGCGTCCCGCGGCGGCGACCACCGCGGCCTCGTTCTCGGCGGCGTCGGCGAGCCACCGGTGTCCCAGCTCGGCCCAGGTGACGAGCCAGAGCAGGCGGAGCGGATGCGTCGGCGCGACAAGGGTCAGTTCGCTTCTCGCACCGCGCGGATCGGTGTAGTCCACGGCGACGCAGTCGATCTGCAGCATCGCCGTGAGCTCACGCAGCAGACCCGGAACCTGACTCTCGTCGGCCCGCCCGGTGCGATGCAGGTGATGGCCGAGCAGTTCGCCGTATGCTTCGGCGTAGGTCTGTGCGAGAACGCGGATACCGGTCAGATCACAGCCCTCGACGACCATCGCGTCCGTACCGCGGATCGCTTCGAAGAGCGCACGGCGCGCCTGGGCGAACTCCTCGAACGCGTCACCTCCACCGCTGGACCAATCCGGATCCTCCCAGGTGATCGCCCCCGGCTGGTCGGTGTGAACGGGGAGGCGCGGACGCCCCAAACGATCGGCGTCGGCGAGGATCTGGTGTTCCAGATCGAAGAGCGTGGGTGCGAGCGGGATCTCGATCTGGGCGTGGGCTCCAAAGGCGGCCTGGATGACATGGCGTCCGGCGCCGTGCGCGCTCTTCCAGCCGACCGTACGGCACGCCACGTCCCGCCACTCCCTGCCCTCTTCCCGCGCCTTGAACTCCAGGCGCCGGAGGGCATGGGTGAGGCTGATCTCCTTCGTGACCCGCTGCTGAGGCAGAGCCTCGTCGATCTCATCGTCGGTGACCACGAGGAATCGGTCACTTTCGTTGAGGCCGTACACACCGTCGCGGGAAGATGCCACCGGCAGCGGGATGCCCTCCTCGTCCTGTGGAAGAACCCGGATGTAATGCCAGCCCTGCTCCAGATCGGCCCCGCGCAGCTTTTTCAGGATCGCCTTGTAGGCGGTCTTCGCCGTTGTGCTGACGCGTACGGAGGCCGCCACGCCGGTCGGTCCCGCCTCCTCCGACACCAGTTGAACGGTGAACCTGGTCAGGCCCGCGATCCGGCGTGGGTCGGGGCTGACCTCGAAGGTGACGGGAAGCTGTGTCAGTCCTTGTCTACCGGCGGAGAGAAACAACTGTCCGGTGAAGTTGGCCAGGACGGAGTTGCTCGCGTGCTCGGGCCGCTCTCCCGCACGCGGAAGTTCGAGGTCGCCAACCGTGATGTGAACCGCCTCGACGGGGCGTTCCTCACGCAGCGGCCAGTGCTGGAAGGCGAGTTTCCAGTTGGCCCGGTCGACCACGATCCGGCGTGTCCAGGTTCTCGTGCTCTCCAGGCCCGTCTGGACCACGAACGCGGCGAGACGTGCCCGGAACGCGGGGTCGGCCAGGTTCAGTTCGATGACGCGTTGCCGCTCCGGCCGCTCCGTACGAGACAGGATGCGCATCTGCTGGAGGTTACGAACCGTGCGGGTCCGGATCTGCGCGGCATCCGTGAAGAGTTCGAAGTCGGGCACCAGTCCCAGTTCGAAGACGGCCGCCCCGGCGGCGAGCGGGTCGAATTCGTTGAGCTGGACCGTCAGAAGGTAACGGGCCCTGGCCAGTGAGTCGCCGTACGGCCACTCTTCCTCGATCAGGACGTCGAAGAGATCGCCCACACCGCGGCGTAGCCGCTCGGGAAGCTCGGCGAACAGCCGCTCGGCCAGACCGGCGTAGACGTCACCCAGTACGAGTTCCTCGAAGGTGGCCACGTCGAAGGAGTCCTCGGCGCTGGCCCGGGTTCCAGGGGGAACGAAGACCAGCAGTGGCGGTCGCTGCCGGTCGCCGACCGGGTTGCGCAGCTCGATCAGCTTGGTGCTGCTGACCGCCACCTCCGGGGAAACCTCGGGTGGGCCGCCCAGGACATGGACCTGGGCGTCGTTGCTAACAGCGGTGCGCACCCTGTGGCAGAGCCGCTCCGCGAGGGCGGCACCGATGTCGGTGACCCGGGCGCAGTGCCCAGGTTCGCGGGCCTCCAGCAGCGCGGACAGCCTGGGGGTGAGCACCCGCTCCAGCGCTTCGTCGAGGTCCTGGTCGAGTAGTTCGCGTAGTCCTGCGCTCATCGGGGTCCTGTCAGGCCGGTACGACGTAACGTGGGGTGATGGTCTGGGTGAGGTAGGCATCCGACATGTCAGAGTAGAACCCGATCTCCCGGAGCCGCGCGGTGAAGGCCCGCGTGTTCTCCCGGAGCGCGGCCTGATCGGTGATGCCGGCCTGGCCGAAGCCATCGCCCGTGGGAAGGCGATCGATGTGGAGCCCGTAGCGTTCTCGCAGAATCGCCAGGAACTGGTCCACCCGCAGCGGCTCGGTGTGGAACCCCTGGGATCCGCCCGGCTGGAGCAGCGCGATCTGCAGGAGCACCTCCAGTAGGCGGCTGTCCAGGACGAAGCGTCGCTCTCCCCTGCGTGGCTGAGCGATCATCGCCCCGGGACGGTTCTTGAGCAGGAGCGAGTCCAGGCACTCGGTGATGTACTGGCGGTGGAAACGGACCCGGAAGGCGGTGATGACGTCGATGTACGTGCTGAACGGATCGAGGTCCAGCTCCAGGATCTGGGCGATCGTGGAGTCAAGCTCCTCCCCGGTGGATCGGGAGCTCTCCAGCACCCGGCTCAGCCTGGCCCCGGCGAACTGGGCACGTTCGTCGGAGTAGCCGGAACCGAGCAGCGTCACCAGATCCTCGACCTTGAAGATTCCGTTCGGCGGCTTACCCAGCTTGTTGAGCCTGACCAGGTGCTGCGCGAAGTCGTCGAGCTTCTTCACGCAGAAGGTGGCGCGCACGAATTCGGGGATGCGCCCGTACCACACGGCCGCGCCTCGTTCGGCGAGCCGTGCCGCGGGCGTACTGGGAATCCCACCGACGTCGAGAAAGAAGCCTCCGCCCTGGCTCGGCTGCCCACCTTTCAGCCGAGCAGGCAGCAGTTTCATGATCTGCAGGTGGTAAAGGGCCAGGTGGAAGGCGAAAAGAATCTTCAGGTAGTCGACCAGCACGGATCTGGGGATCAGATGCTTGTGGAAGAGCAACCGGACGATGTCCTCCACCAGCAGGTCGGACGCGCCGGGATACAGCGGCGGGCTGGACAGGTACGCACCTCGGTCCCTGCCTCCGGCCGGCCGATCGGTGATGTCCTTCCGGACGGCCTCGGACAGGTTGATGAGCGCCTGGGTCTCCACGTCGATCTCCGCCCCGAGCCTGGGAGTCTCGGTGCTCGCGTCGACCCCGGCGAAGAAGAAGTCCTTGAGGTAGAGGAGGGCATGGCCCCCGCGACCGTCCGAAGCGTGCTGGATCATCGCGTAGAGCTGCTCGTCCACCCCGGAGGGCCGGGAACGGCGGGAGTTGCGGAACCGGTAGGTGAACCCGTGCAGCGGGCGCAGACCCGCGACCAGCTGGTTGGACCTGCCACGGTTGACGAGGTCCAGCAGATGGGTCTCCATCCACCGGTGGGTGATGTCCCGCTCGAACCCGTCGAACAGCTGAGGATGTTCGTGCACGGTGTCGACGAAGTCGTCAACGGAGAGATCGGCGGACCTCGCCAGCACGCTCGGCCACCCCTGCCACCACAGCCGGGGCAGGAACGCGGTCAGCACCCGGTCCATCTCCACCTGCTTGTAGTCGACATGGGTCACGCCGGGATGGCGAAACTCCCTGTCCCCCTTGTGCAGGGTCATCACTCACTCCCCTCGGCCAGGGGCCGCATGAGAAGCCGACCACCGGGAGCACGCCGGATCCGGTACAGGTCTCTTCCTCCCGTGGTGAGCAGCACCTCCTGGTACGGCGCCGCGGACAGCTCGTTCTTAAAGATCGTCAATCCGAGATAGAGCCCCTGCTGCTCGGCCACCCCGGGAAGATAGCCCTCCCACAAGCGGAACAGCAGCTCGTAGAGGTCAAGCCGGATACGCAGCCGTGGCGGGCGCCGCGCGTCCTCGTGGTAGCTCAGGATCAGCGCGTCCGGCTGCTCCTCAAGGTAGGGGGAGGGCGGATGCGCCGTGGTCGTCAACGACAGTCTCTCCAGGGGGAACAGGTGGTAGCTGCGAATGCTCCCACCCGGGACCTGCCGGATCTGCAACGCGAGGACATCCCCCAACCGGCCGGGGTCGGGCAGCCCCTCCCCCCTGTTGATCGCGTTGACGATCTCAGGCAGGTGCTCGGCGATCCGTTCCGGGTGACTCAGCGCTCCCAGGAACCGCTCGGCCGACCGGTACGGCAGCAGCCGCCGTGAGCGCCTGTCGTCGACGCACTCGAAGTAGAAGCGCCGGCGCGCGGAGGCGACATACCCCAGATGCGCGGTGACCTGCCGGGCCGACGGCGCGGCGCTGCGGGGCAGCCGTTCGAAGAGCTCGCCCAGCAACCGGACGTCGTGGTTCTCGCGCTGGTCGACGGTCATCACCGCCTGTCCCGCGTCGGGGCCGACGTAGTCGATCTGACGGTCCAGGGCCGGATCGGGTACGGCGGCCACGTCCACCTCCCGCAGGAAGGCGAGCAACCTGTCCCTGGTCCCCGGAACGCCCGCCCAGCTGTTGAAGTAGAAGCCGTCCAGGATCGCCTCGGCGTCGCCGTCCCGGTAGAGCTCGCGGATCTGCTCGCAGCTCCGGCCCGAGGTGAGCATGAACGCCAGCCCCGAACGGAGATCCCGCAGCGTCGTGTGCAGGTGGCCTCGCAGGTGCGCCAGCGTGTACAGGTCCCTCAGCCGTCTGGTCACCTTGGGACCCGCGCTGGAGTGCGCGAAGGTCCGCGCGTTGTGCGGGGCGTAGCAGACCTTCACCAGCTCGCAGGAGTCGCAGGCCTCCCAGAGGCGTTCGTGGGTCATCCGGCCGAGCACCCGGTTGAAGATCGATTCGTCGTCTCCGGCGACCACACTGCGCCTGTTGAGGTTGACCACGGCCACGTCGCCGGCCGTCTCCGCGCCGTCGAGGCCCGCGAGGACGGTCGCGGCCAGCCAGCCGAACCGCTCCTCGTGCGTGGCGAGGAAGTCGACCAGGCGGCCCTCGTTGATCGCGATGAGGCGCGTCTCCCCGGGGTCCGCGACCGGAACGCTCCCGGCGAACGGCGCGAAGAAATCGAGCAGGACGTCGTCGTTGACCCTGTCGCCCTCGTCCTGGCTGCCGTCGTGGTTGGTACGCAGCCATCTTCCATTGGGCAGCCGGACATCCGCCCCGTTCTCCCTCGGCTCCCCCGGTGTGGCCCCGTGCTTTTCCGCGCGGATGACCAGATGCTCCAGGAACGCGGTCTTGCCGTCTCCCGCGTTCCCGGTGATCACCACGAGGGCGTACCGGCCCCGGAGCACGTCCGGGATCAAGCGGTCGTCGAGCGCCGTCGGCACATAGAGCTTGAACGGGTCGTGACCCCGGGTTCCCGCGTTGCTACTCGTGCTCTGGCTGTAGAGGGTCCGCAGGTGCGCCACGAACGAATTGGCTTCCCCCTGTGGGTCCCGGGGAAGCGGCTCTGGTTCGGGCATCGGCCGTGGCCTGTGCACGCCGTTTCTGACCGTCCGCAGCGCGGCGAGGAAATCGGTGGCATCGGCGTAACGATCGCCCCTGAGCGGGGCGATCGCCTTCGTCAGGGTCGCGACCAGGGCATCGGACAGATCACCGAGACCCGGCAGCGTGGAGGGCACGATCGGCTGCTCGCCGAATTGCCGGCGCGGGTGCGCGAACGGCCATTCGCCGGTGACCAGCTCATACAGGGTCAGCCCGAGGCCGTACACATCGCGGTCCGCGAGATCGGCCACCGTGGGCAATCCACCGCCCGTGTCCGGGGGCGCGTACCGGCCGGTGCCGCCGGCCCTGGACAGGCTGGAATCGGCGGTGACCGAGACGTTGAAATCGATGATCTTGCAACCGCCGTCGGTCCGCAGCAGGTTTCTCGGCTTGATATCGCAGTGGTAGATCCCGTTGGCGTGCAGGTAGACGAGACCCTCGGCGACGTCGATGGCGAGCTTGACGGCGTCGGCCGGGCCGAGTGGCCTTCCCTTGATCAGCTCGTGGACGTCCTGCCCGTCGACGTACTCGAAGACGAGATACGGGATGTCGGTGCTGCCGAGGTAGTCGGCGTACTCCACCTTGACCACGTTGGGATGCGACAGCCCTCGCAGGACGTCATACTCCTGCTTGAGCCGCTCGGTCAGCGAGTGACGGTCCTTGAGCACCAGCTTGACGACTCGGTCGGTGGAGGCCAGGTTGTCGTAGACCTGGTAGACCACCCCGAAGGTGCCCGACCCCAGTTTGCGCCGTATGGTGTGCGTACGGGTGAGCTGGTATCCGTCGGGGAGGTTCTTGTAGTCCGGCGTCGCCCCGCCGCTCGTCACCGGCTCGGCCCCCGCAGCGTCGCTCCCTGCCGCTCCACCGCCTGTCGCTCCACCCCCCGTCGCGCGCCGGAGCAGGTCGAAGGCCTCGGCCGCGGACGGGCGCGCGGAGGGCGCCGCCGCGCAGAGCCGCCTGAGCAGCTCGGCCACCGGCTCCGGCACCCCGGCGGAGGTCATCACCTGGGAGGGCAGCACGCTGCCCTTCGCGAACTGGTCCGCCGTCGTGGCGAATGGTAACTCCCCGGTGAGAAGCTGGAAGGCGATCACCCCGGCCGCGTAGACATCCGACGCGCGGCTCATCGCCTGGGCCCGCGACTGGCACTCGGGCGCCACGTAGGCCGGATCGAGCGCGTCGGCGAGCCTCGGGAGCACGGTGTGGGTACGCGGGTCCTCCGGCCTGGCGTAGTCGAACCCGGTCAGCAGCGCCTTCCCTCCCCCGGTCACCAGCACCGCGGCCGGGGAGAGCGCCCGGTGGAGCACCCGGAACCGATGCGCGTGCGCCAGTCCGCGCAGCATGTCGCGGATCACCCGGAGCTTGGCGTCCGCGCTGAGCGGCTGCCGGGGGTCGTTCAGCCGCAGATGCAGCGCCTGCCCGTGCACGTCGTTCAGCACCAGTACGAACTGGCTCTCGTCCTCACCGGCGAAGAAGTCACGCGACCCGACGATGTGCTCACTCGCGGGCATCTTCGTCAGCACCTCGTAGGCGTTGGCGATCGCGACCCGTTCCGCGGCCCGGACATGCTCCGGCTGGAACGGATCCGCCCGGTAGACGCGGAGCAGCACGGTCTCCGGGGAGACGACGGTGGCGTTGCCGGCCCGGTACTCGGTCACCTCGTCGGTGCCGCCGAGCCGCTCCCGTACCACCCAGTTGCCGAACCGCTGCGGTCCGGTCGGCCTGCGTACGGTCCCCTCAAGCGCCTCGACGATGTCTCGCCGGTACGGCCCGATGTCGCGGGTCAGGCCGGTCCGCACCCGGGAGACGTCGCTCAGCGTCCGCACCAGCTGGGGCAGGGTCGTGACGTCGTTGGCGTCCGCGTCCTGCCGGTCGCTGGGATCGATCAGCCTGGCGTCGTCGGCGGTGAGCACCACCAGCGCGTCCACGTAGATCCGGGAGAGCGCGGGCCGGGCACGTTCCAGCTGCCCCTTGAGCGCGCGGGCGTGGCCCCGCAGCTTGGCCACCGGCGAGCCGTACGGTTCCCGCCGCGACGGGTACCACTTGCGGCCCGCCACCTCGATCCGGCCCCGGGTGCCCTTCACATCGATCAGGCACACCGAGTGGCCGGCCACCACGACGAGGTCCACCTCGTACTTGCCGCCGTGGACCGGGATCTCGATGTTGTGCAACACGAGCCAGTCGTCAGGAGCGTGATCACGCAGGTGCGCGATCGTCATCCGCTCCGCGTCGTTGACCGGGGGGCCGCCACCGACGATCTGAGCCATCCGCTACCGCGCCGCCTCTCTCACTGCCTTATCCAGCAGGGCAAGAGCCTGATCCTCTTTCACATCGGCCTCGTCCCGCCACTGGTATGCCTGTCTCACCGTCTCGGCGATCCGCTCCCTATCCGCCGGGGTGCACTCGGGGATGGGAATCTGACGACGAAGCCCCTCATGGATGTCCTGCTGCTTCCCGCCGGTACTCATTGACCGAATAACACGGAAAGCCGCCTCCGACCGCAGAAAGGCAAAAAGATAGGCTCCAGAGAAATCTCTGTCCGCCGATACCACCCGAAGGAAATCTTCGGAATATCCATGACTGAGCCAGCTTCCAGTCACAAAAAGAGCTCTCGAATAAACTTCACTGTCGCCCAGGGTGCCTCTCGCCGCCACGAGAATTGTTTCGTCATCAGCTCGCACCATCTGGAGATCAGCCGAACTCAGCGCGATCCATCGACCTTCAGGCCGAAGCCAGAAGCCTTGCCGCTGGCCGATAAGCTTCACTCCATGTTCACGATCGCTATCAATACGCTTGAAACGGTTTCCGCGACTTAGCTGTCCGCCTGAACAAATCTCGCCGAGAGTACGGTATGGGACAGAGCGAAGAGTGTCTATGATGCGTTGGGCACGGGGGGAGAAGTTGAGCGCGCGGAGCGATGTGGGCGTGAGGCCGGAGACGGAGAAGTCCAGGTCCCGGGGCTGGTCGTGCCAGTTGAAGTCGATGAGCTCGGGGAGGCCAGCGCTCTTGAAGAGATCGTGCGTGGCATCGGTGATTCCAGTCTGGAACCGCGCCCGAAGCACCATCGCCTCGCGAATCAGGGAGTCGATTCGCCGCTCGACATCGGCACCGACCCGAGGAACGGGGAGGTCCATGATGTGCGAGGGTTCAATATGCTTGACGCTCGTACCATAGATTCCCCCCTTGATCATCGGGATGCCGAAAGGGCTGGCGAGGAACGTATAGAGATATCCTGCGGGGATCTTGTCCAAGTCAGGAACTACCCGGAGCACGTCCTGGCTGCACGCGTACCCATCCATATCGAGGCGCGCATAGGTGACTCGTCCCGCCGTCATTCCCGAACAGGTAATAAGGGTCCACCCAGGTTCGAGCCCGAGCCTGGCATTGGCCCGGAAACACTTCTTGGTGATCATCGAAAGCGTGGACAGGTCGGCTTGAAAGATATCCGCGCTGGAAAGAAACGGAACACCGTGCTCGGGGTCGGTGGTCCATTGCCTCTTGAACCTTCCCGCGTTGAAGATTCCCTCGGTGACCTCTCCCAGCGGATCGGCCTGTGGCACTCGCTTCAAGAACATGTGCGCCGCGTAGGAGTCCGAGATGTAGGGACCGGGATCAAGACGGAAGCTCTGGTCAGCCAGCCAGCTTGCGCGGACGGGGTTGTCGAGGTCGGCAAGCTTCACGAGTTCTCCGGGAACCAGGCGCGCAGGTGATCGCACAGGTGGTTGAAAGCGGCGTCTTGGCAGTGCTTTACCGAGATCTTCTCGGCGAGGCGGCGGAAGGCGGCCTTGGACCCGTCGGCCCGATGGCGGCGCTGCAGATATTTGAGAGCCGCCTTCGGGTCGGGCGGCTTGAGGCGGTCATACGGCCAGTGGCCGCTGTCGGCGAGAATCGTCCGGAAGTCGGTGTCGCATTTGAGGGCTTCGGCGACATTGGGGTTGTCCTGCCAGACCCAGGCTTCCAACTCCGGATCGATCACCACGACGGCGGACTGCTCCCACACACCATCAAGGCTTTTTTCGACGTGGTCGCGGATGGCCTGCGCGCCGGGGCTGCCGTCCCAGTCGGCGTCCAGCATCACGACCGCGCGCCGGTGGAGTGACTCGAAGGGCCGTAAGAGCTCGCGGGCCGTCCCGTACACCCCCGGGTCCTTGGTCTGGGCGACGAACAGGTCCTCACGCGGGTCGAATCCGAACGGCCCGCAGCGCACACTCCGGTGGACTCCCGGGCGGCCGAGGAACCCCCGGAGCATCTGCTCCATCCCCGCGTCGGCGACCAGGAAGACCACATCTCGCTTGGTCATGACAGCACCCCCGCCGCGAACAGGGTCCCGATGTCGAGCGAACCCTGCCAGTCGCGGAGCCGGGGATGCCGGTCGCCGGAGATCACCTCCACCCCGCCGTCGCCGTCGAGGCGGGCGGCCAGCACGTCGGCGAGGTCGGTGTGCGCGAGCACGATCGGCGAGTGGGTGGAGACCCAGACCTGTGAGTCGTGGAGCGAGCCGAGCGACTGCACGACCGTCTCGATCGCGCGGGGATGGATGCCGTTCTCCGGCTCTTCGGTGACCAGGAGGGTGGGGAGCACCGTGCCGTCCAGGTAGGGGAGAAGTGTCAGTACGAGGATTCGCAGGGTTCCCTCGGACAGACCCGAGGAGGTGACGCGGTAACCACCGGTGTACTCGACCGCGAAGTAGGCGTGGTGATCCTCCTCGCGTTCGATCACCGCGATGTCGGCGACCTGCGGGAGCGCGGTGCGGACGTGGTCGACCCACGAGGCGAACCGGTCGGGATCTCTGTCGTGAAGGTCGAGGGCCAGCCACGGCGTGTTGACGCCGGAGGGCAACAGCCGAAGGGCGTCGCCCGGAGGCGCCGGCCTGCGGAGCGACTCCCAGTCAGGGTCGAAGAAGACCACACCCTCGCGCAGCAGCTGGGCGAACCAGAGCGCCGCCGGGAACAGGGTCGGGTCGGCGGGGACCGTACCCAGGGCGAGCTGCCCCTGCGGGACCCGCAGTGGCGGCAGGTCGCTCTCCTGCGTCGTCGTCTCGTGGATGAAGCGGGTCGGAGATCGCCCCTCCCGCAGGATGACCGGCTGCCACTCCGGATGGCTGAGGGTGGTGCCGCTCACCGTGCGCCCCTGCCCGAACTCGCCGGGCCGGGGCCGCGTGCCCTCCTCGGAGTAGAGGAAGAGGTATTCGTCGGCGATGCCGAGCTCGCGCGGGCCGACGTTCAGGCGCAGCTCGTAGCGGAGATGGGTGGGAACCCGCTGGGCGAGCTCGGCGAAGGTGGTGTCGGCCAGCACCTCCACGACATCGTCGGGTAGGCGCGCCTCGATCGCGAACGCGATCGCGTCGCCCTCGCCCTTGTGCAGCAACTCGACCAGGCTGTTTGCCCTGGCCGGTGCGGTGGCTCCCCTCCGTTCCAGAAAGGCCGCGACCGCCCGCTGCTGCCCGAGCAGGTCACCGAGGAGGACCGGGATGTCGAGCAGCGTCGTCTTTCCCGCGCCGTTGGTTCCGGCCAGCACGTGGTAGCGGTCGAGGTCGACGCCGAGCGCCGGGAAGCAGCGGTAGCCGTACGCCTCCATCCGGGTGATCACTTGGTCACCCCCGGCTCCGGGTGCCTCTCCCTGAACCGCTTGTACGCCTTGGCGATCTCCGGGAGGTCGTTGTCGATCGCCTTCCGCTTCCTGACCAGCGTACGGACGACGTTCTCCCCGTTGATGCGGATGCGCTCGACCTCCTCCTGCTCCTCCAGGATGGCCTCGCCGTCCGGATGCCGCTTGTAGACCGGGTTGTTCCGCCGGTCGACGCCGACCTTCTCCGCGATGGCCATGAAGACCGGATAGTCCTGCTCCGCCCCCATGGTGGCGGCCATCTTCTCCTGATCGGTCTTCTTCTTCAGGAAGAGCAGGGTGGTGAGAATGCTGACGTCGGCTTCCGCGACGAACGTCTCGACGGGCAACTCCACGCTGGCGAGCACCCAGCAGTTCTCCAGGATCCAGCGCCGGATGGCCTCGTCGGTGGGGCCGGGGTTGGAGAGGATGCCGTTGGGCAGCACGATGCCGATCCTTCCCCCTTCTCTCACCCACCAGACCGCGCGCTGGATGAACAACTGCTCCGGAGCCATCGACAGCACAGGCTTGTCCCCCATCACCAGGCGGCCGGTCTCCCGGTCCCGTGACCACGACTGGGCGACCCCGTCCCGGTACTGGTTGAGGACGTCCTTGTCTTCGATCTTGATATCGGTTCCGAACGGCGGATTCGCCATCAGCACGTCGATGCTGCCGCGGGGAATCCGCCCCCTTGCCTCCGTGAGACCGGGAAGGTGGCCTCCGGGAAAGGCGAGGGAGTCCATGTTGTAGATGTTTCCCTCGCCCCCGGTGAGGGTCATGATGCTCATGCTCGTGGCGCGGACGAGGAACGGATCGAAGTCCGCCCCGAACAGGTGTTTCTCCGCGTAAGCGGCGAGCCGATCCTGGTGGTCGACCAGTTGTTCCTCGGTGTCGGGAAGTCCGGGGGTGCCCTCCTCCTCGCGCCACTTGTTGAGCAGGTGCCACAGGGTCTCGCGGAGGAAGCCGCCGGTCCCGCAGGCCGGGTCCAGCACCCTCTCGTCCTCCTTGGGGTCGAGCATCTCCACCATGAGCGCGACCGCGCTCCTCGGCGTGAAGTACTGCCCCCGGTCACCTCGCAGGTTGGTGCCGACCAACTCCTGGTAGGCGATGCCCTTGACGTCCATGTCCGTGCCGGTCAGGTCGTAGGGCGCGAGCTCGCCGACGATGAAGGCGAGCGCCCGGGGCGACAGGGTGATCTCGTCTCGGGCGCCGAAGAGCGGATACTCCTTCTTCACCTCGCGGAACAGGGCCATCACCCTGGCCTCGATGGCCTTGCGCCCCTCCTCGTCGAAGGGCTCACCGGGCAGCGCGTAGAACTCGGGGGGTCTGCGGTGCTTACGGCTCAGACGCTCGTCGTGCATCTTGGTGAAGAGCAGGTAGAGGAACTGCCAGAAGGCGGCGTCCTTGGGCAGGCCCTCGTTGCCGTGAATGTAGTTGTGACACCGTCGGAACGCCGTCTTGAGCATGCCGGCCTCGCCGCGCCGGAGCCGCGCGACCGAGGCAACGCTTCCGCTGCCCACGCTCTCGTCGGCGAGCGGCCAGTCGGCCCGGGGCTCGAACTTGGCGCCGAACCGGGTCGACTCCTTGTAGAGGAAGAAGAAGTCGAGACCGTTGGTCCACATGCCGTACTGGGCCAGCGGGGTGGACTCGGTGCCCAGCAGGGTCTCCAGCTCGGCCAGGTCTTCCTGGGCCTGGCTGAACATGCGGATCTTCGTGACCGTCCGGCCGGCCTTGGGCTCGGGCTTGCAGACCACGACCCGGCGCAGGTTGGCCAGCGTCTTCGGGGCGCCGTGCGCGAAGACCGCGATGTCCGCCTTCTTGGTGGTCTTGCGCTTGCCGTCGATCTGGATCGGGATCGGGAAGTCCCGTGCCATGTCGTCGACGGAGATGCCGTACTCGTGGAAGAGCACGCGAGCGATCCGCTGCCGGACGGGCTCGCTGCCCTTCAGCTTGATCGGCTTACCGGTGATGAAGTCGATGGTCTCATCCTCGGCGAGCGAATCCAGCGCGCTCTCCGGGGATGAGACGGCCTCGTCGGCCTCACCGATATCCAAGCCGACCTGCTCCATATGTGCTGTCCCTCGCTCCTGTGCGTATGTCTCACGACCCGCGCCACCGGCACGTCCGCGACCTCGAATCCTATGGCTCGGCAGAACTTTCCCGAGCGGTGACGCGAGACTTCACTTAGGAATCAAGACCTTAGCCACAGGCGCCGACATTTCCCGCGATCCAGGCATATTTACACCTGCAAGGCGGGTGCCCATCACGAGGAGACCGCGCGTCCGCGATCGGACAGCACCAGGTCAGGAGATGAGTTCGCGGCCCAGGTAGGCGCGAAACTCCCTGACCTGGATGGTCGTGGCGTACGGTTCCAGGCGGTCGGAGAACTTGCGGATGCGCCCGACCAGCCGGGGTGAGGTCAGCGATCTGGCCATCGGGATGGCGGTCCGCACCGAGTCGACTGCTGCTTCCACCTCGCCCAGCCCCAGGTAGGCGTCGGCGGCGCTGACCCTGCTGAGCTGGGCCGAGCGGAAGCGGCGTTCGCCGTACTCGCGCAGGACCGCCTCCACGCAGTCGACGGACCGTCGATGTTCGCCGATGAGAGACCAGCAGATACCCGCCTCGGCGACGGGTTCCGTCGGCTCGAACCAGGCGGTCCAGGACGGATCGCGGTCGGTGGTGCCCTGGGCGTAGAGCCGCTCGACCTCGGCGAGGAGTTGCTCGACCCGTTTGACACCGTGGCCGTCGCCTGTCTCGCTCATCTTCGCCTGGAGGGCTGTCGCCCAGGCTTCCCTGCTCAGCAACTGGGCCATGACACGTGGTGGGGCCTGGGCCTGTCGGGCGGTGTCCACGGTGGCCCGGGCCAGTCGTACCGCCCAGGCTGGCTGCTCCAGGTAGATCGCCTGGATCGTCATGGTGGTCAGCACCCAGGCGCCTGTCAGTGAATCGTTGCCGGCCTTGGCCAGCTTGAGTGCCTGGCCGAAATAGTGCTGGGCCTGCCCGTGGCGCCCCAGATCAAAGGCGGTCCAGCCCGCCTGAAGGGTCATCCCCGCCGCGGCCGTCATCAGCGCGGCCCCGACCTGGTCGTCGTAACGGCCACGCAGCAGCGGCTCTACCGTGCTGTGCAGATAGTCCACCACCGCCGGACGGACTACCCCGGCCCCGAACCGGTGGTCCATCTGGCTGAACACCTGCCGAGTCTCCTCAATCCGCCGAACATCGGAGAGCCCCACGGCCAAGCCGGATCCCTGGTATGCCGCCGAGGCGATCGGGGTGCCGTAGCTCCACTCTGACAGCCAGCCGCCCAGTGCGGCGGGTACGAACGGCAGTGCGGCCAGCACATGACGGCGATCCGGGTCCACGTCGCACCTCCACAGGCGTCCGACCGCCTCGACGGTAGCGGCCAGGGACAGGTCGCTGAAGTCCGGCAGCAGCCAGGCTTCCGTATCGACCGGGGTGGTGCCCTCGATCCACCGTTCGACCTCGGCCGGGTCCACCCCGAACACCTCGGCCATCCGCGCCCGATACACCGGCCGGATCTCCTGGCGGCCCCGCTCCCAGCGACTCCAGGTCGTCGCCGACACCCAGAGCGCCTCCGAGATCTGATCCTGGCTCATCCCCATCCGCTTACGGGCCCGCACCAGCTCCGGACGCCCCTCACCCTGACTCGCCCCACCCATGTTCACCCCTTACCACTCTGGGCAACTTTCCAATTACTCATTGTCAACACGCGTGTCCTCCATTCCCATCCGCCAGCGGAAACGACCAGGAAACGACCAGCCGACACGATGATCCACAAGGCGGACGGCGACGGCCACCTCCGTCCTGCGGCCCTCACGGCGAGAGACGACGCTCGGCACGGGACCTCCCGCCCCGCCCACGCGATGACATCTCCTACTCGACACAGTCACCGAGCGCGATGGAGCACGCACATGTGGCCACCCCCATGCGATCCCCCGAACCTCTTCGAGGGCGTCCACATCGAAGGTCCGGCCGATCTCGGCCGGCGCGCGGCCACCGAATTCGGAAGAGCCCACGGCGACGTCCGGATGCTGGTCAGGATTCTCCGCCCCGGTTCCGCCTCGCGCCGTGCCCGCGCCGTCGTACGCGAGGTGCTGCGGGCCGAAGGCGTACCCGACGACGACATCACCGACGCCGAGATCGCGGTGGCCGAACTCGCCGCCAACGGCGAGCGGCACGCCCGCCCGCCGTACGAGGTCCGGATCTTCAACCTGGGCGCCGTCCCCACCTGGTGCGAGATCGTCGACGGCGACCCCGACCTGGGCTGGATCCCGGCCACCCTCGACCACTCCCGCCCGCAGACCACCCTGGACCTGTTCGCCGAGAACGGCCGAGGCCTGGCGCTGGTCCGCGAGCTGTCGCGGGGCCACTGCCGCGCCTACCGCACCACGACCTTCACCACCGACGCCCCCGCCAAGGCCGTCGCCTTCGCCCTGCCCACCCGTACCGGTATCCGCCTGACCTGCCCACCCCTGCTGGGCCTGGGCCGCCACTCGGCCCGCCTGCTGCTGGAGCCGTGAGGTCGGGCAAGAACAGCCACGCGGGCGGCACCTCCCGGTGATCGGGGGATGCCGCCCGCCAAGCGGGGCGATCAGCCTCGCAGGCCCTTCAGGCAGCCGTAGACGGCCACGGCCAGCACCGCCTCCGGATCGCTCAGGTCTCCGCCGAACTTGTTCCAGACCTCGGTCACGGCGCCGGTGGCGCACTTGCCCGCCTTCCACCACGCCCACTCACCGGCGGCCTTGGCCGCGTCGACGATCTGACGCCAGAACCTCTTGACGAACGCCACGACCGCGCTCCAGGAGCGGGGGGCGTCCTGGAACTCCTCGTCGGGGAAGCGGTACTCGTCCTCCGGGTCGCTGTTCACCAGCGACATCGCCATGGAGTAGACGGTCGCCTCCGAGACGCCCGCGGCCTGCGCCGTGGCCGCGAGTTCCCGGGAGAACGAGGCCGCGCCGGCGGGAGCGGGGGCGGCGGTGACCATCACCGCCGCCGCGATCACCGCCGCCACGATCCCGGTTACACGTTTGAACATGAAGTGCCCTTCCTGTGGTGTGAAGATCAGCCGGGCAGGTACGCCCCGCCGTCACCGCACACCGTGCCGCGGGCCACTCACTCGCCGGTCACCTCACGGTCACCCCTCAGGACCTGTCGTCACACCAGGCGCTCGCCACGTATCCGGGGCGCACTTGACGCGCACGTCTGATCACAGAGAGAAATATTGTGCTTACATTAGGTAGTGGAAACGGCGGGATCAGGTTTCGAGTTCAGGGTTCTGGGGCCGTTCGAGGTGCTGCGGGACGGCGTTCCCGTGCCGATCCGGGCGGCCAAGCTGCGGACGTTGCTCGTGTCACTGCTGCTCGACGCCAACAAGACGGTCCCTGTCGAGACGCTGATGGACCACCTGTGGGGAGAGGCCCCGCCCGGCGGTGCCAGGAACACCCTGCAGAACTACGTGCTGCGCTGCCGGCACCTGCTGGGGTGCGCCGGGGATGACGGTCCCCTGCTGACCTGCCCGCGCGGCTACCTGCTCAGGGTGGACGGTGACCGGCTCGACCTGCACCGCTTCGACACCTTGACCAGCCGCGCCAGGGCCGCGGCCGCGGCCGGCTCCATGGTGGCGGCGTCGGCGCTACTGGGAGAGGCACTGCGATCGTGGCGCGGGGAACCGCTACAGGACATCCCGTCGGAGACGCTGCGACGGGATGTCGCGCCCGTGCTGGCCGAGCGCAGGCTGGACGCGCTCCAGTCCCGCATCGAGGCCGACCTGGCGCTGGACCGCCACGAGGAGGTGCTCCCCGAGCTGCGAAGGCTGACCGTCGCACATCCGCTCCGGGAGCGGTTCTGGGCACAGCGGATGCTGGCGCTGTACCGGTCGGGACGCCAGGCCGAGGCCCTGCGCTGCCACCACTCCGTCAGGGAGATCCTCGCCGAGGAACTCGGCGTCGATCCCGGCGCGGAACTGCGGGAGCTGCACCAGCGGATTCTCAACAACGATCCCGCACTCACCGCCAAGGGCCCCTCCGGCAATCTCCCCAGCGAGATGACGACCTTCGTGGGCAGGGAACGGCAGCTCACCGACGCCGGGCGGCTACTGGAGACCAGCCGCCTGGTCACGCTGACCGGGGTGGGCGGGGTGGGCAAGACCCGGCTGGCGCTGCGGCTGGCCGCACAGGTGTCGCCCGCCTTCCCGGACGGGGTGTGGGTCGCCGACCTCGCCCCGCTGGCCGAGCCCGAACTGCTCGACCGGACGGTGGCGCAGGCTCTCGGAATCCGCGACCAGTCCGCGCGCCCCTGCGTGGACATCCTGATCGAGCATCTGCGTGACAGCAGGACGTTGCTGGTGCTGGACAACTGCGAGCACATGGTGAGGGCGGCGGCGACGTTGGTGACCGTGCTCCTGCGCGCGGTGCCCGGTCTGCGGGTGCTGGCCACCAGCCGGCAGCGGCTCGGCGTTCAGGGCGAGCACGTCCTGCCGGTGCCACCCCTCGCCGTACCCCCCATGACGCCGGTGAGTGAGGACGTCGAGCCACCGCTGACCCGCTACGAGGCGGTGACGCTGCTGGCCGACCGCGCCGCGGCCTCGGCCCCGGACTTCCGGATCACGCGACACAACCGCGGTGTCATCGCGCAGCTGTGCGGGCGGCTGGACGGTGTCCCGCTGGCCATCGAGCTGGCGGCGGTCCGGCTGGGGACGCTCTCGGCAGAGGAGATCCTCGACCGGCTCGACGACCGGTTCCGGCTGCTGGCCGACAACGACGCCGGGAACGCGCCCCGCCATCACCGGACTCTGGGAGGCGTCGTCGGCTGGAGCCACGACCTGTGCACCGAGCACGAGCGGCTGCTCTGGGCACGGCTGTCGGTCTTCTCCGGCGGGTTCGGCCTGGAGGCGGCCGAGGCGGTGTGCTCCGGTGCGGGCATCGACCGCCACGACGTCATCGACGTTCTGGCGGCCCTGGCGCACAAGTCGATCCTGGTCGTGAGCACCCGGGGCGGCAGGACGCGTTACAGCCTGCTGGAGACCATCCGCCAGTACGGCAGGCAGCGTCTGGTCGACCTCGGTCAGGAGACCGCGGTGCGGCGACGCCACCGTGACCACTACCGGAGCACCGTCGCACGGGCCGCGGCCGACTGGTGCGGTCCCCGCGAGGTCGAGTGGTTGTCGCGGCTGCGGCAGGAACTGCCGAACCTCCGGACGGCACTGGACTTCTGCGCCACCGAGCCCGGCGAGGCCCGGAGCGGGCTGGAGATCACCGCCAACCTCACCCGGACCCGGTTCTGGTTCTTCAGCAGCACCATCGGCGAGGGCCGCCACTGGCTGGAGCGCGGGCTCGCGCTCTCTCCGCGCCCGCCGGACCCGCTCCAGATCGGCGCGGTGGCCCTGGCCGCCTGGATCGCCCTCTGCCAGGGCGACAAGCGGGGCGCCGAGGAGTTCCTGACCCGCTGCCGCCGCCTGACCTCGCGGTTCCCCGATGGTGACGCCCCCGCCGCCGTCACCTACGTCGAGGGCGCCCACGCGCTGCTCATCCACGGCGATCCGCGGTCCATCCCGCTGCTGGCGAAGGCGAGGGACCGGTTCCTGGCGGACGGCGCGACCGGTGACGCCCACATGGCGACGATGCTCTGGGCCATGGCCTGCGCCTTCCTCGGGGACCGGGATACCGCCGTCGCCGCCGGTGACGCCTACCTGGCCGACGCCGAGGCGCACGGCGGGGCCTGGGCCTACTCCTGGGGGCTGTGGGGCCTCGGTCTCGCGGAGTTGCGGCACGGCGACCTGGTACGGGCCGCCGCGCTTTTCCGCGACTCGCTGCGCCGCCAGCACGACATCGACGACCGCTGGGGGCCCGTGTGGGGCCTTGAGACGCTCGCCTGGACCATCGCCGCCGCCGGCCGGCACGACCACGCCGCCGAACTGCTCGGCGCCGCGCACCGGCTGCGGCGCACGACCGGGGTGGCGCTCATCGGGCTGCGGCCGTTTCACGACGCCCACGCCGAGGCCGACCACCTGGTACGGCATGCACTCGGTACACGCGCCTATACCGCGGCCTTCGAGCGGGGGGCCAGGCGTGAGAATGTCATCGACCTCACCTGCGTGCCCCCGTGACGAGGCCCCGCCCACCCGCGTGGGCCCCCGCCTGACCTGACCGCCGCCGGTTTGAGCTGTCAGCCGTTCGCTGATTCCCGATGTTCGTCGGTGAGAATCGGCGAACCACCGCGTTGCCGTTCTCCCCGTAGGTGCCGGCCCTGTGCCCCTGCGGCCGAACCTTGACCCCCGGCCGTTCCCCCCAGGTGTCGGTGACGTAGATGGATCCGGAGACCGAACCCTTGGAGTTCCACTCCGCGTCACGGGCCAGGGGAACCACGGGAGGAGCGGGATCGTTGGACGAGGTGATCGACTCATCGTCTTCGGCCGATACGGCCGGCGGCCCCCCTTGGGAGTGCGACATGGCAGTGACCGGCATCATCTCCGCCCTCATCGTCGGCATCGTGATCGGAGCACTCGGTCGTCTGGTGGTCCCGGGACGCCAGTCCATCCCGATCTGGCTGACCATCGTGATCGGCATCGTCGCCGCGTTCATCGGCACCGCCATCGCCACGGTGCTGGGGGTGGCCGACACCCGGGGAATCGACTGGATCGAGCTGGGCCTCCAGGTCGCGGTGGCCGCCGGCGGCGTGGTGACCGCGGTGAAGCTGTACGGCAGGCGGCAGATCCGCTGACCTGTTCCGGGCACCCCGCCCCGTCTCTCCCACCGGCTCACGTTCACCGGGCCCGGCAGCAGGGCTCCGCAGCGAGGACCTCGGGCCGGTGAGGGGATTCCGCCATCGCACCAGCGGGGGCCGAGCAGGTCCTCCAGGCCGATCCTGCGGTAGAACCCGGCGCGAACCCGGTCACCGACGGCGTTGACCACCTCGGCGCCGTCGTCGGCCGCCCCTTCCTCTATCCGAATGCTGCCCGAATGCCGAGTTCAGATGATTCCGCCGTTGACCCGGAGCACCTGGCCGTTGACCCAGCGGGCGGGGCCCGCCAGGAAGGCCACGGCCTCGGCGATGTCGGCGGGCCGGCCCAGCCGCTCCAGTGGCGGCTGGGCGGCCATCCTGGCGACGGTCTCCTCGTCCTTGCCCTTCAGGAAGAGGTCGGTGGCGGTGGGCCCGGGGGCGACGGTGTTGACGGTGATGTCCCTGCCACGTAGTTCGCGGGCCAGGATGAGGGTCAGGCCCTCGACGGCCCCCTTGGACGCGACGTAGGCGCCGTACCCGGGAAGGGCCAGCCCGATGACCGAGGTGGAGAAGGTGATCAGGGCGCCCCCTCGGCGCAGCCGCCGTGCGGCCTGCTGGGCGACGGCGAAGGTGCCGCGTACGTTGACGCGCAGTATGCGGTCCAGCACGTCCAGGTCGAGCTCGGCGAGCGGGGTGGGCGGGTTCATGATCCCGGCGGCGTGGACCACCACGTCGACACCGCCGAAGGTCTGTTCTGCGACGTCGAAGAGCGCGGCGACCGCCTCGGTGTCGCCGACGTCGGCGCGGACGGCGAGTGCCTGGCCGCCCTTGCCGACGACCTCCTGGACCGCGGCCTGCCCCTCGGCGTCGTTGCTCACGTAGTTGACCACGACGGCGTATCCGTCGGCGACGAGCCGGTCCACGACCTGGCGTCCGATGCCGCGTGAGCCTCCGGTGACGATGGCGACGCGGGCTGCCGTGCTGCTCATGATCGTTCACTCCCCCAGGAATTTGTGTACACTATGTATATATATGACTGTAGACATAATGTCCATATATTTCCTGGAGGTAGCCGGTGACGCAGTCCCCCGAACCCATCCGGCGCGGACGCGGACGCCGGCCGGCCGCCGAGGTGCGACGTGAGATCCTGCGTGCGGCCGGCGAACTCCTGCTCACCGAGGGGATGGCCGCCTTCACCATCGAGAAGGTCGCGGCGCTGGCGGGGGCGAGCAGGGTGACGCTCTACAAGTGGTGGCCCTCCAAGGGGGCGCTGGCGCTCGACGGCTACTTCGACGCCGTCGGCCCCACCCTGGCCTTCCCCGACACCGGCGACATCGCCGCCGACCTCACCGCGCAACTGCGGGCCTTCGTCCACCTGATGCGCGACACCCGGGCCGGGCGCGTGATGCCGGAGCTCGTCGGCCACGCCCAGACCGACCCCGAGCTGTCGGCGCTCCTTCGCGAGCGCTACTCGGCACCGCGCAGGGCACTCGCCGTCGAGGCACTGGAGCGCGCCAAGCAGCGCGGGCAGCTACGCGAGGACGTCGACCCCGAGGTGGTCGTCGACCAGCTCTGGGGCGCCTGCTATCACCGCCTCCTCATCCCCGACCAGCCCCTCACCGACGAGTTCGCCGAGGCCCTCGTCAGGAACCTGCTGGCCGGGATCGGCCGCCGATGACCCGTCTCCCCGTCCGGTCCGAAGCTCCTGGCTGAAAGTGGGAGCGCCGTCCGTTCCGCCCCTCAACCGAGGACGGCGTCCAGCAGGAGGGAACCCGCGCCGAGGAGGGCGGCATCGGGACCGCCACGGGTGACGGCGATCTCCAGGTCGCGGGTGGCCAGCGGGAGGCAGCGCTCGTAGACGGCGGCGCGGATGGAGGAGATCAGCGGCTCGGCGGTGGAGAGGCTGCCGCCGACGACGATGGCGTCGGGATTGAGGAAGTTGACCAGGACGGTGAGCACCTCGCCGATGAGGCGGCCCGCGTTCCTGACCAGGGCGGTGGCCTCGGGCACGCCGTCCTCGACCAGGGCGACGACGTCGCCCGGGCGTCGCGTCGCGATGCCGAGCTCGGACAGGGCGCCCATGAGCGCGGCGCCGCTCGCGTAGGCCTCCAGGCAGTCGGGGTGGCCGCACGAGCACATGGTGGAGGAGTCGGTCCTGACCCGGACGTGGCTGATGTCGCCGGCCGCACCCCTGCCCCGGTGCAGGCGGCCGTCGACGATCACGCCGCACCCTATGCCACTGCCGGCCTTGAGCACCATGAGGTTGTCGCACCCGGGCCATGAGCGGGCCTCGCCGACGGCCAGGAGGTTGGCGTCGTTCTCCACGAGCACCGGCAGGTCGTAGTGCGCGCCGAGATGCTCGGCGACGGGGAAGTTGTGCCAGCCGGGCATGCGCGAGGGAGACACCACCCGGCCGCTGGCGGGGTCGACGGGGCCGGGTATGCCGGTGCCGACGCCTCGCAGGGGGGCGCCGGGCGGGCCGTGGGTCAGCAGCAGCTCGTCGAACGAGGCGGCCATCCAGTCGAGGGTCGCCTCGGGGCCGAGTGCTATGTCGCAGGTGCGCTCCTCGACGACGAGGGGGGCGCCGCTGAGGTCGAGCAGGCCGAAGCGGGCGTGGTGCGCCCCGAGGTCGGCCACCGCGAGCAGGCCGGCGGTCGGGCTGACCCGCAGCCGCCGGGGCCGCCGCCCGCCCCTGGAGGCGCCCGAGCCCTCCTCGACGAGGAGCCCGGTGTCGATCAGCTCCTCGACGCGCAGGGAGACGCTCGACGCCGCCAGGCCGGAGATGCGGGCCAGCTGGGCACGCGACTCGGCGTGGCCGGTGGCGACAAGACGCAGAAGGTCGCCCTGCGCTCCCCGCACCAGCAGCCGCTCTTTGCCTGACATGGACTAGAGGAATACCACGTCTGTACTTACTACGGCAACATGTTGACTTCCATAAGAATCATCTATTACCTTCCGCTTTGTCTTCGATTTCGAAGGAAGATGGCAATGATTCAGGTCAAAGGGTTGAACAAGTGGTTCGGCGATCATCACGTGCTGCGCGACATCGACCTTGATGTGGCGCGAGGCGAGGTCGTCGTGGTGGTCGGCCCCTCCGGGTCGGGCAAGTCCACGCTGTGCCGCTGCCTCAACCGGCTGGAGCCCGCCGGGTCCGGAGACATCCTCGTCGACGGCGTACCCGCCCCCGTGGAGGGCCGGGAACTGGCCAGGCTCCGGGCCGACGTCGGCATGGTGTTCCAGTCGTTCAACCTCTTCCAGCACAAGACCGTGCTGGAGAACATCGTGCTCGCGCCGATGAAGGTCCGGGGCGACTCCCGCGCCGAGGCCGAGGCGTCGGCGCGGGATCTGCTGGCGCGCGTCGGCATCGCCGAGCAGGCGGGAAAGCTGCCGGCGCGGCTGTCCGGTGGGCAGCAACAGCGGGCCGCCATCGCCCGCGCGCTGGCCATGCGGCCCAAGGTGATGCTCTTCGACGAGCCCACCTCCGCACTCGACCCGGAGATGGTCGGTGAGGTACTGGACGTGATGGTCCAGCTCGCCGCCGACGGCATGACCATGGTCGTCGTCACCCACGAGATGGGCTTCGCCCGCAGGGCCGCCGACCGCGTGGTCTTCATGGACGCCGGCCAGATCGTCGAGACGGGCGAGCCCGGCGCCTTCTTCGAGGCTCCTCAGACAGACAGGGCCAGGGACTTCCTGGCCAAAGTTCTCACTCACTGATCGAAAACGATCAAAAAGGATGGTGGGCCCGATGGTGTCCATGAAGCGGCTGGCCGCTGTCGCCGCTGTGTCCATGCTCGGCCTCTCGGCCTGTGCCGGTACGGACTCGGGAAGCCCGGCCGTACCAGGTGAGGCCAAGGGCGGCGACCTGATCGCCTCGGCGCCGGTCGCGGCCGCCGCGGACATCCTGCCCGGCTCCACGATGGAGAAGATCAAGCAGCGCGGCGAGCTGATCGTCGGCGGGTCGCTCGACGCGCCGCTGCTGTCGCAGCAGAACCCGACGACCGGCGAGGTCGAGGGGTTCGACGCGGACATGGGCAAGGCTCTCGCCAAGTACATCATCGGCGAGCCCAAGGTGAAGATCGTCAACTCCGCCTCGGAGACTCGCGAGGCGCTGCTCGGCAACGGCACCGTGGACGTCGTCTTCCAGACCTACACGATCACCCCGGAGCGGGCCGAGCAGGTCTCCTTCGCCGGACCGTACTACTCCTCCGGGCTGAGCCTCGCGGTCAGGAAGGGCACCACGGGCATCACCAAGCCCGAGGACCTGAACGGCAAGACCGTCATCGCCGGAGCCAACACCCCGGCCATCCCGGCGATCAAGAAGCTCGCCCCGCAGGCCAAGATCGTGACGTTCGGCAGCGACCCCGAGTGCGTGCAGGCCCTCAAGCAGGAACGCGGCGACGCCTACGTCCAGGATGAGACGCTCCTGGTCGCCAACGCGCAGAAGGACTCCTCGATCCAGGTCGTCGGCAGCCCGTTCACCACCGACCCGTACGGCATCGGCCTCAAGCACGGTGACGACCAGTTCAAGAAGTTCGTCAACGACTGGCTGAAGAAGATCCAGGCCGACGGCCTCTGGCAGAAGACCTGGAAGCAGTCTCTCGGCACGGTCGTGCAGGGCGAGGCTCCCACCCCGCCGCAGATCGGATCGGTGCCGGGGTCCTGATGTCCGCCCTCCTGGATCACCTGCCCGAGTTCTGGCAGGGGCTGGTCGTGACCCTCCAGCTGACCGCGGCGTCCTTCGTCGGCGCCGCGGTGGTGGGGCTCATGATCACCGCCATGCGGGTCAGCCCGGTCGGCGTCCTGCGCGGGATCGGCACGGCCTACGTGGAGACCTTCCAGAACCTGCCACTGCTGGTGCTGCTGGTGCTCGCCGTCTTCGGCCTGCCCGAGATCGGCCTCAAGGCCGACCTGCTGGTGACGGCCATGATCGTCATCGCGCTCTACGAGGCCGCCTACATCGCCGAGGCCCTGCGCTCCGGCGTCAACGCGGTCTCCGCGGGGCAGGGCGAGGCGGCCCGCGCGCTCGGGCTGACCTTCGGCCAGTCCCTGCGCCACGTGGTCCTGCCGCAGGCGCTGCGCACGGTGATCCAGCCGGTCGGCAACATCTTCATCGCGCTGACGATGAACACCTCGCTCGCCGCCGCGGTCGGCGTGGTCGACCTGACCGCCGCGGCCAACCGGGTGAACCTCACGGAGGCGCAGCCCATCCCGATCTTCGTCGGGGCCGGCCTGGCCTACGCGCTGATCGCCGCCTGCGCCGGGTTCGTCACCGGGCGGCTCGAACGACGGCTGGTGGTGGTCCGATGAGCGTGCTGTCTCCCGACGGAGCGGTGAGTGTCCGGGCCCCCGGCGAGCCGGTCGCCGCTCAGGCCGCGGGCTCGGGCGAACCGGCGGTGGTCCGGTGAGCAACCTGCTCTTCGACCAGCCGGGGCCGCGCGCCCGCCGCAGGATACGGATCGCGACCGTGGTGGGGGCGGTCGCGGTGCTGGCCCTGCTGGTGCTGGCGGTGCGCCAGTTCGCCGCCAACGGCCAGCTCGACGCCGACCGCTGGTCGCCGTACGCGACCTGGCCGATGTGGCGCTATCTGCTGAACGGGCTGTGGGCCACCGCGCTCGCCGCCGTCGTCTCGGCCGCGCTGGCGATGGCCGCCGGGCTGGCGCTGGCCCTCGGGCGGTTGTCGCGGCGCAGGTGGGTACGCGTGCCCGCCGCGGCGTACGTGGAGGTCGTGCGGACCATCCCGGCGCTGCTGCTGGTATACGTCGTGCTGTTCGCGCTGCCCCGCTACGGGCTGGACCTGCCGCTGTTCTGGAAACTCGTGGTGCCGCTGGCGGTCTCGAACGCCGCGGCGTTCGCGGAGATCTTCCGCGCCGGGGTGCTGTCCGTGGAGCGCGGCCAGGGCGAGGCCGGGCTCGCGGTCGGGCTCACCCAGGGCCAGACCATGCGCCTGATCGTGCTGCCGCAGGCGGCCCGGCGGGTGCTGCCCTCGATCGTCAGCCAGTCGGTCGGCCTGCTGAAGGACACCTCGCTGGGCTTCGTGGTCAGCTACGCCGAACTGCTCTACAGCGGCAAGGTCCTGGCGACCTACAACGGCCTGCTCATTCAGACCTACATCGTCGTCGCGCTGATCTACCTGGTGGTCAACGCGTCGCTGTCCAAGCTCGCCCGTACCCTCGACGCCCGTGACACCCCGGGGGCCCGTCGGCTCAGAAGGAGACCCGCCCGTGCCTGAACTCGTCCCGCTCGCGGAGGTGGTGCGCTCCGGATTCGTGGAGAGCGTGCACTTCGGCAGCGCCGTCGCCCTCGCGCCCGACGGCACCGTGGCCGTCGCCAGGGGAGCGGTCGGCGCGCCGGTGCTGCCGCGCTCCTCGGCCAAGCCGTTCCAGGCACTGGCCTGCCTGCTGTCCGGGGCGGACCTGCACGGCCCCGGCCTGGCCATCGCCGCGGGCAGCCACACCGGTCAGGACTTCCACGTGCGACTGGTCGCCGAGATACTCGCCGGGGCCGGGCTCGGCTTCGAGGCCCTCGGCTGCCCCGTGGACTGGCCGGAGGACGAGGCCACCCGGCACATGCTGATCCGGGCGGGCCTGACGGCCTCGCGCGAGCGGATGAACTGCTCGGGCAAGCACGCCGCGATGCTCGCCGCGTCCGCCGCCTCCGGCTGGGAGACCACCTCCTATCTGGACGCCGACCATCCCTTGCAGCGGCGGGTGCGTGCCGTGACCGAGGAGCTGTCTGGGGAGAGGGCGGCCCATGTCGCCGTCGACGGGTGCGGCGCCCCGCTGTTCGGGCTGTCGCTGACCGGGCTGGCCCGGGCCGTACGGGCCCTGGTCGTCGCCGAGCCGGGGACCGCGCCGCGGGCGGTCGCCGACGCGATGCGCGAGCACCCCGAGTACGTCGGCGGGACCGGGCACGTGAACACCTCGCTGATGCGGGCGCTGCCGGGGGCGGTGGCCAAGGGCGGGGCCGAGGGGGTTCTCGTCGTCGCGCTCGCCACCGGGCACGCGGCGGCCGTCAAGGTCATCGACGGGAGCCCGCGGGCCACAAGCGCGATCGCGCTGGCCGCGCTCAGGGCGGCCGGCGGGGACGTCGCGCCGGCGGCCGGCTTCACGAGTGTTCCGGTACTGGGCGGGGGCCTACCAGTCGGTGAAATCCATGCTTTGGAGGAAAAATGAGTCTTACCTATGAAATCTGCATTGACAGCACCGCCGGCGCGCTCGCGGCCGAGCAGGCCGGGGCGCACCGCGTCGAGCTGTGCTCGGCCCTCTTCGAAGGGGGCCTGACCCCGACCCTCGGCACCGTCGAGGCGACCCTCGCGGCGGTCTCGACGATCCGGGTCCACGTGATCATCCGCCCCCGGGGCGGCGACTTCATCTACGACGAGTACGAGGTCGCGGCCATGGAGCGCGACGTGGCCACGGTCAGGGACGCGGGCGCGCAGGGCGTGGTGATCGGGGTGCTGACGCCGTCAGGCGAGGTGAACGTCGAGGTGGCCAAGCGCCTCATCGATGCGGCCGAGGGCCTCTCGATCACCTTCCACCGGGCCTTCGACATGACCGCCGACCCGTTCGCCGCCCTGGACACCCTCGCCGCCCTGGGCGTCGACCGGGTTCTCACCTCCGGCCAGGACGTCACCGCCCTGGAGGGCGCGCCACTGATCGCGTCCTTGGTCGAGCGGGCAGGCGACAGCCTGATCGTCATGCCCGGTGGCGGCATCACACCCCGCAACGTGCACCGCGTGGTCGAGGCGACGGGAGCCACCGAGATCCACTTCGCCGCCCTGGTCGACGCGCCCAGCCCCGCCGTCCACCGCAACCCCCACCCGTTCATGGGCGGGGAACTGCGCCAGCCCGAGTACAGCCGCCTGATCACCTCGCCGCGCCTGGTCTCCGAGGTGATCGCCGCCTCTGGTACCTGACCTCCACCTCCGCCACCTGGATACCAAGCCACCAAGTTGCTATCCCCGACGCGGTGACCAGGGGTTGGGCACGACGTGCGGATGAGCGCGCTGTGCCCGTTCTGGGCGGTAGGCGGACTGCGGTAGTCGCTCAGCCTGGCGGTGACCGGGTTGTAGCGCATGATGAACGTCCTGGGGCGCCGTGTCTCGGTGGCGGCGGGGTGCGCTGGACGGGGGCGGCCACTGGATCGCCCCTATCCAAAGGATTTCATTAGTTAGATTTGTCATTCTTTGGGCTGTTTGGAGCTTATGTCGGGTATACCGGTAGAAATTCGCTTTCGCATGAAATCGAATTTCGCATGAAAACCGGAAGGGGGCATGGGTCATGATGAGACCCGCAAGCCTGGAGCAACACCCCGATCTCATCGAGATGCGGGCGAGGTACGAACGGGCGGGCTCCAGTTCGGTGGCGCAGGTCATCGACGGACTGGGCCTCCTGGCCGGGCTGTATCTGGCGATCTCTCCATGGGTGGTCGGTTTCAACGGCCTGTCCAGGCTCACCGTCAGCAATCTCGTCACCGGCCTCGTGGTCGCCGCCCTGGCCCTGGGACTCGCGTCCGCCTACGGCCGGACGTACGGGATCAGCTGGGTCGTGCCGATCATCGGAATCTGGACCATCATCTCTCCCTGGGTCACCGGCTCGGCGACGACGGCGAACATCTGGAACAACGTCGTCACCGGCGTCATCATCTTCCTGCTCGGGCTGGGAGCGGTGGCGGTGGGCTCCAAGAGAATGCCCGGCATGGGACACAAGGGAGACATGTCCCACCGAGGAGACATGCCACACAGGACAGACATGCCCAGCAGGCCGGACATGCCCAACCGGCCGGACTTCCCCAACAGGCCATAGGTGGATGTGGCATCGGTGCGGCGGCGAAGGACCGCCCCGCCGATGCTGTACGGGACCTCCGCCTTCAAGCCGCCCCCGTTCTGACCGCCTCCACGAGGGGCGGCGGGGGTGCACAGTCCAAAGCGGCGGCATCTATCCGAGTCCCGCCAGGGAAACGACCTCACCGCGACAGCGGCCCAGCCTGGCCGGGGACAGCGGTAGCGGTGCCGTATCCAGATGAGCCCGGCCCCGACCGGGCTTCCGTCATCTTCGACCCGGCGGGGGTCAGGAGACGAGCTCACGGTCCAGGTAGGCACGAAACTCCCTGACCTGGATGGTCGCGCTGTACGGCTCCAGCCGGTCGGAGAATTTCCGGATGCGCCCGACCAACCGAGGCGAGGTCAGTGATCTGGCCATCGGGATGGCCGTCCGCGCCGAGTCGATGGCCTGTTCCAGCTCACCCAACCCCAGACAGGCATCGGCGGCGCTGACCCGGCTGAGCTGGGCCGAGCCGGAAGCGACGCTCACCGTACTCACGGAGAACGGCCTCCACGCAGGCGGCGGACCGCCGATGATCGCCGATGAGCGACCAGCAGATGCCCGCCTCGGCGACGGGTTCCGTTGGCTCGAACCAGGCGACCCAGGCCGGATCTCGGTCGGTGGCGCCCTACAACTGCGAAAAACACGCCCGCCCGCCGTACGCGCTCCGCGTCTTCCACCTGGCCGGCGTCCCCATCTGGTGCGAGGTCGTCGACAGCGACCCCGGCCTGGGCTGGATCCCCGCCGCCCTCGACCATTCCCGGCCGCAGACCGCCCTGGACCTGTTCGCCGAGAGCGGCCGCGGACTGGTCCTGGTCCGCGAACTCTCCCGGGGCACTGCCGCGCCTACGCCACGACGACCTTCGCCACCGAAGCACCGGCCAAGGCCATCGCCTTCGCCCTGCCGACCCGGTCCGGCATCCGCCTGACCTGCCCGCCGCTGTTGCGCCTGGGCCGCCGTTCAGTCCGTCCCCAACTCACGGACCCCGCTGACACAGCCGAGCGCGGCCAGGACGGATGACCTACTCGAAGAGAGTGTGCCGCTCACCGCGCCGACGTCTCCGTACGATCCGAATCCCGACCACCACGATGTCCACGACGGCGATGGCCGCCAGCACGGCCAGGGCCACGGCGAGCGCGGTGATCCCGGCCTGTGTCGCGAAGACCGCCAGAGCCGTACAGACCACCAGCCCGAAGATCGCCAGAGCGAGTCGCAGGTTCAGCGCGCTCTTCGGATGGTCATGCGTTCCCGGCTGCTCCTTCATGAGACCACCTCCGGGGCAATATCGATCTCCCCACCTGCCCATACCTGTGCAAGGGGGCATCTCCCAGCCCTTACCCAGGACATCCCGGATCACCCATGGGGTCATGCCGACGACGAAGCCTTCGCGTCAAGGAGGTGAAGCCGGGTAGGAAAACAGCGTTCGCGACGCAAGGAGGGGCCAGGTGGCCGCACATCAGCTGGTCAACGACCCGCAGGAGCTCGTCGCCGAGGCGCTCGAAGGGCTGGAGCTCAGCCGGCGGGGGCGGCTGCGCTGGAACCGCGACCCCAGCTTCGTCATCAGGGCCGATGACCGGCGGCCGTACAAGGTGGGCGTGCTGTCCGGCGGCGGCTCCGGGCACGAGCCCCTGCACACCGGTTTCGTGGGGTACGGGATGCTGGACGCCGCGGTGCCGGGAGCCGTCTTCGCCAGCCCCACCGCGATCCAGATCCAGGCGGCCACCGAGGCGGTCGACGACGGCCGGGGCGTCGTCCACGTGGTCAAGAACTACACCGGTGACGTGCTGAACTTCACCATCGCCGCCGAGATATCCGGCGCCATCCGGACCGAGACCGTGCTCGTCGACGACGACCTGGCCACCGACACCTCCGTCGAGGGCGGCCCGGGGCGGCGGGGCACCGCCGCCGTCGTCGCCGTCGAGAAGATCTGCGGCGCCGCCGCCGAGCGGGGCGCCGACCTGTCGACGGTGGCCGCGCTCGGCCGCCGCGTCGCGGGCAACGCCCGGACCATGTCCCTGGCCCTGCGGGCCTGCACCCACCCCGGCCAGTCCGTACCCTCGTTCGACCTGGAAGCGGGCCAGGTCGAGTTCGGCGTCGGCATCCACGGCGAGCGGGGAGTCCGGAAGATCCCCGTCGCCCCCGCCGACGAGCTGGTGGCCGCGCTGACCGAGCCGGTCGCCGACGACCTCGGGCTGAGCAGGGGGGACGCGGTCTTCGTGATCGTCAACGGCCTCGGCGCCACCCACCAGCTGGAGCTCCTGACCGCCTACCGGCAGGTGACCCGGCTCCTCGACGCACGAGGTGTCACCATCGCCCGGCAGCTCGTGGGCTCCTATGTCACCGCTCTGGACATGGCGGGCTGCTCGGTCACCCTGATCCGCGCGGACGAGGAGCTCGTCGGCCTGTGGGACGACCCGGTGCGCACCGCGGCCCTCACCTGGTGACCCGCCCACGGCTCCGGCGGTCGACGATGGTCAGCTGACCGGCCCGCCCCGGCCCGGTTCTCCGCATATGGATCATCGTCACAGGTCAGCCACCCTGTGAGAGCGAATCGACCGGCCTCGCGTCCCGTCCCGGTACTCGAAGGAGAAACCCATGAACGACCTCGAACCCCAGGCCGTACTGTCGTGGATCGAGCGGTTCATCATCCGGATCGACGACCGGGTCCAGGAGTTGACCGAGCTGGACCGCCGCAGCGGGGACGGCGACTTCGGCACCAACATGGTCACCGCGCTCACCAGGGCCAAGGCGAAGCTCTCCCCCGCCCCCGCCGACGCCGGGGCGCCGTTCTCCAGCCTCTCGACGGCCTTCCTCGAACACTCCGGCGGCACCAGCGGGCCGCTGTTCGGCATGTGGTTCCGCGAGTTCGCGCTGGCCGGGCAGGGCAGTCCGGCCTTCACCACGGCCCTGCTCGCCGACGCCGCCAGGAACGGGGTGGCCACGGTCCGCAGGCTGGGCTCCGCCTCCGTGGGCGACAGGACGATGGTCGACGCCATGGCCCCGGCGGCGGACTCCCTGGCCGAGGCCGCGGGGAACGACGTCCCCGCGGTGGAGGCACTGCGGTCGGCGGCGGAGGCGGCCCGCGCCGGAGCCGACTCCACCTCCTCGATCACCGCCCGCCGGGGCCGGGCCAGCTATGTCGGCGAGGCCGCCCTGGGAGCACCCGACCCCGGAGCCGTCGCGATCGCCCTGTTCTTCGAGTCCGCAGGTTGACCCGCGTGCCTTCGCGCCGGTACGGATGACCGGCGCGGAGGCGGGTCTCAGTAGACGTACGGCCCGCCTGCGGAGTCCCAGCCGATGGCCTTCGGGCCCGCGAGACGTGAAAGACCCCCATGGGATCATCCACGGGGGTCTTTCACGTGCGTACTGGCGGATCTCGTACGGCTAGTAGATCGGGCGCGAGGAGGAGCGCAGCCGCTCCAGGGCCTCGGCCAGGATCTGTGCGCCGTCCTTGTCGCTGCGACGTTCCTTCACATACGCGAGGTGCGTCTTGTAAGGCTCGTTACGCGGCGGCGCGGGCGGGTTGGCCTCGTCCTGACCTGCGGGGAGACCACACCGGGGGCAGTCCCAGAACTCGGGAACGGCCGCGTCGCTGGCGAAACTGGGGCGCGTCTCATGCATGTTCGCGCACCAGAAAGGGACCCGCACACGGGGGGCCGCCTCGCCACGCTCCGCCTCCCCCATCGGGCCGGCACCGACACGGCTGCCACGGATCGCGTTGCCACTACCCACGGATGAACTCCTTGCTCGATGGCCCCGCCGCTTGGGGATGCGGGGACTGAACCACTGTCACGCCTGTCAAAGCCGGGTCAGGGCCTCAGGAGCAGGCCCAGCGCGATGATGCAGACGAACCAGACCACACCGGTGATGACGGTGAGCCTGTCAAGGTTGCGCTCCACCACGGAGGAGCCTCCGAACGACGACGAGAAACCGCCACCGAACAGATCCGAGAGACCACCGCCCTTGCCCTTGTGGAGCAGGACGAGCAGCATCATCAGCAAGCTCGACAGGATGAGGGCGATGGAGATTCCGATTGTCACCGTTGACCTGTTCCCTATGTGCGCGTGTCCCGCGTCCGGGCACGACCCTTGTGTACGCCAGAGGCGTGACGATTCAAACCTGCTCTAAGAGGGTATGACGTGCTGTCAAATCGCACCCCCCAAATGGACCAGTCAACTCGACAATTCGCCAAGACGGCAAATTTTGACGAATTCCCCGGCATCGAGGCTCGCGCCACCGACCAGGGCACCGTCGACATCGGGCTGTGCCATGATGCCCGCGATGTTGTCAGACTTGACCGACCCACCGTAAAGGATACGGACACCCGCGGCCACATCGGTGTCGTACAGCTCGGCGAGTCGCTCCCGGAGGGCCCCGCAGACCTCCTGCGCGTCGTCGGGGGTGGCCACCTCGCCGGTGCCGATCGCCCAAACGGGCTCGTAGGCGAGCACGATTGAGGCGACCTGCTCGGCGGTGACCTTGCGAAGCGCCCCTTCGAGCTGCGCGAGGCTGTAGGCCACCTGGCCGCCCGCCTGGCGCACCGGCAGCCCCTCCCCCACACACAGGATGGGGGTGAGCGAGTGCCGGTAGGCCGCCTGCACCTTGGCGTTGACGACGTCGTCGTCCTCGTGGTGGTACTGGCGGCGCTCGGAGTGCCCGATCGTGGCGAAGGTGCAGCCGAGCTTGGCGAGCATGGCCCCGGAGATCTCACCGGTGTAGGCGCCGCCGTCGTGCTGCGACAGGTCCTGGGCACCGTAGAGGATCCGCAACTTGTCGCCGTCCACCAGGGTCTGCACGCTGCGCAGATCGGTGAAGGGCGGCAGCACGGCCACGTCGGCCCGGTCGAAGTCCTTGTCGCCCAGCGCGAAGGCGAGCTTCTGGGTGTGGGCGATGGCCTCAAGGTGGTTGAGGTTCATCTTCCAGTTGCCGGCTATGAGCGGCTTGCGAGCGGTGCTCATTTGACCTCTACCTCTCCAGCGCCACAAGTCCGGGGAGGGTCTTGCCCTCCAGGTATTCCAGGCTGGCCCCGCCACCGGTGGAGATGTGCGAGAACCCGTCCTCGGGCAGGCCGAGTCTGCGCACGGCGGCGGCCGAGTCTCCCCCGCCGACGACCGTGAAGGCCTTCGAGCCGATCAACGACTCGGCGACCGCGCGGGTTCCGCCGGAGAACGCCTCGAACTCGAAGACGCCCATCGGGCCGTTCCAGAACACGGTCTCGGCGTCGGCCAGCTTGCTCGCGAACAGCTCGCGGGTGCGCGGGCCGATGTCGAGGCCCTGGCGGTCGGCCGGGATCGCGGTGGCGTCGACCACCTCGTACTCGGCGTCCTCGGCGAACTCGGTGGCCGCCAGCACGTCGACCGGCAGGACGAGCTGCACGCCGCGCTTGGCCGCCTCGTCCAGGAAGCCCCGCACCTGGTCGAGCTGGTCCTCCTGGAGCAGCGACCCGCCCACCTCGTACCCCTGTGCCTTCAGGAAGGTGTAGGCCATGCCGCCGCCGATGAGGAGCCTGTCGACCTTGGTGAGCAGGTTGCCGATGACCCCGAGCTTGTCGGAGACCTTCGCGCCGCCCAGCACCACGACGTACGGCCGTTCGGTGGTCTCGGTCAGCCTTTTGAGCACCTCGACCTCGGCCAGGACCAGCCGGCCCGCGGCGTGCGGCAGCAGGGCGGGCACGTCGTAGACGCTGGCGTGCTTGCGGTGCACCGCGCCGAAGCCGTCGCCCACGTAGAGGTCGGCGAGAGCGGCCAGCCCGGCTGCGAACTCGGCCCGCTCGGCGTCGTCCTTGGACTCCTCGCCGGGCTCGAAGCGCAGGTTCTCCAGCAGGGCCACCTGGCCGTCCTGAAGCGCCTCCACGACCTCCTGGGCCGACTTCCCGACCACGTCGGTCGCGAAGGCGACGTCCGTGCCCAGGAGCTCACCCAGCCGCTTGGCGACGGGGGCCAGGGAGTATTCCGGGTTCGGCTTGCCCTTGGGGCGCCCCAGGTGCGCGACGACGATCACGCGGGCGCCCCTGCGGGCGAGTTCCTCGATCGTCGGCACCGAGGCGCGGATGCGGCCGTCGTCGGTGATGACGTCCCCCTCCAGGGGGACGTTGAGGTCGGCGCGTACCAGGACGCGCCGACCGTCCACGTCGAACTCGGAGATGTCCTTCATCAGAGGTCGGCGCCGACCAGCTCGATGAGGTCGGCGAGACGGTTGGAGTAGCCCCACTCGTTGTCGTACCAGCCGACGACCTTGACCTGGTTGCCGATCACCTTGGTGAGGGCGGAGTCGAAGATGCAGGACGAGGGGTCGGTGACGATGTCGGAGGAGACGATCGGGTCCTCGGTGTAGGTGAGGTAGCCCTTGAGCTCGCCCTCGGCCGCGGCCTTGAGTGCGGCGTTGACCTCCTCGACCGTGGTCTCGCGGCCGACCTCGACGGTGAGGTCGGTGGCCGAGCCGGTGGGGATCGGCACCCGCAGCGCGTAACCGTCGAGCTTGCCCTTGAGCTCGGGCAGCACCAGGCCGATGGCCTTGGCCGCACCGGTCGAGGTCGGCACGATGTTGATCGCGGCGGCGCGGGCGCGGCGCAGGTCGCTGTGCGGGGCGTCCTGCAGGTTCTGGTCCTGCGTGTAGGCGTGGATGGTGGTCATCAGACCCTTCTCGATACCGAAGGTGTCGTTGAGGACCTTGGCCATCGGCGCCAGGCAGTTGGTGGTGCAGGAGGCGTTGGAGATGACCGTGTGCTTGGCCGGGTCGTACTTGTCGTGGTTGACGCCCATCACGACGGTGACGTCCTCGTTCTTGGCCGGAGCCGAGATGATGACCTTCTTGGCGCCGTTCTCGGCGTGCACTCGGGCCTTGTTCGCGTCGGTGAAGAAGCCGGTCGACTCCACCACGACGTCCACACCCAGGTCACCCCAGGGCAGCTTGGCGGGGTCGCGCTCGGCGAAGGCCTTGATGGTCTTGCCGTCGACGATGATCTCGTCGGCGGTGCTCTTCACCTCGTACGGCAGGCGGCCAAGAATGCTGTCGTACTTCAGCAGGTGGGCGAGCGTGGCGTTGTCGGTCAGGTCGTTGACCGCCACGATCTCGATGTCCTTGCCGCTGGCAGCGACCGCGCGCCAGAAGTTGCGGCCGATGCGGCCGAATCCATTGACGCCTACGCGGATGGTCACGATGCCGATCTCCTCGTACGTCGGTGCGCCAGTCGTGAGGACCGGCGACTTGGGGCGGGCTGAAACCTCAACCACGAACCTTATCGGACCCAAATTGGTGTAGACCACTGGAGGGGGGAGGTCCGTTATCCCTTAACCCATGAACAGGTATCGCCCCATTCAAGTAGAGTGCCCGACCCGTCACCGGAAATCCCTTAGACCTCACGAGGAGCTGTCATGACGGACAACGATCCACATCTGGCAAACGGGCTTCTACCAGGTATTTTTACCGGTCTCGGTGCCACCGTGGTCGGCGCCGCGGCCTACGGCGCGCTCATCGGCTTCAGCGGGTACGAGATCGGCTTCGCCGCCATCGGCGTCGGTCTCCTCGTCGGCCTCGCCATGATGGCGGTCAGGCCGACGAGCCCGGTGCTGCCGCCGCTGGCCGCCCTCTTCTCCCTGATCGGCGCCGCGCTCGGCCAGGTCGCCGGATACGTGATCATCTGGGTACGTGCCTCCGGCGACGACTACGGCTCGGCGCTGACCCAGGTTCTCAACACCTTCCCCGAGGATCTCAGGCGCGATCCCAAGTCACTGCTGTTCTGGGCGATCGCCGCCTACGCGGGCTTCGGCTTCGTGAGCAGAAGAGTCAAGGCCGCCCGCGAAGCCCACGCCGCCTCGTCCGTCCCGCAGCCGGACGAGGCCGACCAGGTGGACTACTTCGCTCCCAGGAAGCAGCCCTGAGCGGGCCTTGACGGCACGTACCGGAGCCGCGGCCGCACCGGGCCCGCCGCGCTCCCGGTGCGGTCACCGGGAGCGCGGCGCCGCCCTTTCGGATCGGGGAGCGCGTCAGGGGGCCAGCATGTCGACGGTGAGATTGGCCTCGGTGTTGGGGATGCCGATGTCCTGAGCGCGCTTGTCGGCCATGGCCAGCAGGCGGCGGATGCGACCGGCGATGGCGTCCTTGGTCAGGGGCGGGTCGGCGAGCTGGCCGAGCTCCTCCAGGGACGCCTGCTTGTGCTCCACCCGCAGGCGGCCGGCGATCACCAGGTGCTCCGGGGCCTCCTCCCCGAGGATCTCCAGTGCCCGCTGGACCCTGGCTCCGGCGGCGACCGCGGCGCGGGCCGAGCGGCGCAGGTTGGCGTCGTCGAAGTTGGCCAGCCGGTTGGCCGTCGCCCGGACCTCGCGGCGCATCCGCCGCTCCTCCCAGGCCAGCACGCTGTCGTGGGCGCCCAGCCTGGTCAGCAGCGCGCCGATGGCGTCGCCGTCACGGACCACCACCCGGTCGACGCCGCGCACCTCGCGGGCCTTGGCATGGATCTTCAGCCGCCGCGCCGACCCGACCAGCGCGAGCGCCGCCTCGGGCCCCGGGCAGGTGACCTCCAGCGACATCGAGCGCCCGGGCTCGGTGAGCGAGCCGTGCGCCAGGAACGCCCCCCGCCAGGCCGCCTCGGCATCGCAGGCCGCCCCGGCGACGACCTGGCGGGGCAGGCCACGGACCGGGCGCCCGTGGTTGTCGATCAGGCCGGTCTGGCGGGCCAGCGCCTCCCCGTCGCGGTAGACCCGCACGAGGTAGCGCGATCCCTTGCGCAACCCTGCCGGGGCCAGCACGAGCACCTCCGCCTTGTGCCCGAAAACTTCACCGATGTCTTTGATGAGCCGCCGGGCGGTGACGTTGGTGTCCAGCTCGGCCTCGATCACGATCCGGCCGCTCACCAGGTGCAACCCGCTCGCGAACCGCAGCAGCGTCGACACCTCGGCCTTACGGCAGCAAGGCTTCAGGACCGTCAGCCTGCTCAGCTCGTCCTTGACCACACCTGTCATCGCCATGCGCGTTCGTCCTCCCCCATACAGACCCCATGCGGCTCGAGATGAATCGGGCTCACAGCAGTTTCTCGCACTCCTGGGCACCGCTGACCAGGATCAACGCTTCGCACGGAAAATCTCGTCCAGGACGGAGGCAAGACGTTGTGCATCGTGTCGCGGCGAGCCGTCCTCATCCGCCACGGAGGCCAGGACCAGCCTCCCGCCGAGACCGGCCGCGGCCTTCTCCAGCTCCTCACCGTCGTCGGCCACGCCGGTGTCCGCGACGACCACGTCCACCTCCAGGGAGGGCGCGTGCTGGCGCAGCACCTCCAGGTGTTTCTGGGGGGAGAAACCGTCGGTCTCCCCCGCCTGGGGGGCGAGGTTCAGCGCGACCAGGCGCCGCGCGCGGGTGGTGTGCAACGCCTCGGCCAGCTCGGGCACCTTCAGGTGGGGCAGCACGCTGGTGAACCACGAGCCGGGGCCGAACACCACCCAGTCGGCGTCGAGGACCGCCTCGACGGCCTCGGGGCACGCCGGCGGGTCCTCGGGGACCAGCGAGATGGCCCGGACCCGGCCCGGGGTGAGCGCGCAGGCCACCTGGCCGCGCACCGTGCTCACCAGGCCGTCCAGCTCCACCTCGGCGGCGATGTCGAGTGGCACCGAGGACATCGGCAGCACCCGCCCGTGCGCGCCGAGCAGCCGCCCGAGCCAGTCGAGTCCGGCGACCGTGTCGCCCAGGCGCTCCCAGAGCGCCACGATCAGCAGGTTGCCGATCGCGTGGCCGTTCAGGTCACCATCGCTGCGGAAGCGATGCTGGACGACCTCGCTCCAGGTGTGGCCCCACTCGTCGTCACCGCACAGGGCGGCCAGCGCCATCCTCAGGTCTCCCGGGGGCAGCACGCCGAACTCGCGGCGGAGACGGCCGCTGGAGCCTCCGTCGTCGGCCACGGTGACCACCGCCGTCAGCCGGGAGGTGACCCTCCGCAGTGCCGACAGCGAGGCGTACAGCCCGTGTCCTCCACCCAGCGCGACGACCTTGAGACCTTCATTCACTCCCGGCCCACATCCCGATGGCTTACCTGCACCTCCATGCCACCCCGATCCCGCAGCCGGCCGCCGATCTGCTCGGCCATGGCGACACTGCGGTGCTTGCCCCCGGTGCAGCCGACGGCGAGCGTGGCGTAGCTCTTGCCCTCGCGGGTGTAGCCGGAGGCGATGATGGCGAACACCTCGTCGTAGGCGTCCAGAAGTTCCTTCGCACCCGCCTGGTTGAGAACGTACTCCCGTACGGGGGCGTCCAGACCGTTCATGGGGCGAAGTTCGGGAACCCAGTGGGGATTGGGCAGGAACCGGCAGTCGACGACCATGTCCGCGTCGACCGGCAGGCCGTACTTGTAGCCGAAGGAGACGACGTTGACCCGCAGGCCCGGACGGTCCTCGCCACCGAAGAAGGCGACGATCTTCCCCCTGAGCTCGTGGACGTTGAGGTTGGAGGTGTCGATCACCAGGTCGGCGTTGGCCCGGACCTCACGCAGGATGCCGCGCTCGCGGGCGATCCCGTCGACCAGCCGGCCGTCGCTCTGCAGCGGGTGCGGGCGGCGGACGTTCTCGAACCTGCGGACCAGCTCCTCGTCACTGGCCTCAAGGAACACCACCCGCACGCCGACGCCGCGCCCCTCCAGCTCCTCGATGGCACTGTTGAGGTCGCTGGTGAAGGCCAGGCTGCGCACGTCGACCACCGCGGCCACCTTGTCGGCGGCCAGCTTGACCCGCCCCGCCTCCTCGGCCATGGCGAACAGCAGCCCCGGCGGCAGGTTGTCGATGACGAACCACCCCAGATCCTCCAGAGCCTTGGCGGCGGTGCTCCGCCCCGCCCCCGACATTCCGGTGACGAGGACGAACGCGGACTCTCTTTCGCTCATGGGTTCTGCCCCTTCAAGACCGACACGATCGTCTCGGCCGTCGAGGGGCCGATCCCGGGAACCTCGCAGATCTGCGCCGCGGTCGCCTCCCGCAGCCGTTTCACCGATCCGAAATGCTTGATCAACGCCTGCCTGCGGGCCGGGCCGAGTCCGGGAACCTCGTCCAGAGCGCTTTCCTTGACGCTCTTCGACCGCTTGGATCGATGGTAGGTGATGGCGAAGCGGTGAGCCTCGTCGCGCACCCGCTGAAGAAGGTAAAGGGCCTCGCTGGAGCGGGCGAGGATCACCGGCAGGTCCTCACCGGGCAGCCAGACCTCCTCCAGCCGTTTGGCCAGGCCGCACACCGCCACGTCGTCGACGCCCAGTTCGTCGAGCGCCCTGCGGGCCGCCGCGGCCTGCGCGGGACCGCCGTCGACGACGACCAGGTTGGGCGGGTAGGCGAACTTGCGCGGCTTGCCGGTCTCCGGGTCGATGCCCGGCGTCCGCAACCCCTCGCCCTGCCCCTCGCCCTGCCCCTCGCCGGGCCCCTCACCGGGCTCTGCCATGGCGTCGGCGTCGAGATCCCCGGTGGCCGAGCGCTCCTCCAGGTAGCGCTTGAAGCGTCGGGAGATCACCTCGTAGATGGAGGCGACGTCGCCCTCGGTGGAGCGCACCGAGAACCTGCGGTACTCGCTCTTGCGGGCCAGGCCGTCCTCGAACACCACCATGGAGGCCACCACGTCGGTGCCCTGCATGTGGGAGACGTCGTAGCACTCGATGCGGAGCGGCACCTGGTCCAGGCCGAGGGCGTCGGCGACCTCCTGCAGCGCCCTGCTCCGCGCGGTCAGGTCGCTGGCCCGCCTGAGCTTGTGCTGTTTCAGGGACTCCACGGCGTTGCGCTCGACGGTCTCCATCAGCGACCTCTTGTCGCCCCGCTGCGGAACCCTGATCTCCACCCTGGCCCCGCGGTGCTCGCCGAGCAGCTCGGAAACCGCCTCCGTATCGGGCGGCAGGACCGGGACCAGCACCTCTCTGGGCAGCGCCTCGGCGGCCGCGTCACCGTACATCTGCAGGAGGAACTGCTCGACCAGCTCGCCGGGCGTGGCCTCCTCGACCTTGTCCACCACCCAGCCGCGCTGGCCCCTGATGCGCCCGTCACGGACGTAGAAGACCTGGACGGCGGCCTCCAGCGGATCCTCCGCAAGGGCGATCACGTCGCAGTCGGTGTTGTCGCCGAGGACCACCGCCTGCTTCTCCATCGCCCGCTGCAGGGCTCCGATGTCGTCGCGCAGCCTGGCCGCCCGCTCGTACTCCTGCTCGGCGGCGGCCTCGCGCATCTCGCGCTCCAGCCGCTTGACGAACCGGCCGGTGTTGCCGGCCATGAACTCGCAGAAGTCGTCGGCCAGCTTCCGGTGCTCCTCGGCGGTGACCCGGCCGACGCAGGGGGCGGAGCACTTGTCGATGTAACCCAGCAGGCAGGGGCGCCCGACCTGCGCGGCCCGCCGGAACACCCCCGTCGAGCAGCTCCTGATCGGGAACACCCGGAGCAGCAGGTCGACGGTCTCCCTGATCGCCCAGGCGTGGGAGTAGGGGCCGAAGTAGCGGATGCCCTTGCGCTTGGCCCCGCGCAGCACCTGGACCCGGGGAAACTCCTCCCCCATGGTGACCGCGAGGTAGGGATAGGACTTGTCGTCGCGGTACTTGACGTTGAACCGCGGGTCGTACTCCTTGATCCAGGAGTATTCGAGCTGGAGCGCCTCGACCTCGGTGCCGACGACGGTCCAGTCGACGTCCACGGCGGTCGTGAGCATGGTCTGGGTGCGCGGATGCAGGCTCGCGAAGTCGGCGAAGTAGGAGTTGAGCCGCTGGCGCAGGCTCTTGGCCTTGCCGACGTAGACGACCCGGCCTCCGGCGTCCTTGAACCGGTAGACGCCGGGGGACTCGGGGATCGACCCCGGCTTCGGCCGGAAGCTCGCCGGACCACCCACAGATCTCGCCACACAGAAAGCCTATCGGCCCGGACCGACAGGTTTCCTTACGCTTTTCCCGGCACGGTTCCGCCCGCGGACTCGCGGACGGATCACCACCTGCCGTCCGCCAGGCTCAAAAGACCCTGGCGGCCCATCGCCGCCGGTCGGTGTCCGATGTCGTCATCCGACACGGGACGCAGAGGTCGCGAAGCTCGAAAGCCGGGGATCCCCGCGCCCGGCCCGCCGGTCGGGCCCGCCGTGTGCGCGGGCCGGGCAGCCCCGATCCCTCCCCCGCGCACACGGCACGTCCTAGCCCGCCCGAGGAACCTGTGACGCGCGGCCTCTCCGCCGGGGCGAACCTTCCGGCGGCGGAGCCATGACCGGATTCAGGCGAGGCTGATGGAGTCGCCGTCCACCTTGATCGCCTTCTCCTCCAGCGGCTTCGAGGCCGGGCCGTCCGCCACGGAACCATCAGCGATCTTGAACTTGCTGCCGTGGCACGGGCAGTCGATGGTGCCGTCCACGACCTTGTCCACGTCGCATCCCTGGTGGGTGCAGACGGAGCTGAACGCCTTGAACTGGCCCGCGGCCGGCTGGGTGATCACGATCTTCTGGTCCTTGAAGACCTTGCCACCCCCCTCGGGGATGTCCGCGGTCTTGGCCAGGGCGTTCGCCACTGAGTCGCCCGCGCCGGCCTCCGGCGCCTGCGAGGACGCGGTCGACGAGGCGTCACCGCCGCTCGCCGCGGGCTCTTCCGAGCTCCCGCACGCGGTCAGCACCGCGGCCACCCCGGCCCCTCCGGCACCCAATATCACCGTACGACGTGTCGTCTCAGTCATGTATCTCCTCCAGGATCGTCATCTTCAGGTACGGCCGGCACCCCGATGACGGTTCAGCATGCCGTACGCCGTGTCAGGAGACTGTGAAGAATTACCTCCTTGGCGCTCTTTCTGGATCATCCGGAGAATCCCCCTGGAAACCCTCATCGCGGACTTCGGCCCCGATGAGCCCGACGAGCTCGACAAATCCGCCCCCTGGAGGAGAAGGCGTCGCGAACCGTCAGACCACGATGATCCCGTCACCCTCGACCTTCAGCGCGTACTGGACCAGCGGCGCCTCCGCCGGGCCCTTGAGGCATTTGCCGGAGTCGACGGCGAACTCGCTGCCGTGGCAGGGGCAGCGGATGACGCCGTCCCCGATCCCCCCGACCGCGCACCCCCGGTGCGGGCAGCTCGCCGTGAACGCCCTGAACACCCCAGAGGTCGGCTGGGTGATCACGATCTTCCACTTGGTGATCACCTTGCCGCCGCCCACCGGGATGTCGGCGGTCCTCGCGATGACCTTCCCCTTGATCCCCGGCGGCACGATGGCGGCGGCGGGCTCCCCGCTGCCGCACCCGGCCAGCGCCGCCCCGCACGCCACGGCCCCCGCGGCGGCGATCACCTGCCTGCGCGCAGGCATGGCGAAGGTTTCCTGCATGCTCATTGCGGCCCTTCTCGCAACGTCATCCCCGTCAGAACCGGGCTCCCGCGTCAAGGGTATTGACGGGGGAGCCCGGCCCTGAATCCGGCCTTCAGGTGCCGAGGATCTTGCGCAGGAAGCGGCCGGTGTGGCTCTCGTCGACCAGGGCGACGTCCTCGGGCGTGCCGACGGCGAGCACGCTGCCTCCCCTGGAGCCGCCCTCGGGGCCCATGTCGATCAGCCAGTCGGCGGTCTTGATCACGTCGAGGTTGTGCTCGATGACGATGACCGTGTTTCCGCCGTCGACGAGCTTGCCCAGCACACCCAGCAGCCTGCGGATGTCCTCGAAGTGCAGGCCGGTGGTGGGCTCGTCGAGCACATAGATCGTCCGACCGGTGGAGCGGCGCTGCAGTTCGGAGGCGAGCTTGACGCGTTGGGCCTCACCGCCGGACAGGGTCGTGGCGGGCTGGCCGAGCCTGACGTACCCCAGGCCGACGTCGTAAAGCGTCTGCAGGTAGCGCTTGATGGACGGGATGGAGTCGAAGAAGCCCAGGGCCTCCTCGATCGGCATGTCGAGCACCTCGGAGATCGTCTTGCCCTTGTAGTGGACCTCCAGGGTCTCCCGGTTGTAGCGCGCCCCGTGGCAGACCTCACAGGGCACGTAGACGTCCGGCAGGAAGTTCATCTCGATCTTGAGGGTGCCGTCTCCCGAGCACGCCTCGCACCGGCCGCCCTTGACGTTGAAGCTGAAGCGCCCCTTCTGGTAGCCGCGGACCTTGGCCTCCGTGGTCTGCGCGAACAGGTCACGGACCTTGTCGAAGACGCCGGTGTAGGTCGCCGGGTTGGAACGGGGCGTGCGGCCGATCGGCGACTGGTCCACATGCACGACCTTGTCGACCAGGTCCATCCCGTTGACCCGCGCGTGCCGGCCGGGGACGGTACGCGCGCCGTTCAGCTCCTTGGCCAGCGCGTTGTAGAGGATGTCGTTGACCAGGGTGGACTTGCCGGACCCCGAGACCCCGGTGACCGCGGTCAGCAGCCCGAGGGGGAACTCCACGTCGACGCCCTTGAGGTTGTGCTCGCGGGCGCCCTTCACGGTGAGCTGCCGCTTCCTGTCGCGCTTGCGGCGTACGGGAGGGATGGCGATGGTCTTGCGGCCGGACAGGTAGGCGCCGGTCATCGACTCCTCCGAGGCCAGCAGGTCGGCCACGGTGCCGGAGACGACGACCTGGCCGCCGTGCTCGCCCGCCCCCGGGCCGATGTCGACCACCCAGTCGGCGGCGGCGATGGTGTCCTCGTCGTGCTCGACCACGATGAGCGTGTTGCCCATGTCGCGCAGCCTGATCAGGGTCTCCAGCAGCCGCTGGTTGTCGCGCTGGTGCAGGCCGATGGAGGGCTCGTCCAGCACGTACAGCACACCGACCAGGCCGGAGCCGATCTGGGTGGCGAGCCGGATGCGCTGTGCCTCACCACCCGCGAGGGTACCTGAGGCCCGGTCCATGGTCAGGTAGTCGAGGCCCACGTCGAGCAGGAAACCCATCCGGGCGTTGATCTCCTTGACCACCCGCTCGGCGATGTGCATGTCACGGTCCGACAGCGTCAGTCCCGCCAGGAACGTCGCGCAGTCGCCGATCGACATCGCCGAGACCTCGGCGATCGAGCGGCCGTCGACCGTGACGGCCAGCGAGACCGGCTTGAGCCTGGCCCCCTCGCAGGCCGGGCACGGGATCTCCCGCATATAGCCTTCGTACTTCTCGCGCATGCCGTCGCTGTCGGACTCACCGTGGCGACGCTGCACCCAGGGGATGGCTCCCTCGAAGGTGGTGTAGTAGGAGCGCTCCCGGCCGTAGCGGTTGCTGTAGCGGACGTGGACCTGCTCGTCGTGACCGTAGAGCAGGGCCTTCTGCGCCTTCTTCGGCAGTCGCTCCCACGGGGTGTCGAGGCTGAACCCCATGTTCAGGCCGAGCGCCTCGACGAGGCGGACGAAGTAGTCGCTGGTGTGCCCCCCGGCCCACGGGGAGATCGCGCCCTCGCCCAGCGGCTTCTCCGGGTCGGGCACGATCAGGTCGGGGTCGACCTCCATGCGGACGCCCAGGCCCGTGCACTCGGGACAGGCGCCGAAGGGCGAGTTGAACGAGAACGAGCGGGGCTCCAGCTCCTCGAACGACAGGTCGTCGTAAGGGCAGTAGAGGTGCTCCGAGTAGAAGCGCTCACGGTTCGGGTCGTCCTCGGGCAGGTCGACGAACTCCAGGGTGATCGTCCCGCCCGACAGCTGCAGGGCGGTCTCCACCGAGCCGGTCAGGCGGCTGCTCGCGCCCTCCTTCACCGCCAGGCGGTCGACGATCACCTCGATGTCGTGCTTCTCCTGCTTCTTCAGCGTCGGCGGCTCATCCAGCCGGACCACCGTGCCGTCGACGCGGGCACGGGCGAAGCCCTTGGCCTGCAACTGGCTGAAAAGCTCGGCATACTCGCCCTTGCGGCCGCGGACCACCGGGGCGAGCACCTGGAAGCGGGTGCCCTCGGGGAGCTCCATCACCCGGTCGACGATCTGCTCGGGACTCTGCCTGGCGATCGCCCGCCCGCACTGGGGGCAGTGCGGCTTGCCGATGCGCGCCCAGAGCAGGCGCAGGTAGTCGTAGACCTCGGTGATCGTGCCGACCGTGGAGCGCGGGTTGCGGCTCGTCGACTTCTGGTCGATCGACACCGCGGGTGAGAGACCCTCGATGAAGTCGACGTCGGGCTTGTCCATCTGCCCGAGGAACTGCCGCGCGTAGGCCGACAGTGACTCGACATAGCGGCGCTGGCCTTCGGCGAAGATCGTGTCGAAGGCCAGACTGGACTTTCCCGAGCCGGACAGCCCGGTGAAGACGATCAGAGAGTCTCGCGGGAGGTCCAGCGAGACGTCCTTGAGGTTGTGTTCACGTGCACCACGCACGATGAGGCGGTCAGCCACGGTAGTCCCGACGTCGATTTAGAGGGTTGGAAGCGGTCGCGGGAAGACTAGCGAGAGGGACCGACAATTTTCCGGGCCGGCGTCCGGAGCTCAGGGGTTCCCCGCCCTCTCCAGACTACGGTCTTCTCTTGGATGTGGCAGGTCGTCCCCGGTTTCAACAGTGGGAACACCCCCCTTATGCCCCGCACCACCCGCCGGGCGGCGATGATGAGGGTGGGGGCGGGCACCGCCCGTGCCCCGCCCCGCCGTGACACCATCCGAGGAGAACCCGTGACGTACACCGGTGATGTGCAGGTCGGCGGCCCCGCAGACCTGCGTGAGCTGCCCGGCCTGACGATCGCCAAGCTGGCCGTCGGCCCGTTCGACAACAACGCCTACCTGCTCCGCTGCACCCGGACCGGTGACGGCGCGCTCATCGACGCGGCCGCCGAGCCCGACCGGCTGCTGGAGCTCATCGGTGACCGGCCGATCAGCAAGATCATCACCACCCACCAGCACGGCGACCACTGGCAGGCCCTGGAGGAGGTCGCCCGGGCGACCGGCGCCTCGGTGATCGCCCACCCGCTCGACGCGCCGGGGCTGCCGGTGCCGGTGGACCTGGAGGTGGGGCACGGCGAGGAGATCACCGTCGGCGAGGTCGGCCTGGAGGTGATCCACCTGCGCGGGCACACCCCGGGTTCGATCGCCCTGTACCACCCCGGCCACCTGTTCACCGGCGACTCGCTCTTCCCCGGCGGCGTCGGCAACACCAACAAGGATCCCGAGCGGTTCGCCCAGCTCTTCGCCGACGTGTCAGAGCGGATCTTCGACCGGCTGCCGGACGACACCTGGGTCTATCCGGGCCACGGCAAGGACACCACGCTCGGCGCCGAGCGCCCCTGCCTGCCCGAGTGGCGCGAGCGGGGCTGGTGACGCTCGCGGCGCGGAGGTCTCACCGCCCGCGCCGCCGGGGATCCTCCGCCCGCGGGGACCGCCGGTCCCGGCGGGCGGTTCCGGCGGTCAGCCGACTTCGGCGGACGCCCTGCGCTGCTCCTTGCGCTTCTCCCGCTTGAACATCAGGACACGCAGCGGGATGGCCGCCACGATCGTCATCTGCATGACGGCCCCGACCTTGATCAGCGTGTCGCCACCGGCCAGGCCCGCGACCCAGATGGTCAGGCAGGCAACATTGATCATCATCCAGGCGAGCACCCCGGCGGCCACGTTGCCCTTGGGCTTGGGGTACTCGATCCGGCTCACCATGAGATACGCCACACCGAAGATGGGCAGGATCGTCCAGGTCGACGGGGGGAACAGCAGTACGACCGAGACCACGGTCATGGCGCCCATCGGGATGGGCAGGCCCATGAAGTCGCCGCTCTTGGTCTTCACACAGGCGAAACGCGCCAGCCGGATGACCCCGGCCAGCAGCACGGACGCCGCCGCGGTCATCACCAGCAGGAACGGGATCTGTTGATTGAACCCCGCCCAGATGACCACCATGAAGGCGGGGGCGAAGCCGAAGCTGATCACGTCGGCGAGGTTGTCCAGCTCGGCGCCCATGGCCGAGGCGCGGAACTTCCTGGCCACCAGCCCGTCGAACAGGTCACAGGTGGCACCGATCAGCAGGAGCACCACGGCGGTGCCGAAGAACCGGGGGTCGGCCGCGAAGGGCTTGCCCTCCTGCAGCGCGTTGATGGCCGACCAGGAGAGCACACAGACCGCCAGGAAGCCGCAGAGGGCGTTGCCAAGCGAGAGGGAGTCGGCGGCCGACAGGCGGAACGCCTTGCCCACGGGCCCTCGCGGCTCGTCGTCCGTCTCGTCCATCGGCCAGCTCGCGTCAGCCGTGGTCAAGACCGGTCACCCCCGCGACGGTCCGTTGGCCCACCGAGACGGCCGGGGCGATCCCCTCGGGGAGGTAGACGTCGACCCGCGAGCCAAGCCTGATCAGGCCGATCCGCTCGGCTCTGGCGACCTTCGCCCCCTCGGCCACGTAGGGCACGATGCGGCGAGCGACCGCGCCGGCGATCTGGACGAACTCGATGTCGCCGAGCGCGGTGTCCAGGTGCCAGACGACCCGCTCGTTGGTGTCGCTGTCCTTGTTGAACGCGGGCAGGTACCCCCCGGAAACGTGCTCCACCGAGGTGACCGTGCCGGCCAGTGGCGCCCGGTTGACATGCACGTCGAGTGGGCTCATGAAGATCGCCACCCTGGTCCGGCCGTCCGGCCATGGATCGATGCTCTGCACCACACCGTCCGCGGGCGACAGGATCCGCCCGGTGCCCGGAGTCCGATCCGGATCGCGGAAGAACCAGAGCATCCCACCGGTGAGCGCGGTCAGCGGAACCGCCGCCAGCGCCCAGCGCCGGTCACGGCGGCTGAGCAGGGCGGTCACGGTGGCGGCGGCCACGGTCGGGAGCAACCACGGGGAGACGCCACGTGCCAGGCCCAGCGGACCTGGCCGGTGGCTTACTGAATCGTGGGACACAGGGAACCTTTTGTGATGTCTTGCGGCATTAGACCGGTATGTCTACCCGCTCTGGGGCAGGATGTTACCCATCTCTTAGCCCTTATAAGGCGCAATGAGACAAGCAAAGCGCCTCACACGCCGATTCGCTAGCCCTGCTCGACACTCGCCGGGGTGGTGTTTTCCTTGCCTGCACGAGCATCACGCCGGACCTTCGCCAGGCTGATCGCGGTGGTGACGACCATCGTGACGACGATAACCGACAGTGACACCCAGATCGGCACTTCGGGAGCCCAGGAAACGCCACTGGAGTGCAGCGCCTCAAGGATCAGCTTAACCCCGATGAAACCGAGGATGAACGCGAGACCGAAGCTGAGGTAGACCAGCCGCTGAAGCAGGCCTCCCAGCAGGAAGTAGAGCTGGCGCAGCCCCATCAGCGCGAACGCGTTCGCGGTGAAGACGATGAAGGCGTCGGTGGTCAGGCCGAAAATCGCCGGAATCGAGTCGAGCGCGAACAGCAGGTCGGTGGTGCCGATGGCGATCATGACGATCAGCAGCGGGGTGACCATGCGCCTGCCGTTGACCTTGACGACGACCTTGGAACCCACGTAGTCGTCGGTGTGCGGCAGCACACGCCGGGCCCAGCGCAGGACCGCGTTCTCCTGAAGGTCCTCCTCCTGGCCGAACTGGCGGACGAGCTGGACCGCGGTGTAGATCAGGAACAGGCCGAAGACGTAGAACAGCCAGCCGAAGCTGGACAGGGCGGCGGCGCCGAGGGCGATGAAGACGCTGCGCATGACCAGCGCCATCAGGATGCCGATCAGCAGCACCTTGTGCTGATAGATCTTCGGCACCGCGAAGCGGGTCATGATGATGTAGAAGACGAAAAGGTTGTCGACGCTCAGGCTGTACTCGGTGATGTAGCCGGCGAAGAACTGTCCCGCGGAGGTGGGGCCCGCGAAGATCCACAATACGATACCGAAAATCACCGCGAGGGTGACGTAGAAGCCGACCCAGAACCCGGCCTGCTTGAGGGAGAACTCCCGCGGCTCGCCCCGGTCGACGATCCACAGATCGAAGGCGAGAACGATGAGCAAACCGCCGATAACGGCCAACCATGCCCAGACAGGAACAATCACAACTGATAAACCTCCGGCGGCGCGCACGACAGACTGCCGGAGGTCTCTCCCGCCCGCATGAGGCATCGACTGAGATATGTCGAAGCGCGGACCGACAGCCCCGGGGGCCTCGTGGAGCGAGGCAACACCGTGATGACGAGACTGCCGCGAAGGGATACTCCCCCCCTAAACACGCCAGTATAGGTCTCCGGCATGGTGGCGCCTAATCCAACATCACGACCTCTCCGCCTGTTCCATCGGGCTTCCGGCCTCGCCCGCCGCCAGGCCCCAAACCCCCTCCGGGAATCTGGCGCGGACCGCGAACGGGTCCTTTCAGCCTCTTGGAGAAAGCCCGGCGTAGACCGCGAGCACCGCCTCCAGCGCCTCCGGCTCACCCGGCATCCCACGGCCTCGCCCGGCGGCGGCAGCGGCCAGCTCCTCCGCGAGACCGTCGTCGGCGAGCACCCTCGCGACCGCGTCGCGCATCGCCGCGACGTCCCCGTACGGCACCAGCAGCCCCGCCTCACCCACCATCGCCGGGATGCCCCCCACCGCGGTGGCGATGACCGCCGTCCCCGCCCGCAGGGCCTCCTGCACGGTGAGCGGCTGCCCCTCCCAGCGGCTCGGCACCAGCAGTGCCCTGGCCACCCCGAGCAGGTCCCCCACGTCGGTACGGGCACCGAGCAGCCGTACCGGCAGGTTCTCCCGGTCGATCCGCTCCTGCAACTCCGCTCGCAGCGGCCCCTCCCCCGCCACCAGGAACACCGGCCCCGACGCGTGCTCCGCGTCCCGGCGAACCTCCGGCAGGGCCTTCGCCACATCGAGCAGGGTCTCCAGGCCCTTCTGCTGGGCGAGCCTGGCGACCGTCAGGAAGATCACCCGCTCTCCCGTACCGAGCTCCCGCCGGATGTCCCCGGCCGCGCGCCCGGAAGGAGGCAGCGCGGGCGCCGGGACCACGGCGGCCTCGACCCCCCTGGCCCCCAGGTGGGCCATCCGCTCCCCCAGATCGGGGGAGACGACCAGGATCCGGTCGGCGCGGCGGGCCACGATCCGTTCCAGGAGGCCGTAGACCGCGCCGACCACGCCGCCCGCGGTCGCGGCGTTGTGCAGGGTCACCACCAGGCCGGTTCCGGTTCCGGCCAGCGCGATCGCCGCCAGCGCCCCGGCTCTCAGCCCGTGGGCGTGCACGGCATGCGCCCCGCGCAGCGTCCTGAGCGCCATGACCGCCCGTAGATCGTCGAGTGGGCGGGGCCGGTCGGAGATCGGCACCGGCACGAAGCGCGCGCCGAGTGCGGCGAACCCGAAGGCCCGCTCCGTGCTCGGGGGGCCCGCCACGACCACCCGGTGGCCGCCGCGCACCAGCCCTCCGGCCAGCATGGCGACGTGCCTGCCGACCCCTCCCTCGCTCGTTCCCAGCACGAACGCCACGCGCGTCCCCTGATCAACCGTCAAAACCGCTCCCCTCCTTCACCTGTCCCCCGCGCAGTCGTGCCAGCAGCGCCCGGGCGTCTCGCCTGTCGACCATCATCGCCACGGCCGCGAACGCGGCCACCCCGGCCGTCGCGGCGGCCAGTCCGACCGCCACGGACTCCCACCTGGACACCGCTCCGAAGGCGTCGACCAGGGACAACCCCGCCACCCAGGCCGCGACGCCGCCGACCAGGGCGGCCAGGAAGGTGCGCGGCGTTCCCTCCAACGCGGCCGCCCCCCTGGCCCGAAGCACCGCGAGGGCCAGCAGCAGCCCGCCGACGGTCATGCCGATCGTGCTGCCCAGTGCCAGTTGCCCGACCACGTCGGCCGGACCCGCCGCGGCGTGGGCGAGCACGACCTGGGCCGCCAGCGCGACGGCCCACCCGGCCACCGAGGCGACCGCCGCCGACCGCCCCAGACCGCAGGCGTACAGGATGCGGGCCAGGTGCAGCATGAGCGCGTACCCGGCCAGGCCGGGCGCGAACAGCGCGACGGCCCTGGCCATCTCGGCGGGCTCCCCGCCCGGGGTTTCCTCCAGGAAGACCCGCGACACCGGCAGCGCGACCGCCGCCATCACTCCGGCCGCGAGCCCCGTCACCAGCAGCACGATCCGCGTGGTGGAGGAGGTCAAAGCGTTGAACCCGGGCAGGTCCCCCTCTTCGGCGCGGGTGGACAGCACCGGGAAGGAGCTGGTGGCGATCGGCATCACGAGCACCGCGTACGGCAGCTGGTACAGCGCCCAGGCGTAGGTGTAGACACCGATCGCGCCCTTGCCGCCCAGGTCGTTGGCCAGAAGGATGACGACGAGCAGCGCGACCTGCTGCGCGATCAGCACGGCGATACCGGCGGTGGCGAGCCGGCGCGCCCGGGCCGCGACCCCGGGCGGGAACGACAGCGAGGGCCGCAGCCGGAGCTTGAGCCTGGCCACCGGGACGACCACGGTGAGCACCATCGCGGCGGCGGCGACGGTCGCGCCGAGGGAGAGCGAGAGCTGCCCCGCGGCGGTCAGGTCCGCCAGGTCCCTGGCGGCCGTCCCGTTGAGCGCCTCGAACAGCAGCATGGAGCCGACGATGAGCAGGCTGGAGACCAGCGGCGCCAGGGCCGGGCCCATGAACCGCCGGTGTGCCTGGAGCACGCCGTACAGGACGACGGCCAGTCCGAAGAAGATCATCCGGGGGGCGAAGACGACGAGCATGCCGGTGCCGACCTCGACGACCTCCGTCAGGTCGCAGCCGCTCGGACCGCCCACCAGCAGCGCGACGATCGGCCCGGCGAACGCCACGATGAGCAGTGCCAGCGGCACCATGACGAGCATCACCCAGGTGAGCAGCGCCGAGGTGATCTGGCCGGCCTCCGCCCTGGCCTCGGGGTCGTCGTCGGCCCTGGAGGCCGCCGAGGCCAGCACCGGCACCACCATCCCGGCCAGCGCGCCGCCCGCCACCAGCTCGAAGACGATGTTGGGCACGTAGTTGGCGGTGTTGTAGGCGGTGCTCAGGCAGAGGTTGCCGACGGTCTGCGACTGGACGAGATAGCGGCCGAACCCGACGAGCCGGGCCAGGACGGTCACGATCCCGATGAGAAGTGCCGCTCCCGCGACCCCCTGGGCGATCCTGCTGCTCATCGGGTGGCGGGTGCCTGCTCCACGGGACGACGGCCCAGCATGTCGAAGCGGTGCAGGACGGGGTTGCCCGCGATCACCTTGGTGAAACTGACCTTCTCCGAGGCGGCGGTCAGCGCGACCACTGTGCCGAGCACGGCCAGGCGTCCCGGACGGCCCAGGGTGACGGCGGCGGCCAGGCCGACAAGCGCGCCCAGCGCGTTGGCCCCCGCGTCGCCGAGCATGGCCCGCTCGCCGAGGTCCTCGGGCAGCAGCGCGGCGGCGGCGCCCATGGGAAGCGCGGCCAGGGTGGCCGGGACCGGGTCGTCCCTGAGCAGAGCCGCGGCGAGCAGGGGTGCGCCGGCGAGCAGGCCCACCTTGACGGCACGCCCGGGACGCAGGTCGAAGAGGTTGGCCAGGTTGGCGCTCCCGGCGATCAACGCGCCGTTGACGGCGACGTCGAGGGGCGCACGGGAGGTGGCGGCCGCGGCGGCCAGGCCGGTCGCGCCGATACCGAGGATCTTCACGGCCCCGCTGGTGACCTCCCCCTTGGCCAGGGCGCTCAGATGCCCCTTGAATCCCTTGGAGGAGGTCGCGCCGTACAGGTCGTCGTAGGCACCGAGGCCGCCGGCCCCCACCGCGGCCAGCAGCGCCGCCACCCGGGCCCTGCCGGTCAGGCCGGGGATCACGGCCGCCGCGGCACCGGCGCCGGCGACGAACGCCGGGCCCTCGAGCAGGGTGATCGGTTCGCCCCTGTGGTTCGTGCGCGCCCAGGTCTCCACATCGCCGACCGGAGGCCTGCGGGTGAAGGCCGCGTACGCGGCACGCGCGGCGACCGCGCCGAGGAGCGCACCGGTGAGGGCACCGAGAAAAGCACGACGAGCCATCGGGTCATCCTCCGGAGGTGGCCGTGACGGCCGTGGGGGTGGGCGTCGCGCTGGGCTTGATACCAGAGACGCCGGAGCCTATGCCGTACTGGCCGGCGAGCCCGGCCAGTTGCTCTCGGAGAGCGTAGACCACCACGACCCGCCCCGAGGGCATATCCGCGGTGTCGACACTGGAGACCTTCTCCGTGAAGGAGGTCTCCTCACGGAGCGCGGTGATGATCCCACCGGCCGCGGCGGAGGTCTGCGTACCGGCCAGTACCGTGCCCTGGCCCACCTCGTCGAGGCCCAGCGCCAGTGCCACGAGCGCGCTCGCCCGCCCGGCGGCGGTCTCTCCGGTGTACGCCTCCGCAGGGGCGATCATCAGGGCCAGTTCCGCGCGCTTGGCGGGGTCGTCGGTGATGGTGAGCAGGCCGGCGCGCTGGAAGGCGTCGAGGATGCCCACGCCGGCCGGATGCTCCTTGCCCGCCTGGACGGGGTCGCTGGTCACGATCGCGTCGGCGAGCACCTGGGCCGCCTTGTCGTATGCCGTGCCCTCGACGGGGAAGACGGTCTCGGCGGCCTTGGCCCCGACGGCCAGCTTGTCGACGAAACCCGTCTGGGTGGGATCGATGTACCTCTCGGTGAGGGTGATCCGGCCGGTCACGATCGCCCCGGCCTCCTCGATCACCTGCTGCGCCGACTCACGCACGCTCACCGTGGCGCCCGGTGCCTCGACGACCACGACACGCTTGCCCACGAGCGCGTCCTGGACCAGCCGGGGGGTGTCGGCGGCCACGAAGGCGTCGTTGCCCGCCTCCCGCCGCTGCAGGGCCTCCACCTGGGTGCGGAGCTCGTTGTTGCCCTCGCGGAGCTGGTTGGCCAGGCCCTCGCTCGCCTTGATGACGGGGTCTTCGAGGAGGGTGGTGCCCAGCACGATGCCCACCGACAGCGCGAGGAAGATCGCGACGATGGAGACGAGGTGATAGCGGAAATCGATCACGAGAAGAGTCCGACCAGCCAGAAGATGAAGCCGCTCCAGACGTCGCGGACGCTGTCCAGCCAGATCTTGCCCACCGGAGAGACGACGATCGCCACTCCCATGGTGATCAGCGTGGTGGCGACGAGCAGGAGCAGGGACGGGGTGGAGATCCGGCTGCGGTAGAGCCGGCTGACGCCCTTTGCGTCGACGAGCTTGCTGCCCACCCGCAGGCGGGTGAGAAAGGTGCTGGCCATGCCGGAGCGCCCCTTGTCGAGGAACTCCACCAGCGTCGCGTGGGTGCCGACGGCGACGATGAGGTCGGCGCCCTTGTCGTCGGCGAGCAGCATGGCGATGTCCTCGCTGGTGCCGATCGCCGGGAAGATCACCGCGCTGCGACCGAGCTGCTGGACCCGTTCCAGCCCCGGCGCCCTGCCGTCGCGGTAGGCGTGCACGACCAGCTCGGCACCGGTGGTGAGCGCCTTGGTGGAGACCGAGTCGAAGTCGCCGACGATGATGTCCGGCAGGTAACCGGCCTCCAGCAGCGCGTCGGCCCCGCCGTCCACCCCGATCATGACCGGGCGGTATTCACGGATGTAGGGACGGAGGGCGGCGATGTCCTCCTTGTAGTGGTAGCCGCGCACCACGATGAGGACGTGCCTGCCCTCCATGACGGTCCGGATGTCGGGAACGCCGATCCCGTCGATGAGGAGATCACGCTCGCGGCGGACGTACTCCATGGTGTTGGCCGCGAACGCCTCGATCTGCACGGTCAGCCCGGCCCGCGCCTCGGTCATCGCGGCCTCGACGGACTCGGGGGTCTGCACGTCGCCCTTGCCGACCGCCTCCTCGTCGAGGTAGACGACGCCCTCGTGCAGCCGGACCAGGTCCCCGTCCTTGATCCGCTCGAACAGCTCGGAGGTGGCGTTGTCCACGAACGGCACTCCGGCGTCAACGATGATCTGCGGGCCCAGGTTGGGGTAACGGCCGCTGATGCCCGCGGCGACGTTGACGACGCCTGCCGCACCGCACGCGACAAGCGCCTCCGCGCTAACCCGGTCAACGTCAACGTGATCGATAATCGCGATTTCCCCGGCCCTGAGGCGCTTGGTCAGCCTCTTGGTCCGCCGATCGATTCTCGCCACTGCCGTCACCCCGGGAAGGTCCGTGACCTTCCTGCGGCGGAGGTACCCGGTGAGCCTGTCTTGAAGCCCGTCAATCGGCACCTTCATCACGACCATCCTGCCAGAGTGAACGACCAGGAGAGCCAAACAGTCGGCAGCGTGTCAGATACGTCACCCGTGACCCCCGCCACCTGCTCCCCCGGAACATACGGATTACTCTTTCAAACCGCTACTTACTCCCTCGTCTCTCCTTCCGGAGGCGTCCGGTCACGCCTTGTCCGCGGCCGCGATCGACAGGAGCTCCTCCGCGTGCGCGCGGCCCAGCTCGGAGTTCTCGAGCCCGGCGAGCATGCGGGACAGCTCCCGCGCCCTGCCGTCCTTGTCGAGGGCGATCACGCCGCTCCGCACCACGCTCCCGTCATCGGCCTTCTCCACGACGAGATGCTGGTCGGCGAAGGCCGCGACCTGCGGAAGGTGGGTGACGACGATCACCTGGGAGGTCCTGGCCAGCCGCGCCAGCCTGCGGCCGATCTCCACCGCGGCCTTGCCGCCCACGCCTGCGTCGACCTCGTCGAAGACGAACGTCGGGACCGGGTCGGCGCCGGCGAACACCACCTCGATGGCGAGCATCACCCGGCTCAGCTCGCCGCCCGAGGCGCCCTTGTTCAGCGGCAGGGGCGGCGAGGCGGGGTGCGGCGACAGCCGCAGCTCGACCTCGTCGACACCGTGCGGGCCGAACTCGGGGGCGGCGACGATGGTGACCACCACCCTGGCGTGCGGCATGGCCAGCGCGGTGAGCTCCTCGGTCACGGCCTGCCCGAAGCGCTCCGCGGCCACCGACCTGACCCGGGTCAGGTCGGCGGCCAGCTCGGTGAGGCGCCCGGTGAGCTCCTCGTGCTCGCGGGTGAGCTCACCGATGCGGTCGTCGTCACCGTCGAGCTCCGCGACGCGTGCGGCGGCCCGAGCGGCCCAGGCGAGCACCTCTGCGGTGTCCTGGCCGTACCTGCGGATGACATGGATGAGCGCGGCCCGCCGCTCCTGCACCGCCGCGAGCCGACCCGGATCCGCGTCGATCGACTCGGCGTACGCGGCCAGCTCGGTGGCGACGTCGGAGATCAGGTAGCCCGCCTCGGCGAGCCTTTCGGCGATCCCGGCGAGCGCCGGGTCGAAGTCGCGCACCGCCTCGACCGCCGTGCGGGCCTCGCCGACCAGCGCGATGGCGTCCGGCATGGCCTGCTCACCGGACATCGGGTCACCGAGCAGCGCCCGGTGCGCCGTCTCGGCGGCACTCCGGAGGGAGTCCGCGTGGGAGAGCCGTTCCTCCTCCTCGCGCAGCTCGGTCTCCTCGCCGGCCTTGGGGTCGGCCCTCTCGATCTCACCGAGCCCGAACCTGAGCTGGTCGGCCTCCTGGGCGCGCTCCCTGGCTCTGGTGGTCAGCTCGGCCAGCTGCTCCGCGATCTTCCTGTGCCGCTTGTACGCCTGCTCGTAGGCGCGCAGCGGCTTGACCAGTTCCTCGCCCGCGTAGCGGTCGAGAGCGGCGCGCTGGCGGCCGGGCTGCAGCAGCCGCTGCTGGTCCATCTGGCCGTGCACGGCCACCAGGTCCTCGGCCAGGTAGGTGAGCGTGCCGACGGGGACGGTGCGCCCCCCCAGCCAGGCACGGCTGCGCCCCTCGACGGAGACGGTCCGAGAGATGATCAACTCGCCGTCCTCGACCTCGCCGCCCACGTCCTGCACCTGCTGCGCGACCCGTCCCGCCGGGTCGACGATCAGTGTGCCCTCGATGGTGGCCCGCTCGGAGCCGGGACGGACCCGGGCGGGATCGGCCCGGCCGCCGAACAGCAGCCCCAGACCGGTCACCACCATGGTCTTGCCCGCACCCGTCTCGCCCGTGACCACGGTGAATCCCGGCGATAGCACCAGGACGGCCTCGTCGATCACGCCGAGCCCCTGGATGCGGACCTCCTCGACCCTAGGTCGCACTGGTCCCTCCCGTCACATCGAATTCACCGAACATCAGTGCGGTGCGCGGGCACGATCCTACGCGCTTGAGACGTCACCCGCCCTGCCGTACTAGGGCCTCACCCGTCCGCGCCACCCCTGTACAGGGAGATCGAACTTGGCGACCAACCTGTCGGTGAACGGCGCGCCCGTGTCCTCCAGACCGTGCAGCCGAGCCAGTCGTACCGGTAGCTCGGCCCGCCGCAGTTCCACCCTCGCCCCGGCGGGCAGGTCGAACCTGCGGCGCCCGTCGCACCACAGCACCGCTCCCGCGGTCTCCGTCTGGACCTCCAGCGCGAGCCTGGAGCGGGGCGAGACCACCAGGGGCCGGGAGAACAACGCATGGGCGCTGATCGGCACCAGCAGCAGCGCCTCCACCTCGGGCCAGACGACCGGCCCTCCCGCGGAAAAGGCGTACGCGGTGGAACCGGTCGGCGTGGCGCAGATCACCCCGTCACACCCCCAGCGCGACAACGGGCGCCCGTCGATCTCGGCGACCACCTCGAGCATTCTCTCGCTCTTCTCGACGGTGGCCTCGTTCAGCGCCCAGCTGTCGGCCAGCAACTTGCCGTTGAGGCGGGCGGTGACCTCGATGGTCATCCGCTCCTCGACGTCGTAGCGACCTTCCACCACGCTGTCGACCGCGACCGCCAGGTTCTCCACCTCGGCCTCCGCCAGGAAGCCCACGTGTCCGAGGTTCACCCCCAGCAGCGGCACGCCGGCCGGGCGGGCGAACTCGGCCGCCCGCAGGAGGCTCCCGTCGCCGCCGAGCACGATCATCATCTCGGCGTCGTCGACCGCCGCCGAACCGGCGGGCACCACGTCGGCCCCGGCGCAGGCGATCTCGTCGGCCTCGGCGCTGAGGACGCGCACGGTCAACCCGGCGTCCAGGAACCGCTGGATCACCATCCGGGCGCTGTCGACGGCCGCCGGCCGGCCGGTGTGCGCGGTGACCAGCACGACGCGCTTGGCAGTCATCTCATCTCCTCGAGCGTGGAGACCCCGAGCTCTGGCTCTGGGGAGGAAGTCCAACTCAGCTCTTCCAGTGTGGGTGCCCCGAGTTTCGGCTCCGGGCAGGATGTCAGGTCGCGCTCTCCCGGGTCGCCCGCTACCGGGGCCCCTCCGCCACCGCTCGCTCGATCTCGGCGCCGAGGTCGGCGACCGGCGGAGCCCCCTCCCCCTTACCCAGCCAGATGACGTACTCGACGTTGCCCGACGGGCCGGGCAGCGGGCTGGCGGTGACCCCTCGCACGGTCAGGCCGAGCGCCCGCGCGGCTTCGGCCACGTCCTGCACGGCCTCCGCGCGGAGCGCGGGGTCGCGGACGACGCCGCCCGCGCCGACCCGCTCCCGGCCAACCTCGAACTGGGGCTTGACCAGCATCGCGAAATCGGCCCGCTCGGCGGCGCAGCGCACCAGGGCGGGCAGCACCAGGCGCAGCGAGATGAAGGAGAGGTCTCCGACGACCAGGGTGGGCGCCTCGCCGACCATGTCCGGCGTCAGGTCCCTGACGTTGACGCGCTCCATGACCGTGACCCTGTCGTCGGTCCGCAGTGACCACGCGAGCTGGCCGTAGCCGACGTCGACGGCCAGCACGTGGGCCGCACCGCCGCGCAGCAGCACGTCCGTGAAGCCTCCGGTGGAGGCACCGGCGTCCAGGCAGCGGCGCCCGGCGACTGTGAGGCCGAGGGGACCGAATGCCTCCAGCGCGCCGAGGAGCTTGTGCGCCCCTCGCGAGACGTAGTCCGGGCCCTCGGCCGCCTCCACCACCACGATGGCCGAGGCGGTGTCGACCTGGGTCGCCGCCTTGGCCGCCACCCGGCCGCCGACGCTGACCCTGCCGGCCTCGATGAGCTGGGCCGCCTGTTCCCTGGACCGCGCCAGCCTCCTGCGGACGAGTTCGCTGTCGAGGCGTGCCCGCCGGCTCACGGGTGCCGGTCCGGGACGTCGTTCACCGAGGCGAGCGTCTGCTCCAGTCCGGTGAGCACCTCCTCGAAGACGTCCGCGTGCGCGGAGACGGGCAGGGCGCCGAGCCGGGCGAGCCCGCCCAGCGCGGCGTCCGCCCGCTCGTCGCCCGTCTCCTCAAGCAGGTCCGTCATACGCCCCCTCCGAATCCTCTCCTGGTCGTCTCGGCCGTCGTGGCCGTCTCGGCACCCCTTGCCGCCGCACGGACGCGACGCTCACCGGCCCCGTGCCCGTGAATTCCCCGACCGTATCGGAACCCGCGTCCCCCGTCGCCCCGGCGGGCCTCCTCGGTTCCGTCGCCTCCCGCCTCCCTCCGCCCCGGCGTGGGCCAGGAGAGCGGATTCTTCAAAGCTGGGTAAAGCGCGAACTATCGCGAGGGTCTCGCGCGTTGTCATCTCGTTAAGGTCGGCGGCCGCCCAAGCGCACCCTCCTCGGGGTTTCGTACGCCGCGGTGTATGCCTCTTTCCCGGCACACCCCGCGCCGGATTGCATGCCGTACCCATGTGGAACGCTACCGTCCGTACCTGAAAGGGATTCAGGCCGGTCCGGAAGAGAAGGGAGCGCCACGCGATGGCGACCGTCGACGAGTGCCGGGCGGCACTGCGCAAACTCGCCGAGCAGTTCGACGAGGTTGACCAGGCAAGCCGCGCCAAGCACGTGGTCGAGCGCAGTATCAGCTGCCACATCAAGGATCTCGGCGTGACCTTTTACGGTCGCATCCACCACGGCGGCCTCGGCCCCTTCGAGGATCAGCCCTCGGACGACGGCAGGGAGGCCGAGGTGAAGCTGACCATCGGCAGCGATGATCTCGTCGCCCTGGTCAACGGGGAACTCGACATGGGACGGGCCGTGTTCGGCGGCCGGGTCAGGGTCGACGCCAGTTTCGGAGACCTTCTCCGCCTGCGCAAGCTTCTCTGAGGATCCCGCCCGAGGGCGGGATCACCTGAGGGGAGAGGCCGCCTGGACGAAGGTGGCCCTCTCAGCCGGCGGGCGAGAGCGCGGAGTCGAGTGCCGCCTTCACCGCGTCCTCGTCCGCCCGGCCCTCCCCTGCGGCCTCCCAGGTCGCGGCTGAGGCGGCGCGGAGGCCGTCGAGCGGCTCACCTCCACCCTCAAGGGTGAGGGCACCCCCCTCCCAGCGGGCCGTCCACCCGTCGCAGGTCCACCCGTCCCCGGCCCGCCGTACCTCGGGATAGGGCCGGTGCAGTGCGGACAGATCGCCGGCGACATAGGTCGGCCGGTGCCGGGGGGCGGCGGTCAGTACGTCGAGCGCGCTCGCCACCCCCGTCAGAACCAGCAGGCTGTCGACTCCGGCGTTGGTCGCCCCCTCGATGTCGGTGTCGAGCCGGTCGCCGACCACCAGGGGCCGCCGCGATCCGGTACGGAGCATCGACTCCCGGTGCAGGGGCGGCTCGGGCTTGCCCGCGACGATCGGCTCCACCCCGGTCGCCGTGGCGATGACCCTGACCATCGCGCCGTTGCCGGGAAACTCGCCTCTGCCGGTCGGCATGGTCGAGTCGGCGTTCGCGGCCACGAAGAGCGCCCCCTCCCGCACCGCGAGTGTCCCCTCGGCCAGCAGGCCGTAGGAGAGGTCGGGGGCTATGCCCTGGACGACCGCGACCGGGCTGTCCAGCGCGGTGCTGACCGGACGCAGACCATGGGCGCGCAACGCGGTGCGCAGTCCCATCCCGCCGACCACCAGCACCGCGGCACCCGGTTCGACCCGCTCGGCCACGAGCCGTGCGGCGGCCTGGGCGGAGGTGACGACGTCGTCGGGGGTCGCCGGAGCGCCCAGCGCGCTCAGGTGCTGGGCGATGGCGCCGGGGGTGCGTGAGGCGTTGTTGGTGACATAGGCGAGGCGCACGCCACGCTCCGCCGCCCGGCGTAGCGCCTCGGGCGCCCCGGGTACGGCGTCGCGCCCGAGATACACCACCCCATCGAGATCAAGGAGGAGGGTGTCGTACAGGTCGATCAGCGCATTCGTGTCCACTGACCTATTTCATCACCCACGTTCCATTGCTCGCACAGATCACATATGGATCACATCCGGCGGGCCCGTAACGTGGCGCGCACGCTTTTCAAAGCGGAGACGTAGTGCCGCTGGTCGGGCCGCATCGCGACGGCGATGGCCAGCGGCTCCTGGGCTCCCTCCATGTCCCCGGTCCGCCACAGGGCGAGCCCGAGACCGAAATACGCGTAGTCCTCGGCTGGATTCGCATCGATGATCCAGCGAAAGCTGTCGACCGCGTCGGCGTACTGCCGGGAGTTGAACTGCGCCCGGGCGAGGGCCTCACGGATGCTCCGGGACTCCGGCTCCGCGTAGGCCGCCCGCTCCAGCAGCGCGGCAGCCGCCGCCGGGCTCCCCTCGGCCAGCAACCTCATCCCTCGTTGAAACCATTCGTAGACGTCCCCGACCGGAGCGCCCGTCTCGGGGTTGGGGGAATCAGACGGACCGCTACGTCCTTGGACCATTGTGTGAGGCCTCCTTCATCGACAGACGACAGATCTGGCCGACTCCCTGACGGGACCGGGCACCACCGCAGCCTCGAGACGGCGCCCGGCCGTTTCAGGCCTTTATGGCAGCATGCCCTCTATGGCGAATCCTGAACTGCCGGTGCCCGGCGGGCTGGTGCTACGCCCGTTCCGCGGCGTACGGTTCACGGTCGACGATCTGGCCGGGGTCACCTCACCGCCTTACGATCTCATCGACGAGGCGGGCGTACGGGAGTTGCTCGACACCCACCCCAACAACGTGGTGCGTTTGATCCTTCCCGGCATCGACCAGCCCAGGTACGCCGAGGCGCGGGAGAGGCTTCAGGAGTGGCTCTCCTCCGGAGTGCTGGCCGCCGACGAGACACCCGCGATCTACGTCTACGAGCAGTCCGGGCCCGGGATCCTGCAGCGCGGACTCATCGGCGACGTGGGCCTGGCGGGGCCGGACCAGCACATCGTCCTGCCGCACGAGAACGTGATGCCCGGACCGGTCGCCAACCGGCTGGCGCTGATGCGCACCACGGAGGCCAACCTGGAGCCGATCTTCCTGCTCTACGACGGCGCGGGCGGCGCCGCCACCCGCCTCGTCGACCGGACCGCCACATCCCGGCCTCCGCTGGCGGAGGCGGTGACCGGCGACGGGGTCAGACACCGGCTGTGGGCCGTCACCGACACCGGTGAGCTCGCCTCCATCAACGCCGATCTCCGCCCTCGCCAGGCCCTGATCGCCGACGGGCACCACCGCTACGCCACCTACCTCGAACTCCAGCGGGAACACCACGCCTCAAGGCCCGCGGAGCCCGGGCCCTGGGATTTCGGTCTCGCACTCCTGGTGGACTCCGGCGCCTACCCCCCGCATCTGAAGGCCATCCATCGGGTCATTCCCGAGCTGCCGCTCGGGGAGGCGCTGGCCAAGGCCAGGGGCTCCTGGCAGGTACAGGAGCACGCGGGCCTGGCCGAGGGGCTGGCCGCGCTGGAGGAGAGCACCGGACCGGCCTACCTGTTGTCCGGCGGGGGCCCCACCTACCTGCTCACCGACCCCGACCCCGACCGGCTCGCGCACGCCATGCCGACCGACCGCTCGGCCGGATGGCGGGCGCTGAACACCTCCATCCTCGCGGAGTTCCTCCTGCCGAAGGTGTGGGGGATGCGGGACGACGAGCGTTCGGTGCGCGTCGTCCACCACGATCCGGAGGCCGCCACACAGCTCGCGCGGGCCTCCGGCGGGACGGCGGTGCTGCTGCGCCCGCTGGCGGTCGAGGACGTGCTCGCGATCGCGGCCCGGGGAGAACGGGTGCCCCGCAAGTCCACCTCCTTCGGCCCCAAGCCCCGCACAGGCCTGGTCCTGCGTCTGCTCAGCACTTCGGCCCAGAGCCCGCCCACGAGCGGTCCGGCCCCCCAGGAAGCCGGGGCTTTGAGCGACTCCGAGGTCTCTGGCTCCCGGAGGTCCGAACAGTGACCGAGATCACACGGTCACCCCGGAGACGACAGCTCAGCGGCCCGCACAAGCGGCACCGGGTCGCTTGCCCGCGACATCTTTCTTCGCGTACGGAAGCGAGCGACCGAGGACGACTCTCTACGATGTGAGCTGCACCGGAATGGCCGAATACCGTTCTGGGGACGCCGGTTCCAGTTATGAGGTGACCTGTGGACAACATCACCGCCCTCGGCGGAGACGTCTATGAGATCGACACGAGGATGGCCGGATACTCCAGTATCACGGCCGGATACCTGATTCTCGGAGATCGGCCCTGCCTGGTGGAGACGGGTACCTCCACCTCGGCTCCCGTGGTACGCGACGCCCTGACCTCGCTGGGCGTCGGCCCGGCGGATCTCGCCACGATCGTTGTCACGCACATCCACCTGGACCACGCGGGCGGAGTCGGGGACCTTGCCGGTTTCTACCCGGACGCGGAGGTCGTGGTTCACGAGAAAGGCGCCCGGCATCTCGCCGACCCGGCCAAACTGATGGCCAGCGCGCGAATGGTCTGGGGCGACAAGCTGGACATCCTGTTCGGCGAGCTCTCCCCCACCGAAGCCTCACGAATTCGCGCGTTAGGCGACACAGGCACCATCGACCTCGGCAACGGACGCACGCTGAGCAGCCACTACTCCCCGGGACACGCCAAACATCACGTGGGGCTCATCGACTCCGGCACCGGTGACCTCTACGTCGGCGACGCGGCCGGGGTCTACCTTCCGGAGACGGGCGACCTACGCCCCGCCACGCCCCCGCCGGACTTCGACCTGCGGACCGCACTGGACTCGATCGCCCTGTTCAAGGCGCTGGGCCCGCAACGGCTGCTCTTCAGCCACTACGGGCCGGTCACGGACGTGGAAGAGATTCTGGGACGCTCCGCCGAGGAGTTGCGCGTCTGGGTCGACCTGACCCGTCAGGCCCGCGCGCAGGCCATGGACCTGGACCACGCGGTGGCCATGGTCAGGGAGCGGACCCGTGACCGCTATGCGGCGCTGAAGGCGGACGAGGCCACCGCCGAGCAGTTCGAACTGCTGAGCGGCGCCCCGTCCAACGTGGCTGGAATCCTGCACTGGCTGGACCGGACAGAGCCGTAAGGAGGCGTCCCCCGGACCCAGGGCCGCACTGGAATCGCCATTTCGGGTGAACGGGCCGTTCGCCCGTTCACCCGAAATACGGCGAAGTCCCCCGGGGAGCTACTTCTCCTCGGGCTTGCTCCGGCGATTCTGGCCCTGCTCGTCGGCCTCGTCCCGATCGTCGTGGATATCGGGGGCATCGCGGAGAATATCGCCGAAGTCAGGTTCGATGAAGGCCGGCTCGACAGCCAGGTCGGCCTTTCCCTCCTTCTCCTGGACCTTCCGCTCGATACCCGCCGTTCCGTTCGCGTCGGGAGCGCCGTTGTCCAGGGCGTCACCGATCACGGGCTTTCCCGTGCCGAACGCCTCCTCGTAGAGATCGTCTTCGTCCTCGATGTCCGCGTCCAGAGTCGCCACGTCGTCGATGTCGACCTCGTCGATGACGTCGTCGGCGTCGATCTCGTCATCGGCGTCGTCATCGGCGTCGTCCAGGAAGCGGTCGTCGTCGACGGCTTCCTCGTCCTGGAACTCGTCGTCCTCTTCGAGATCCTCGATGACGGCCCCGGTCAGCTCCGCGTAACGCTCGGCCGCATCGGTCTCGCCCTCCTCGTCGAAAGCCATCGCCCGGCCGAACCACTCGGTGGCGGGCCCCTCGTGACCCGCCTCGAACAACGCGTCGGCGTAGGCGAAGGCGAGACGGGCCGACCAGGGCTGAGGACGCGTGTCGCGCAACTCGGGAAGGCGCTGGAGGGTGATGACCGCGGCATCGTTCTGGCCGAGATCACGCCGGGCGCCGGATTCCACGATGGCGAGCTCGATCTTGCCGGCGCGGTCGAGCCGCTCGGCCTCCTTGGAGCGGACCAGGTCGAGGGCGCGCTCGGGGCGGCCGAGGCCACGCTCGCAGTCCGCCATGATCGGCAGGAACGAGTCAGAACCCGTCATCCGGCGGGCCGCACGCAGGTCACTGAGTGCTTCGGAGAAGTGGCCGGCATGGTAGGCCGCGATGCCGACCGCCTCGCGGATCACTCCGATCCTGGCCGCGAAGCGGCGGGCGACCTTGGTGTGCTCGTACGCCCGCTCCGCGTCGTCCTCGCCCAGAGCCCTCTCGGCTGCCACGAGGTGGCGAGAGATCAGCTCCGCGAGGTCGAGCGGGAGGGAACGGAGCTCCTCGCGAATCTCCTTGTCGAGCTCCTCCGCGGTGATGTCCGGGGCAAGCTCGGGCAATTCCTCACGCTGGCGGCTGGGAGCCTCGTCACGGCCACCGGGCCGGTCATCCCGGCCATAACGGGTGCGTGACCCCTCACCATCGCGGTCTCCCCGGTAGCCGCCGGCGGGACGGTCGTCACGGTTGAAGGGCCTGCGCTCACCACGGTCATCGCGGTTGAACGGCCTGCGCTCACCGCTGTCGGGACGCGAACCGTAACGGCTACGAGCCTGGTCACGGTCACCGTACGAACGACGCTCCCCACCCGGACGATCATCACGGTTGAACGACGGACGCTCCCCACCCGGACGATCGTCACGGTTGAACGGCCTGCGCTCACCACGATCATCGCGGTTGAACGGCCTGCGCTCGCCGCTGTCGGGACGCGAACCGTAACGGCTACGAGCCTGGTCACGGTCACCGTACGAACGACGCTCCCCACCCGGACGATCATCGCGGTTGAACGACGGACGCTCCCCACCCGGACGGTCATCGCGGTTGAACGGCCTGCGCTCACCACGATCGTCACGGTTGAACGACGGACGATCTCCCCGGTAACCACCACCCGGACGATCATCTCGGTCGAACGGCCTGCGCTCACCACGATCGGGACGCGAACCATACTGGCCACGCGACTGATCGCGGTCACCGTACGAACGACGCTCCCCACCCGAGCGGTCGTCACGGTTGAACGGCCTACGCTCACCACGATCATCGCGGTTGAACGACGGACGCTCCCCACCCGAACGGTCATCGCGGTTGAAGGGCCTGCGCTCACCACGATCATCGCGGTTGAACGGCCTGCGCTCACCGCTGTCGGGACGCGAACCGTAACGGCTACGAGCCTGGTCACGGTCACCGTACGAACGACGCTCCCCACCCGGACGATCATCACGGTTGAACGACGGACGCTCCCCACCCGAACGATCGTCACGGTTGAACGGCCTACGCTCACCACGATCATCGCGGTTGAACGACGGACGCTCCCCACCCGAACGGTCATCGCGGTTGAACGGCCTGCGCTCACCACGATCGTCACGGTTGAACGACGGACGATCTCCCCGGTAACCACCACCCGAACGGTCATCGCGGTTGAACGGCCTGCGCTCACCACGATCGTCACGGTTGAACGACGGACGATCTCCCCGGTAACCACCACCCGGACGATCATCTCGGTCGAACGGCCTGCGCTCACCACGATCGGGACGCGAACCATACTGACCACGCGACTGATCGCGGTCACCGTACGAACGACGCTCCCCACCCGAACGGTCGTCACGGTTGAACGGCCTACGCTCACCACGATCGTCACGGTTGAACGACGGCCTGTCCCCGCGGTCACGGGCTCCGTAGGAACCGCCTCGGGGCTGGTCGCGATCACCATAGGAACGCTGGTTGTCACCACGCGGTCCCGAAGACCTCTGCCCACCGCCCGGCCGGTCGTCTCGGTTGAAAGGAGGACGACCGGAACCACGGTCGTCACGGTTGTAGGACGGCCTGTCGCCGCGGTCACGAGAGCCGGAAGAACCGCCCGGGCGCCACTCTCGGCGCTCACCATATCGGGGGCCGTCTCCCGGACGTCCCCTGTAGCCACCTGCGCGATCGCCGCGGTGACCTCCCTGACCGCCAGATCCGCGGTTCTCGCCCTCTTCGCGTCGACCCGCGCCTTCAGGCCGGTTGTCACTGTTCACTTCTGGTCCATTCGTTGGCTCACTCTGCGAGCGCATCCCATCTCCTCGATCGGATGGGACGGTTCGCTGTGCGGGCGGTCTCCGGCCGCGGGGTGCGCCCCGTTCGCTATCGCTGCCCCGCCCTATCGTGGTCTGGCGCGACGAAGGCCACCCGCTGGTGGGGTGGCCCGGCCTCTCCAGCCTAGCAAGCCATCGAAACTCCATACGCCCTTCTCCGGTACCCGTAAATGATCACGAACGTCGTGGCGCAGTCCATTGCCGGATTTCAGAGCGCTGCGGAGTGTCCGGTCCCCGCCTGCCACCGCAGGTTCGGCAGAGCAGAGGGTCGCTCAGCTGAGGCTCTCCCCGATGGCGAAAGAACTCCAGCGGCCCGTGGAGGCCTTAACCGGAACACGAGCGGCTGGCTTTTCCATCAAGCCCCTACTCCTGGGATGATTTCCGCATCTCCCAGAAGCACCTTTCGGGACTCTCCTTGGAAAGCACGAGAAACACTGGCCGACGGTTCGGATTCCAGTGCGTGGAAACACCAAGAACGCCCACCGACCGGCGGGAGTACAGGTACAGCCCCTTGATCGGAGGCTCCCCGGAAACCATTACGAACCGGTAAGAGTCGAGGCCGGCCCCCCTTACCCGGAAGCCCACTGAAAACCCCAGAAAAACCCCGCAAGCCCCTTCCCGGAAGCTCCCCGGAAAGCACGAAGGCCCCCACCAAAGGTGAGGGCCCTCATGAAAGATTGTCCGGCGGCGACCTACTCTCCCACACCGTCCCCGGTGCAGTAC